>NZ_AMPG01000003.1:0-300000 GCF_000299415.1 Candidatus Microthrix parvicella Bio17-1
CCTCAACGAATGAAACGACGTGTAGCCCTCAGCACGCCGATCAGCCAGGAACAACTCAGCCTCAGCTTCGCAAAGCGCCTCAACATCGAGACCACCAGAGGCCATCCACCGGCTCACATGCGCGAACAAACGCACCTGATTCGCAGCCGACAACGGCGTATAGCCACTCCGGCCCAGCTCCTCAACGAAACCATCCCGAAACGGGACCAACGGGCCACACACCCGAACATCCAACGGACCACTCATCGTCACTCTCCTGTCCAATAGCGGACAGGAAGCCTCGATCAGAACCCCAGGATTATGCCGAACACGACAACCCAAACTCCGCGCTCACCAACACATCCGCACCACTGTTCGGCATAATCACGGATTCGGCATAATGTGGCTTATGCCGAATGCGGCATAAGCCGCAGAGCGGCGAGGCGTTTGAGGGGTTGGTGGGGCCGTTGCGGGAGTGCTCGATCAGGTGGTCGACCTCACACGCGCTCAACGAAACGTGACACCCGGGCCACACGCAACAGGTGTGGGGGGCGGTGGCTGCGGTGCGGGCCGACCCCGTGAACCGTCGGGCACGGCCAAGATCGATGACGACACCGTTGGCGTCGACGACGATCCGCCGGAACTGACTGAACAGGGTGGTCACCCCCGCTTCGGTCGGATCGACGTCGTGGCCGTCCTGGCTACGGCACATGAAGTCGTCGGGGTCGAACTTGGGTGGCCGGTCGTGCTCCATCGAGCGAAGCATCTCTTCGAACGCGGCGGCGGACCAGTGGATGTTGTGGATGAACCCGGGCGGGATCGCACCGTCGGGTGCGGTTGCGGCGACCTGGAAGATCCGGAACAACGCATCAGCGCGGCGTTGGGCCGGCGTGCGGTTCAGATCCGCGCCGGTCACCGCGTCGCCCAACCGGGCTTTTGCTTCGGCCCAATCGGCCTGAAATTCGGCTTCGACGAACACGTCGAAGATCTCGCGCATCTCAACGCCCTGCAACGACGCGAAGAAGCCGGTGAGGTCCCACGACGAGTCCCATGGGTTCGGCCGCAACGTGGCGTTGCGGTTCTTGTGGTTGCGTTCGTTGGCCGGTTCGGGACCGTCCTCGTCGATCAGCCGTTCCCACCGCCGCGTTTTCATTTCGAACTGTTTCGCCGACATGTTGTTCGCGTCGGCCAGGAGTTCGTCCTGGCGGGCCTCCATGGCCGGGGCGACCCGCTCGTTGGAGTGGACCCGACCGAGGAGGTGCATCTGCTCGGTGCCGATCTCGCCGTTCGACCATGCATCGGCCAGCATGGGGAGATCGCGGCACGCCTTCGCGGTCTTCTGCCGGGCTGACGATTCTGCCCCGGACAGCCTGGCGACATGCTGGGCCATCGTCCCAGCAGATGCATGCCCGTCATCGACATGCAACGCTCGCTGGTCGATGACACCGACCAGCAGGGTGGCCGCCGAGTCGACCCGGCGACGCAACACCTCGACCTCGCGGAGCCACATGATGGCGTCCTTGCCGTCGGCGGGCGCGACGCCTGCGGCAAACAGGCTGTCCAACGCCGTGTTGGCCTGATCGATGGCGGTTGCTGCTCCCGTCAAGAGCACCTTCGAACTCATGTTCCCATCGTAAAGAATGCCTGTGACAACGAAGCACGTCAGGATTGGGTCGATCAGAGCCCGAGCGTCCCTGCGGAACACCACCTGACACACCGGAACGATGTCCTGGCGGTCAAGAATCAGGCCACCCAGTGGCGCATCGCCCGGGTCAGGAGATGGTGCCGGATTCGCGGAGGCGTTGAACGATCACATCGGCGGCCTCGTCGGGTGACATGGCGAGGGTGTCGATGTGCACCTCGGGGTCATCGGGTGCCTCGTAGGGCGAGTCGATGCCGGTGAAGTTCTTCAGGTCGCCGCGTCTGGCCTTGGCGTACAGGCCTTTGACGTCGCGTGCCTCGGCCTCGGCCAAGGGGGTATCGACGAAGATCTCGACGAACCGTCCTTCGCCGGCGCGTTCGCGGGCCAACTGTCGCTCGGCCCGGAACGGTGAGATGAACGACACGAGCACCACCAGCCCGGCATCGGCCATGAGCCGCGTGACCTCGGCGATTCGGCGGATGTTCTCCACCCGGTCGGCGTCGGTGAAGCCCAGGTCGTGGTTGAGCCCGTGGCGCACGTTGTCACCGTCGAGGAGGAAGGTGTGAACGCCCTGGGCGTGCAGTTGGGCTTCGACCCGGTTGGCGATGGTGGACTTGCCTGAACCGGACAGGCCGGTCAACCACAGCACCGAGGCGCCGTGACCCTTGAGGGTGCCCCGTGACTCGGCCGTGACGTCAAGGGCCTGCCAGTGCACGTTCTGGCTGCGGCGCAGGGCGAACTGCAACATGCCGGCCCCCACGGTGGCGTTGGTCAGCCGGTCGATCAGAATGAAGCCGCCCATGTCGCGGTTGACCTCGTAGGGGTCGAACGGGATGGCGCGGTCGGTGGTGATGGTGCACACGCCGATCTCGTTGAGTCCCAGGGTCTTGGCCGCCAGGTGCTGCAGCGTGTTCACATCGACGGTGTGCTTCGGCGGCGACAGCGTGGCGCCGACGGTGGTGGCGCCCAGCTTCAGCAGGTAGGGGCGGCCGGGCAGCAACTCCTCCTCCTGCATCCACACGATGTGGGCTTCGAACTGATCGGCGATGGTGGGCGGGTCGGCGTCGGCGCACAGCACGTCACCCCTGCTGACATCGATCTCGTCGTCGAGCACGATGGTGACCGATTGCCCGGCGACGGCGCGGTCGAGCGGCCCGTCGAAGGTGGTGATCTCTGTGACAGTGCTGCGTTTGCCCGACGGCAGTGCCCTGATCGGGTCGCCCACAGCGATGTCGCCGCCGACGATGAGCCCCGAAAACCCGCGGAAGTCGAGGTTGGGGCGGTTGACCCACTGCACCGGCATGCGGAACGGACTGCGCGTGCCGCGGTCGGCGATCTCGACGGTTTCGAGGTGTTGGAGCAGGGTGGGCCCCCCGTACCAGGGAGTGTTGGGGCTGGCCGTGATGATGTTGTCGCCCTTGAGCGCCGAGATCGGGATGCACGTCACGTCGTCGATGCCCAGCTCGGAGGCCAGCTCCCGGTAACCGGCCTCGATGTCGTTGCAGATCTCCTGGGAGTAGTCGACCAGGTCGAGCTTGTTGATGGCGACGATCACGTGCTCGATGCCCAACAGCGACACCAGATAGCTGTGGCGGCGGGTCTGGGTGAGGAGGCCCTTGCGGGCGTCGACGAGGATGACGGCGGCGTCCGCGTTGGAGGCACCGGTGACCATGTTGCGGGTGTACTGCTCGTGGCCGGGCGTGTCGGCCACGATGAACTTGCGGCGCTCGGTGGAGAAGAACCGGTAGGCCACGTCGATGGTGATGCCCTGCTCACGCTCGGCGGACAAGCCATCGACCAGGAGCGCAAAGTCGAGGTCGCCGCCCTGGGTGCCGACCCGGCGCGAGTCGGCCTCGAGTGCTGCCAGGTGGTCGTCGAACACCAGATGCGACTCGTACAAGAGGCGCCCGATCAGGGTGCTCTTCCCATCATCCACGCTGCCGCAGGTGAGGAAGCGCAGCATGTCCTTGTGCTCGTGGACGTCGAGGTAGGCGTCGATGTCCTCGGCGATCAACGCGTTGACACCGTCCTGGATCGTTTGATCGGCCATCAGAAGTAGCCCTCCTGCTTCTTGGCCTCCATCGAACCCGACGCATCGAAGTCGATCACGCGGCCCTGACGCTCCGACGTGGTGGTCAACAACATCTCCTGAATCACCGCGGTCAGGGTGTCCGCGGTGGACTCCACCGCGCCGGTGAGGGGGTAGCAGCCGAGCGTGCGGAACCGAACGCTTCGCATCTGGGGCACCTCGCCCTCATCGAGCGGCATCCGGTCGTCGTCGACCATGATCAACACGCCGTCGCGTTCCACCACCGGTCGGGGCGCCGCCAGGTACAACGGCACGATGGGGATCTGCTCGCGGTGGATGTACTGCCAGATGTCCAGCTCGGTCCAGTTGGACAGCGGGAACACCCGCAGCGACTGTCCAGGCCGGTGGCGCACGTTGTAGGTGCGCCACAACTCGGGCCGCTGTGCCTTGGGATCCCAACGGTGCTGATCGGAGCGGATCGAGAAGATCCGCTCCTTGGCCCGCGACTTCTCCTCGTCGCGGCGTGCTCCACCGAAGGCAAGATCGAAGCGGTACTTGTCCAGTGCCTGCTTGAGCCCCTGGGTCTTCCACATGTCGGTGTGCACCGCCGAGCCATGATCAAACGGGTTGATGCCCCGCTCGATGCACTCGGGGTTCTGGTGGACCAACAGCTCCATCCCGGCCTCGGCCACCATCGAGTCCCGCAACTCGTACATCGCCTTGAACTTCCAGGTGGTGTCGACGTGTAGCAGCGGGAAGGGTGGAGCCGAGGGGTAAAAGGCTTTGCGGGCCAGGTGCAACATGGTGGCCGAGTCCTTGCCCACCGAATACAGCATCACCGGGTTCTCCGACTCGGAGACCGCCTCCCGCATGATCTGGATGCTCTCGGCCTCCAAACGCTGCAAGTGTGTCAGCCGCGCGGTGGCAATGGGCTCGGAGCGGGCGGGTTCGGTGTTCAGGGACTCGTCGGCCGTCGACGCGTAGGGGGACTCTGTGGTGGGGGACTGAAGGCTCATGAGAACGTCCAGGCTAGGGCCCCCGGACGCATTTCCGGCACACCTGCGCACAAAGCGGCGTTGTCGATGAGAAGGGCGCTGACATGACGATCAACGTTGAGGACCGGCTCCGCAGGGACCTCGGTCCCGTCGCCGACCTGCTGGCGACCTCCGGGTCCGATGACGTTGTGTCCCCCTCGTCATCGAGGGAGGCAACGCAGTCGAGTCGAAACGCGGTGCCAAGCAGGGTCGAGGTGCCGGTGAACCTGACGGCACCGATTGCCATCGCTACGACGCCACAGATTCCGTCCTGGTGCGTGGCTGTTCCTACCCGCGGTAGCATGGAAGTATGAAGCTGAGTGTCAGCCTTCCCGAGAGTGATGTGGAGTACCTGGACGCCTACGTGCAGGACCAACATCTTGGGTCTCGATCAGCTGCGGTTCAGAAGGCGGTACGACTACTTCGCGCCTCCGAGCTTGGTGCTGCCTACGAGGACGCGTGGACCGAGTGGGCGGACGGCGACGACCGAGCCCTCTGGGACGCGGCGGCCGCTGACGGTCTCGCCTGATGGGACGTGGAGAGATTCGCTGGGCGGACCTCGATCCAAGTCGTGGCGCCGAGGCGAACAAACGGCGCCCTGCGGTGATTGTGAGCAACGACGGTGCCAACACGACGGCTGCACGGTTGGGCCGCGGCGTGATCACCGTGGTTCCGGTCACGTCGAACATCGACCGGGTCTACCCGTTTCAGGTGTTGCTCCCCAGCGCCACTACGGGTCTTGCTCACGACTTCAAGGCGCAGGCCGAACAGGTTCGGTCGATCGCGGGTGAGCGGGTCGGATCGCTCATCGGGACGGTCACCGGTGTCCAACTGGCTGCACTCGATGAGGCGCTCCGGCTTCACCTGGCGCTCTGACTCCGCACGCATCTGGGATCGTCGCGGCTTCAGCCAGTCCGTGGGGAACAACGCTGGGAGCATTGGGTGCGAGCGGGTGGCAGGCGTACCCGGTGGATCTCCAAGGTCGCGGCAGGAGCGAGTGGGCGAAAGATGGGGACGACTCGCTGGACGACTCAGGTGTGGCCTGAAGGCCGCCCCGGTAGCGTCTCGGTCATGTCAGCAGATCCAGCAGCCATCCTCTCGGCCGTCGAGAGCTACATCAAGTTCTTCTCCACCAACGATCGGGCGGGCTACCTGTCGTTGTTTGCCGATGACGCCTGGGTGGAGGACCCGGTGGGCTCGCCCAAGCACCAGGGCCTCGACGCGATCGGCGCGTTCTGGGACGGCTCGCGCGAGCTGGCTCCAGAGATCGAGCTCCGCCTGATCAAGGTCAACGTGTGTGGCGGCGAGGTCGCGTTCCTCATGGAGATCCGACCGATGTTGGGCGACCAGCAGATGGTGATGACCGCCATCGACGTCATGACCTTCGACGATGACGCGCGTGTCACCACGTTGCGGGCCTACTTTGATATGTCCGAGATGCGTCTCGCCGACGACTGAACCCTGAAGGCCTCCCCACGGGTGGTGCTGGGCGCCCTCATTGGCCCGGTTTCTGACGAGGCGTCAGACTGGGGCAAACCAGGAGCAGGTTGGCCGTTGTGCAACCTGCCGATCGGGAGGATCACCATGGCCGAGGCCTACATCGTCGACGCAGTCCGAACCCCGGTGGGGCGACGGGGAGGGGGCCTCTCGGCCGTGCACCCGGCCGACCTGGGTGCCCACTCGCTCAAGGCGCTGATGGAGCGCACCGGCGTGGACCCGGGGGCAGTCGAGGATGTGATCTTCGGGTGTGTCGACACGATCGGTGGCCAGGCCGGCGACATCGCCCGCACCTGCTGGCTGGCGGCCGGGCTGCCGGACCACGTGCCGGGCACCACCATCGACCGCCAGTGCGGGTCGTCACAACAGGCCGTGCATTTTGCCGCCCAGGGGGTCATGTCGGGCACGTCGGACCTGATCGTGGCCGGCGGGGTGCAGCAAATGTCCACCATTCCGATCAGCTCGTCCATGTTGGTCGGCGACCAGTTCGGCTACCCGGACCCGTTCAGTGGCTCGTTGGGTTGGCAGGAGCGATACGGCGACCAGGAGGTCAGCCAGTTTCGTTCGGCGCAGATGATCGCCGACAAGTGGGACTGCAGCCGCGACGAGATGGAGTCCTTCGCGGTGGAGAGCCACGAGCGGGCCATCCGGGCACGGGCAGAAGGCCGTTTCGATGCCGAGATCGCCCCGTTTGGCGAGGTGATGGCGGACGAAGGACCCCGCGAACCCAATTGGGACAAGATCCGCAGCCTCCGGCCCTTGGAGGAGGGAGGCACGATCACTGCGGCGGTGGCCAGCCAGATCTCGGACGCGTCGGCGGCGTTGCTGATCGCCTCCGAGCAGGCGGTGGAGGACCACGGCCTTACGCCTCGGGCCCGTATCCACCACCTGTCGGTGCGCGCCGACGACCCCGTGTGGATGCTGACAGCGCCCATCCCGGCCACCCGTTACGCCCTTCAGAAGTCCGGCCTCACCATGGACGACATCGACCTGGTTGAGATCAACGAGGCGTTTGCCTCGGTGGTGCTGGCGTGGATGAAGGACCTGGAAGTGCCCCACGACAAAGTGAACGTCAACGGCGGAGCCATTGCGCTGGGGCACCCCCTCGGCGCCACCGGTGCCCGCCTGATGACCACCCTGCTCGGCGAGCTGGAGCGCACCGGTGGCCGGTACGGGCTGCAGACCATGTGTGAGGGTGGCGGTCAGGCCAACGTGACCATCATCGAACGCCTTGGTTCGTGACCCTCGGCTGAGGCCGCTCACGGCAATCGGCCGTGCGACACGTGCTCCGGCGCGAACTCCGGCACACTGGAGGCGTCTCCCCCATGCCATTCCCGACGTGAAGGCCCGCTGAAGCTCCGTGAACCAGGATGTGCTCAACACCTTTTATGCCCTGTTGACCGTCGCAGGTCAGCTGGGGTTGGTGCTGTGCGGTGCGCTGTGGCTGCTTCGGGGCCGCACGCCTTGGTGGTCGCAGCTGCGCCAGTCGGTGGCTCCGGCGGCGCTCTGGCTGGCCACGCTGGTGGCTGCGGTCGCCGTGTTCGGCAGCCTGCAGTTGTCGCTCGGCGCCGGGTACACCCCGTGCACCATGTGTTGGTACCAGCGCATCGCCATCTACCCGCTTGTGGTGGTGTGTGGCGTGGCGGCGCTCAGGCGCGACTCAGCCGTGCGTTTCACCGTGTGGCCGCTGGCAGCGATCGGCGCCGGCATCTCCACCTGGCATTACATCCACGAGCGTGTGCCTGAGACTGTTGGGGGCAGTTGCGACCCGACGGCGCCCTGCTCGATCCTGTGGATCTGGAAGCTGCACTACATCTCCATTCCCATGATGGCCTTCACGACGATGGCCCTGATCGCCACATTGGTGGCGATGGCGCCTCGCTCAGAACACGCCGAGGCCACCAGCTCCGATACCCAAACGTCACCAGCGACCCCACGAGGTTCCCATGAGTAATCGTCCCAAGCTGAGCGGCCGTCCCGCCATCCCCGGGTACACACAGAAGCCAGAGTCGACCGGCTCGGTTCCGGTGTGGGCGATCATCGCCGGCGTTGTGGTGGTGATCGTGATCGCCGCCGGCATCGCTCTGGGCGCGTCGGGCGGCGACGAAAAAAGTGCTGCGGGGAGCAAGGACAGCGCCCAGGCGGCGGACGCCGCGTACGGCGACAAGGCGACTTCGGAGTTCCGTCCGGTGAAGGTGGACGGCGAGGCCTTGCCGGCGTTCGAGCAGTCCGAGGGCGACGCGGCGATCGGCATGGCCGCCCCCAAGCTGACGGGTGCCAACTTTGTCAATGATCCGGTGACCGTCGGCGACGGTCCGGCCATGGTCGTGTTTGGTGCTCACTGGTGTCCGCACTGCCAGCGCGAGGTGCCCAAGCTCACCCAGTGGATCGACGGTGGCCTGCTCCCGGAGGGAGTCAGCGCCACGTTGGTGTCCACGGGCGTCAAGGAGGACGCCGGCTCCGAGCCCCCGACCGCCTGGGTGGCATCCACCGGCTGGGATGACCCCGTGCTGGTGGACAGCGCCCAGAGCGATGCGGCAACGGCCTACGGTCTCTCGGGGTTTCCCTACTTCGTGTTTCTCGATGCCGACGGCAACGTCACGCACCGTGCCTCGGGCGAGTTGCCCCAGGCACAGATCGAGCAGTACCTGTCGGAGATCGCCCCAAGCGCCAAGTAGGCATTGTCCTACCCTGGTAGTGGCTTGGCACCACCAGGACCAGCATCTCTTCGGGTCGGTTTCCATCTGCCCGAGGAACCGAACGCCCACAGGGGTACCAGCCGTTGGTTGTCGTCGAGCCAGACGTTGTCGCGGTTCCACCACAGGGCGCCCGACGCCGACGTACCGAAGATGCCGCCTGCCGGAGTCGCCGCTCGTCGTGGCTCGCACGGACCGCAGGTTGCCGTTGTGCTTGGTTGGGCTGCCCGCAGCCGTCGGCCTGACGTGTGCTGTTTAGAGGGTTCCTTCTGTCAGTAGGTGAGTCCGGGTACTGAGGATAGACCTGAAATCACATTCGTTTATCCACTAAAGCGAGCGTTGTTCGACCTGACCTTCGGTTGATGCAGAGGCATGTCCGTAAGCGGTGTGAGCCGACGGGGTGGTTTCAGCGCCGTGTTTCCTCCGCCCGCTACTGGGTGGTTGATGCAGCGATTCGAGCGAGGTGGCGGGCGATCGTGGCCGGGTCCTGCGCACCGGGGATGGCGAGGCGGCCGTCCAGGATGAAGGTCGGCACGGCGGTCACGTCATGTGCCATCGCATCCGCCAGTTCTGATCGCACCTCGTCCGTGCCGGTTCCCGATGCCAACACCTCGGTGGCCTGGTCGGTGTCCAGGCCCACTTCGGCTGCCCGGGCCGCCAACACGCGGTGGTCGGACACGTCCAGGCCCTCGTTGAAGTAGGCGGCCAGCAGTGACTCCTTCAGGGCGCTATGTTGACCCGGCAACCTCGCCGAGCCCGAGCCCGAGCCCGAGCCCGAGCCCGAGCCCGAGCCCGAGCCCGAGCCTGTGCTCGTGCTCGTCTCAGGGTTTTCTCCGACGGAGCCCGCCCACCACAGCAGCCGGTGGGCGTCAAAGGTGTTGGAGCGGATGGCGCGGTCGAGGTGGAACTCCAAGCCTTCGCCCGCGGCGGCTTCGGTCACCTGCGCCATGATCTGTTGGGCCCGGGCCGCGCCGCCGAACTTCTTGGCGTATGCCTCGGCGACCGGCTCGCCCTGCGCCGGCGCGCCAGGGTCAAGCTGGAACGGCATCCAGCGAACCCGCACCGGGGGGCACTCGGGGAGCGCCAGTGCCGCTTCAAATCGACGCTTTCCGATATAGCACCACGGGCACACCACATCGGAGTAGATGCGAACGTCGAGGGCATCGGCGCCAGTGGGGTTTGAGCCGGTCACATCAGGTCCGATGCCTGGCAGTGAGTGATATTTCATATGAGCCGAGCGGTCTGAGGAGTGGAACGCGTTGCACAACGCACCCTACGGTGACACGGCTCACTTCGGCATCCCAGGGGGAATCCACATGTTGCACAGGCGTCGATTGGCGATGCTCGCGGCCGTACCTTTACTGGTGGGGTCCGCGCTCACCGCTTGCTCCGGCAATGATGACGCCGCAGCGAAGAAGGCGCCGGCGGGTGACCCGGTTGCCAAGTTCGTGCGCACCGCCCCGGGCATGGCTGCCCCCAGCGCGGCCGAACTGGGCCCACACGAGGACGAGGCGACCGGACTGACGATCACCCCCGGGGTGGAGACGCTGACCGTGACCGGCGCCAAGAAGTCGGCGGCGGTGGCGCTGGAGAACTCCGATGGGCAGGTCATCCTGACGCTGCTGGCCGACGACGAGGGCCAGGCGCATTTCGCCTACATCCCAGACAAACCCCTGACGGTGCAATCCGGTGAGGGTGACCTTCCGACGATCGATGGCGATGTGCTGTTCCCCGGTATCTATCGGGTCCGGTTTGGTGGCAAAATCAGCGCCGACGTGCGCGTGTTGGGCGTCGATGAGGTCGCAGGCGACGATTTTTACGCAAAGCAGAAGCTTGGCGACGGGTTCGGTTACGTCACGATGCGCGACGGGGTCACGCTGTCGGTCGACGTGTCTCTTCCGGGCCCGATTGAAGACGGTCCCTATCCGACCGTGGTGGAATACAGCGGCTATTCACCCTCCAAGCCCGATGAACCCCAACCGGGCTCGATGATCGCGGGCCTCCTCGGGTTCGCCACCGTCGGTGTCAACATGCGGGGCACCGGTTGCTCGGGTGGCGTTTTCGAGGTGTTCAACCCGGCCCAGCAGGCCGATGGCTACGACGCAATCGAGGCGATTGCCGCCCAAAGCTGGGTGAAGGGTAACAAGGTGGGCATGGTGGGACTGTCCTATGCGGGCATCGCCCAGTTGTATGTGGCCTCGACCAGGCCGCCTCACCTGGCGGCCATCGCACCGCAGTCGGTGATCGACGACCCTTGGCGCGAGCAGTGGCCGGGAGGCGTCTACAACGGCGGGTTCACCAAGCAGTGGTTGGAGGAGCGCACCAGGCAGGCCGAAGCCGGCGGCCAGTCCTGGGATGGCGAGCGCATCGCCAAAGGCGACAAGACCTGTGGCGCCAACCAGTTGATCCGCAGCCAAAACCTGGACTTCGGCAAGTTCGGCAAGGCGCTCGTGAACTTCCCGCCTTCGGCGGCGGCCCGGTTCCTCCAGTTGCTCGTGCCGCGTATCGAAGTGCCAACGTTCCTCACCGGCGGGTATCAGGATGAACAGACCGGCGGACGATTCCCCTATCTGTTCAACAAGTTCGACCCCGACACGTTTCATCGCTTCAAGCTCTACAACGGGCACCACCCCGATGGGTACAGCCCGATGCTGATCACCGACTGGTATGAGTTCCTGTCCTTCTACGTCGCCGGCGAGATCCCCAACATCGCCGACGGGATCCGTCAGGCATCAGGCTCAGTGTTCGAGGAGAACTTCGGCATCGATCAAAACTTCGGGGAAAACCGCTTCGCCGATCATCTGCCGGACGACTTCGAGGGTGCCAAGGCGGCCTACGACGCCGAGTCGCCGGTGCAGGTGCTGGTCGAGTCAGGCGCCGACACCAACCCGGTCGGTACCACGGGCGAGCGGGTGCGCTGGGACTTCGACCAGTATCCACCCAAGGATGCCAAGAAGACCACCTGGTATTTCGACGACGATCGGCTACTCAGCGATGCTGCGCCGTCCGGGGAGGGCGCAGACAGCTTCGAATACGAACCGGATTCCGGAAGGCTGGCGACCACCTCCGCAAGCTCCACCGACTTTCAGTACTCTCAGACGAAGCTACCCATTCACTATGAGCAGGCCCCGGAGGGCAACCTGGTGGCCTACGCAACACCAGAGCTGACCAACGACCTGGTGCTGGCCGGCCCTGGCTACCTCGACATGTGGGTGAAGCCGGGCGCTGACGACGGCGCAGTGCAGGTGGATCTCACCGAGGTGCGTCCCGATGGCGAGGAAACCTACGTCCAGTCTGGTTGGCTCGCCCTGCAACACGCCGGGGAGTATGCCGAGCTGACCGATGAGTATCAGGTGGAGTACACCTTCATTCAACGTGACCGGGAGGTGCTCAAGCCGGACGAATGGGTGCATCGACGGGTGCCGATCATGGGCGTCACCCACATCTTCCGCAAGGGCTCCAGGCTGCGCGTCAGCGTGCAGAGTCCCGGCCGAAGCCGACCGTTGTGGTCGTTCGTCAATCCCGAGGCGCCCGCCGATACGCAGGTGACCATCGGCCGAGGTGGCGAACACGCCACCAGCCTGGTGATGCCCAAGGTCGACGGCCTGGAGATTCCTGAAGGTCTGCCCGCATGCAACACGCTGCGGGGTCAACCTTGCCGCGACTACATCGAGGTCTCAAACACCCCTGCCGGCGAGTAGCGGCGAGCGGGTCGGTCAGGCCGGCGTTCCTGCGAGCACCGCCTGGGCGGCGTTCCAGCCGCACATTCCGTGCACCCCGGCTCCTGGCGGCGTCGAGGCGGAGCACAACCAGATGCCCGGGTTGCCGGTGGCGTAGGGATGCGGGGTGAGCCGCGGCCGTGCGATCAACCCGAGCCCGGCCAGTGATCCGCCGGTGATGTCGCCGCCGGGATGGTTGGGGTTGTCGGCGGCCAGGTCATGGGGTGAGCGCACGGCGCGGGCCAGGATCAGGTCGCGGAAACCGGGTGCAAAGCGCTCGATCTGGGCCTCGATGGCGTCGGTGCGATCCTCGGTGGAACCGTTGGGCACATGGCAGTAGCCCCACAGCACCGCCTTGCCGGCGGGTGCGCGCGTGGGATCGACCGTCGCGGGCTGTGCGGCCAGTACAAAGGGCCGCGCCGGGTTGCGACCGCGCACCACCTCGGCCTCGGCGGCAGCGATCTCGGCGGCCGTGCCCCCAAGGTGGACGGTGGAGGCCAGGTGGGCGTCGGGATTGGTCCACGGCACCGGGCCGTCGAGCGCCCAGTCCACCTTGAACACGCCTGGGCCGCGTCGGCGCCCGGCGAAGGAGCGACGCACCCGTCGGGGGATCGCCGCCCCGGCGATGGCGGCCAACGCAGCCGCGTCGGTGTCGAAGATGGCCACGTCGTGCGGGGGGAGGTCGCCCAGCGTGCGCACCGTTGTGTCACACCGAATCTCGCCGCCCAGTTCATGGAGGTAACCGAGCAGCGCTGCGCTGATGGCGGCGGAACCACCCGCGGCAATTGGCCAGCCGCTCTGGTGCGCCGGGGCCATCAACGCCAGGGCCAGTGCGGTGGTCAGCGGCCGGTTGAGCGGGAGGAACGAGTGGGCGGCGTTACCGGCCAGCAGCGCACCGGCCTCCGGGGTGGCGAAGTAGCGATCGGACACCATGGTCGCGGGCGTGATGCCGGCCAGTCCCAGGCGGGCCAAAACGACCGGATGGCGAGGCACCCGCAGCATCGGACCAAGAAAGGCATCGGCAAGCTTGGGCCAGTTGTCGCTCAGGGGGCCCATCATGGCCCGGTACGCGTCGCCGTCGGCGCCGAGCCCGGCGGCGGTCTCCTCGAGGGAGTGACGCAGAACGCCTGCTCGACCGTCGTCCAGGGGATGGACAAGGGGAATGTCGTGGTGCAGCCAGCGGAGCCCGTGGCGCTCCAGTGGCCACCGGGAGAATGCCGGCGACCCGCCTCCCAGCGGGTGGACCGCCGAGCACACGTCGTGACGAAACCCGGGCAGCGTCAGCGCCTCGGTGCGGGTGCCTCCCCCCGGGGTGGCGTTGCCCTCCAGCACCAACACGCTGCGGCCCGCCGCCGCCAAGGTGACTGCGGCCGCCAGACCGTTGGGGCCGGAGCCCACCACCACCACATCCCAGCGTTCTCTCACATCGGCACCGTCACGCCACCAGTGTGCCCGCCCGGCGCCGTTGTCACACAGGTCCCGCCGTTCCTGATACAACGTCAGATCCGGCTTGGGCGTGAAGCCCACCGGGTTCGATCGACCCACAGGAGTACCCCATGGCCGAGGCCAGCAGCACCGACCGCCCCCTTGACGAGCAGGTTCGGCTGGAGATCGTCGACCAGGTGGCCTGGATCACCATCGATCGGCCCGAGAAGGGCAATGCACTCTCGCCGCCGTGTCGCGACCGCATCCGCGACCTGATCAATGAGCTCAACGGCAGCTACGCCGCCCGCGCCATCGTGCTGACCGCCGCAGGTGACAAGCTCTTTTGCCCCGGCGCAGACCTGAGCCACCGGGTTCCTTCGGAGCGCCCCGAAGGTGTGCCCGAGCGAGCGGTTGGCGACGCACGCCGGATGATGCTCGACGGGCAGTACACGCTGTTTCCCGCCATCCTCGACAGCGAGCTGCCGATCATCGCCGCGGTCAACGGAACGGCTGCCGGCATGGGCGCACACCTGGCATTCGCCTGCGACCTGGTGATCGCCGCAGAAGGCACCAAGTTCATCGAGGTGTTCAGCCGTCGGGGCTTGGTGGTCGACGCCCTGGGTGCCTACCTCCTGCCCCGCACCATCGGCCTCCACAAGGCGAAGGAATTGGTGTTGTTCGCCGACGACCTGCCGGTGGCCGAAGCTGAGCGGCTGGGTCTGGTCAACAAGGTGGTGCCCCGAGACGAGTTGGCGGCGACCGCGGGGGAGTGGGCCGGGCGGCTTGCATCCGGGCCCACCAAGGCACTTGGCCTGTCGAAGTGGCTGTTGAACCAGAGCTTCGACGTGGATCGCGCCACGATGATGAGCAACGAGGCCATCGCCGTGGAGCTCAATACCCACTCGGAAGACTTCGCCGAGGGCATGGCGTCGTTCCGCGAGCGACGCGATCCGGTCTGGCGCGGCTACTGATCGCAGGCCGACCGGCCCCGGGGACCCGGTTCACCGGACATGAAGATAATTCGTTGGTTAGGGTTTGTGGACTCGTCGAATGACGGGGCGGCGAGCACGTTCTTGCCGATCAACCAGGAGGTAGGACCAGTGAATTCCCACCATGAAGCACCTGCCGCCGTCGAGGCGATGCGGCCTCGACGGCGAGCAACGACGGCCTTGCTCGCCACCCTGATGTTGCTGATGGGCCTCGTTGGCGTCGTCGCCACCTCCGGGCCTGCGGGCGCGATGACCGCCGACAGCGGAACCCAAGGACAGATCAACAAAACCGGTGACGGCGACGGGGCCGCGGGCAGCGTGGGTTGGTGCAACGGCTTTCTCGGTACGGGATTGCCGGTCGACTACCGCTATCACCTCGACGGGTGGAACACGGTGTGGCAGATGAGTAAGGACGGCGGCGCCACTTGGGCCGATGCGCCAAACGGCTCCACGTTCGCCAACGGCGACCAGGTGAGGGTCACCTTCAACGCCACCAGCGGCACCGCCCTCGGTAACGAGATCTTCTCTCAGACCCACGCTGGAGGCTCAACATCGGCCCTGACGTCCACACTCAGCGTGCAGAATGCGTCGGTCAGCCCGCTGACAACCGCAACAGGCGTGGCCGGGGTTCCCAATCCCGGCGGAGCGGTCCGATACGTCAACGACTTCAGCGTGACCGCCGGGCCCTTCACGATGAGCGCCGGCAGCCCGAACACGGCGGTGTTCGATGTGACGAACCTCAAGATCGATTCCAGCAACAGGTCCGACTGCAACGCCGGGTTCGATGTGGCCGCGAAGGACTTGAGCTTCACCATCGTGCGAGAGCCGGTCAACCTGTGCTTGAACCCACCACCGGCCGGCTTCATCGACGTGGCCCCCGGGCAGTACTACTCCCTGCCGATCGACTGGTTGGTGGCCAAGGGCATCACCGATGGAACCCTCCCCGGAATGTTCTCGCCGACCCAAAAGGTCACCCGGGGCCAGATGGCCATGTTCCTCTGGAGGTATGCCGACTCTCCAACCGGCGCTCCTGACAACGGGTTTAACGACGTGTCTGCCCTCGACTACTACAACGACGCAGTTTCATGGCTGGTCGACGAAGGCATCACCGGTGGTACCGGTCCGGGCACGTTCTCACCCAACGCTCCGGTGAAGCGCAAGGACATGGCGGTGTTCATCTGGACTGCGGAGGGTTCACCCGCACCTACCGGGGCCAACCTCTTCACTGACATCCCCGCCAATCAGTACTACACCGATGCGGTGACGTGGATGGCGGAGCAGGGGATCACGGGCGGCACCGGCCCGGGCACGTTCTCGCCCAACGCTTCGATCATCCGACGCGACATGGCCGTGTTCCTCTACAAGCGCAGCTGCGGAGCACTGCTGACCTGACGAAACAAGAACCTGTTCTAGTCTGTCCTCGTGGACTTTGAGGACTCAGCAGTGGAGGGAAAGGCCCGTGCCGAGGCACGGGCCTTTCTCGATCAACACGCCGAACTGAAGCGCGGCGACGATCGGGATTGGTCCCGATGGGGTGCCACCACCGATCCCGAGCGGGCCGCCGAATATCGGCGCCGCTGTCGCGAGTGGCAGACCACCCTGTACGACAATGGCTGGGCCGGCATCACGTGGCCCAAAGAGTGGGGTGGCCGTGGCGGCACCCGCACCGAGCAGATCATCTTCGGTCAGGAGGCGGCCCGATACGACGTGACGCCAGGGTTCATCGGTGCCGCCCAGGCGCTGGTGGGCCCCACGCTGATCAAGTGGGGCAGCGAGGCGCAGAAGGAGCGCTACGTTCGCCCGCTGTTGCGCGGCGATGAGGTGTGGTGCCAGTTGTTTAGCGAACCCGGTGCGGGATCGGACCTGTCAAACCTGGCCGCCCGGGCGGTGGCTGCCGACCACCCGGCTGATGGCTGGGTGGTGGACGGCCAGAAGGTGTGGACCTCCAGCGCCCAACATGCCGATTTCGGCATCCTCTTGGCCCGCACGGACCCGGACGTCCCCAAGCACCATGGCATCAGCTTCTTCATCGTCGACATGGCCACGCCCGGCATTGATGTGCGGCCACTGATTCAGGCGCAGGGCGTGGCCCACTTCAACGAGGTGTTCCTCGACTCGGTTCTGGTACCGGCCGAGAACCTGGTGGGGGAGTTGGGCAATGGGTGGAAGGTGGCTCGCACCACCTTGGGTAACGAGTCGCAGATGATCTCGGGAGGAGGCCAGGCCAACACCTTCCCCAATGTGCTCGCCACGGCACGTCGGGTTGGCCGCACCGATGATCCAACGGTGCGCCAGGAACTGGCCAGGGTGTGGGGCAACGAGGCGATCCTGAAATACCTGCAGCTCCGCCTACAGAGCGCCATCGCCCACGAGCGATGGGACCAGATGCTGCACGGCTCGTTGCTGAAGAACGCATTCACACGGGCGCTCTCACACCGTACGACGCTTGCTGTCGATCTGGAAGGTGCCGAGGGCATGCTGTGGGACGACGCCGAGGGTGGCGGGTTCTGGCAGTACCAATGCCTCAACCAGTTCGCTGCCCGCATCGGAGGCGGCACCGAAGAGGTGCACCGCAACAACCTGTCCGAGCAGGCGCTCGGCCTGCCCCGGGAACAGCGAAGCGACCTCGACCTACCGTGGTCCCAGACCAAGAAGTGACAGTCCCAGACCAAGAGGTGACAGTCCCAGACCAAGAGCGGCGGTCGACCGGCTCGGCCCGGCCGACGGTGGATGATCCGACGAATCCGAAATCGTGAGGGGAACCGACATGGGAATGCTGGACGGCAAGCGTGCGCTGGTCACCGGTGTGGGGCCCGGCCTGGGCACCGAGGTGGCGCTGGCGTTGGCCCGGGAGGGCGCCGACGTGGCCCTGGTGGCCCGGTCCGAGCGAGTGACCCCCGAGGTTGCGGCACAGATCGAGGCGATGGGCCGCCGTGCACCGGTGATCGTCGCCAATATTGCCGACGGCGAAGATGTCGCACGTATGGTCTCTGAGGTTGGCGAGGTGTTCGACGGTCGGGTCGACATCCTGATCAACTCGGCGTTTCGCAGCGGGGACTTCACCACGTTCGCCGACGCAGACCTGGACAAGTGGCGCAAGATCACCGAGGTCAACCTGTGGGGCGGCCTGGCGGTGACGCAGAAGATGCTGCCGCTGCTCGACGCCGCCGTGGACGAGTTCGATGATGCCCGCATCGTCATGGTGAACACCATGTCGATCCAACACATCCAGTCGGGCTCGGGGGCCTACGTGGCGTCCAAGGGCGGGCTTGCCGGGGCCACGCAGGTGATGGCGCGTGAACTTGGCCCTCGTGGCATCCGGGTGAACTCGGTGCATCCGGGCTACATCTATGGCGACTCGGTGCGGATCTATTTCGAGATGCAGGCCGAGGCACGCGGGGAGGGAATCACCCCGGAGGACGTGTATGCCGAGGTGGCCTCCGAGACGGCGCTTGGTTATCTGCCGACCCCCGTCGAGATCGCCGGCACCGTCGTGTTTCTGGCCTCGCCGATGGCCAGGCCCATCACCGGCGCCGCCATTCCGGTCAACTGCGGCCACTGGATCCCCGGCCTCGCTTGAGATTTCAGGAACTCGCCCAGTCGGACTTGAGTGCCAGCAAGCTGAGAAACGCGCACATCGCTGCGTCGCTCTTGTTTGAGCCGATCGCTTTGATGGCTCGCTTCGAAGTCTCAAGCGCTTCAGCGAGGCGCTTGGCATCGAATGCGTCGGCGTGGTCGTAGTCAGCTGAGTGCCGCTGTTCCTGCAAGTCCACGAACGCTTGAGCCACGCTTCGCACTGCCTGGCTCTTCATCGCCTGATTGGAGAGTGGTTGCGGGTGGAGCCCCTTCCCTGAGGGCAGCTTCTGACAGGTGGCCTTGATGGTCGAGTGGCTCGGCGTTCGACGAAATCGCTGGACGGCGGCTGGGTCCACCTTGCGGAGAGCCTGTTGGGCAACCGCCTGAGTGAGCCGGTGAAAGAGTGCGTAGTAGGCATCCGAGACTCCCCGGCGGAGGTCGGCCTGTCTAGGCGCTCCAGCCCTGCTTGGCTGCGACTTCTCGGCCCGATTGAGCAGATGTTGGACCGAGATGTCAGGCATCGACACCCTGTGGAGTGTCGCTGTCGACGAAGTGGATGTAGGCAGGGCGATCACCGTTGAGTTCCACGAGTGCCTGGCGCACTCGATCCCTCGCATCGATCATCTCTGAGACCCCAGGGTCACCCTGGACCGGAATTTCGATAAAGAGCGCTAGCTCATCGGTTGAGTCGGTTGTCCACCTATACCGGACGCCAACGTGAGGTAGCGGTTTGATTGCTTCGTCGACCCGGTCCCAGGTGGCATAGAAGTACGACTCCATCGGGCCGACGATCTCCGCGTCCGAGTTGAGCACGTCATCATTGAGAGGCAGAACGTCAAGGATGATGGGCACATTGAGAGCTTACGGCGCTGGACCTCCTCGTGGTTGTCGAATCGGATCGGCACGGCAGTCGGGCGTAACCTGACGGGTCGTCAGTTCTCGGCAACAACACCTTGGAGCGTGCGGAAATGTCAGGTATTTGCGAAGGACGAGTAGTTGTGGTGACCGGTGCGGGTCGTGGCCTCGGCCGTGCCCACGCGCTGGAGTTCGCCCGTCAGGGCGCGGCCGTCGTGGTGAACGACGTCGGTGTCGCTCAAGATGGGTCCGACCCCAGCGCCACGCCCGCCCAAGAGGTGGTCGACGAGATCGTCGCCGCCGGCGGCAAGGCGGCGCCGAGCACCGACGACATCGCCGACTGGGACGGCGCCGCGTCGCTGATCAACACCGCGGTCGAGACGTTTGGTGGCCTCGACACGCTGGTGAACAACGCCGGCATCGTGCGGGACCGGATGTTCGTGTCGGCCGAGCCGGACGAGTGGGACGCAGTGATGCACGTGCACCTGCGGGGCCACTTCGCGCCGGCGCGGCACGCCGTGAACTATTGGCGGGCACAGGCGAAGGAAGGCAACCAACGCCAGGCGCGCATCATCAATACATCCTCAGGCGCCGGGCTGATGGGGTCGATCGCGCAGGCCGCCTACTCTGCGGCCAAGGCGGGCATCGCCACCCTCACCCTGGTGCAGGCCGCCGAGCTGGGTCGCTACGGCATCACCTCGAATGCGTTGGCCCCATCGGCGCGAACCCGCATGACCGAGGAGGCGTTCCCCGAGATGATGGCCCGCCCCGAGGGTGATGAGTTTGATGCCATGGATCCCGCCAACGTGTCCCCCCTGGTGGCATGGCTGGGCTCCGACCTGTCGGGCGACGTCACCGGCCGGGTGTTCGAGGCCGAGGGCGGCAAGATCGGTATTGCCGAGGGCTGGCGCCACGGCCCGTCGGAGGACAAGGGCGCCCGCTGGGAGGCGGCCGAGTTGAGCGACGTGGTCGGGCGACTCATCGATGCTGCTGAGACGCCGACGCCGGTGTACGGCGCGGGGTAGCCCCGGAGCCGGATCAGCGGCGCCCGAACGACCTGGCGTGCGGCCCGCGGCCGATGGTGAGGAAGCCGTCCACCGCGCCAATTGAGAGGACGGAGTTGCGGCTGCCGATCGACAGTATCGAGCGGAACGAACCGATCGACAGGATCGAGCCAAACGATCCGATGGCACCCAGGGAGCCGATCGACCCTGCAGAGAGGGCGCTGGCGATCGACCCGGCCGACCTCGTGGATGCGATGGATCCCACCGAACCGGTGGCGGCGATCGAGCCCGCAGACCCCACCGACGCGATCGATCCGTGGGAGGACTCGACACGTTCGTCGTTCAATCGATCGCCCTGGTCGGGCCGGACGCCGGCGGTGTCGACACCTTCGTAGTCGTACACCTCGGCGGATTCGCCCCCACTGCCGCCCTGGTCGCTCTCCTCGTCGCCATCCCCGTCAACCGGCGACGGAAGACCGAGCGAGTGCAACGTGGCCCCCTGAGCGTCGGGCTCGGCGGCGGAGTCCCCGAGTTCCCGCAACACCAACTCGACCACTTCGGCGTCCAGCACATCATCCGGGTTGGGATCCACTGCGTAGTCCCCAGGGTGAGAGCGGGACGGATGGCCGGCTCGGGCGTCATCGGGCAAGCCGGGCTTGTCTGAGTGCTTGGTCACGAACCCTCCCGTTCTGGTGGCGTGGCCGGTTCAGGGGTCACGTCGGCTGGATGCGTCTCTCAGAGCATCTTTGCCGATCCGGCCCCACCCGTGTCGACCAAATCGATGGTTTCCCTGACCGGGCGTTGCAGACGTGGCCATGAGACATCGGGGGCTTCGACCCGCCGGCCGGCGTCGACGATTTCAGCCCCGTTTGAACCATCGTCGCTTGGAGGTTTCGGCGCCGAGGAGCTCGGCGGCCCACTCGGGGTCGTGGGTGGCGATCAGATTGAGCACCTCGGCTGGGCGAGGGTTCACCAGAAAGTCACCGCCAAAGCCAACGGTGGGCACGGTCTCGTTGCCCCCGGCAGCAGAACGCACGGTGTCGGCTGCGCGCTGATCATCCCAAATGTTGAAGGGCAACATCTCGATGCCCGCCCGGGCGAGCCCGTGCTTCAGGGACATGCAGAACGGGCAGCCGGGCCGCCAGTAGAACTCGACGAATCGCTCGGTGTCATCGACCTCGGCGGGATCCTGCGACTGGGCTTCTGCGTGCGGGGGATGGTGATCGCTCATAGGAGGGGTCCTTGGGGGAGGGGAGGTGCAGGCCGTCATCGTCGGGATGCGGCAGCCTGCTGGTATCAACGCAACCCCAACGCTCGGCACATCATTCCCAGGATCGGCCCGTCACAGTGGTGGGGGATGGGCTAGAAAATGAATCCGGCCAACCGAGGGGGACCATGGCTGACGGAACGATCGACGCCGAGCGGGTGGGCGGCGCCGCCAAGCTGTCGACGGACAAGATCACCACCACCACCCGGGATCCCAATGAGTTGGGGCGGCGCATCGGGGCGTGGATGACGGCGTGGCTGCCACAGGGCACCACCGCCGAGGTGTACGACGTCGCAAAGCCCGAAGGTAACGGCATGTCGTCGGAGACCCTGCTGTACAGCGCCCGGTGGATTGAGGACGGCACGCCGGTGCAACGACGCTTTGTTGCGCGCATCGAACCGGAACTCGACAAGGTTCCCATCTTCCCCAGCTACGACCTGCGGTTGCAGTTTGACGTGATGGCGTTGGTGGGAGCGGCCACCGAAGCGCCGGTGCCGGAGGTGCTGTGGTTCGAAGCGGACGGCGCCGTGATCGGCGCGCCTTTTTTTGTCATGGCCCGCTCCGAAGGGGAGGTGCCGCCCGACGTGATGCCCTACACCTTCCCGGACAGCTGTTGGCTGAGCCATGCGTCGACGGCAGACCAAATGCGGTTGCAATGCTCGGCGGTGGAGGCGTTGGTGGGCATCCACCAGGTGACCCCGGAAGTTCACGACCTCGACTTCCTGGTGCCGGATCAGCCAGGTGCCACGTCGCTTGAACGGCACCTGGGGGGATGGGAGGACTACCTGGAATGGGCCACCGCCGACGATCGTTCACCCCTGCTGGACGAGTGCTTCGCCTGGCTTCGGGCCAACCTGCCGGAGGAGGGAGGCGACACCGGCGCGCCCCGGCTGAGCTGGGGCGACGCCCGCATCGGCAACATGATGTTTGTCGACTTTGAGGTGGCGGCGGTGCTCGACTGGGAGATGGCGTCTGTAGCGCCGCCCGAGGTGGATCTTGGCTGGATGGTGTACCTGCACCGGTTCTTTCAGGACATCACCACCGACCTTGGCGCTGACGGCATGGCCGAGTTCATGCGCCCGGTGGACGTTGTGAGCACCTACGAGGCCGCTTCGGGGCGACGCGTGGGCGATCTCCGTTGGCACATTGCCTACGCGGCCATGCGCCACGGTGTCATCATGCGGCGGGTCACCGAGCGCGGCGTGCTGTTTGGCGAGGCGGAGCGTCCCGCCGATGCCGACGACATGATCATCCATCGGGCAACCCTCTCCGGCATGCTCGATGGGACCTACTGGCAAACGCTCGCGCTGTAGCACGCAAGCGGCGCAGAGGCGCCGAGGTGGCGGGAGGCCATAGGGTGCCCGGCCATGGACGGCAACGAGGCCTTTCGCCTCACCGCCACCAGTCACGGCGCCGGTTGAGCGTGCAAGCTGGGCCCCGAGGCCCTGGCGCAGGTACTGCGCCACTTGCCGACACCCGACGATCCCGACCTGGTGGTTGGCATCGATCATGGCGACGACGCCCTCGTGTGGCGCCGGCCGGACGGACGCGCCCTGGTCTCCACGGTGGACTTCTTCGCGCCGCTGGTCGACGATCCCGCCACCTGGGGGCGAATCGCGGCGGCCAACGCAGTGTCCGACGTGTACGCCATGGGTGCCGAGCCGCTGTTTGCCGTCAATATCGTGGGCTGGCCCGCCGACCTCGATCCTGAACTCCTGGGGCAGGTGATGGCCGGCGGGTCGGCGACGGCGGCCGAGGGAGGGTGGGTGGTGGCGGGCGGCCACACCATCGATGCACCCGAGCCGTTCTACGGCCAGGCGGTCACCGGTGAGCTGAATCTGAACGACCTCATGACCAACGATGCGGCTGCGCCCGGTGACGCGTTGGTGTTGACCAAACCCCTGGGCACTGGCCTGGTGGCCACCGCCATCAAACGACTCGAGGTGGCCGACGCTGCACCGGCCGGACGGATCGGACCGCTGGTTGCGGAGGCGATCGCCGAGATGTCCCGGCTGAACCGCGATGCGGCGCTGGTGGCTCGCCGAGCGGGGGCGCGGGCTGCCACCGACGTCACCGGCTTTGGGCTCGCCGGCCACCTCCACAAGATGATGGTGGCCTCCGGCGCAGCTGCCGTACTGCATTGGGCCGACCTGCCCCTGCTGGATGGAGTGACGCGGCTCGTGCCCGAGTTTCAGCCGGGAGGCACTGGACGAAACCTGGGCTGGGTGGGGGATGCGTTGCACGTGGAGGGCTCCGCCCGGGAGGCCGGTGCCAGGCGGGCACTGCTTGGTGACCCCCAAACCTCCGGGGGGTTGTTGGTGTCGTTGCCGCCGGCCCGGGCGGCGGCGATGGTGGTCGAACTGGTGGCCTCCGGCCATCGTGCGGCCGTGATCGGTGGGGTGGTTGAAGCTGGGGCGCTGGAGGCCGAGGGTGGCGCCGTGGCGGGTTCGGTCAGGGTTCTCGATGGGTGATGTCGGCTCCTGAGCGTGGCGTCAGGTACGGCCGGCGGCGCGGGTTGCCCCGGTAGCCTCACCCCCGTGCTTCCCCTCAGGCTGACCTCATCCCGCCGCGTTCGAGTTGCAGGCGCGGCGCTTGTTTCCATTGTGATGCTGGCCGGTTGCGCCAACGACGGCGACACCGGCACGGCCGGTGGTTCGGGCAACGATGCCGCCGGCGAGGGGGCAACGACCAGCACCGTCGCAAAGGACCCGGTGCTGCTGGAGATCGAGAAACGGGGCGCACCCAAGGTTGAAGTTCCCGATCAGCCCGCCACCAAGCTGGAGGTGACCGATCTGGTCGAGGGTACCGGCGACGAGGTGGGTGCCGGTGCCACCGTCACGGCCCACTACACCGGCGTCGGTCAGGCATCGGGCAAACAGTTCGACTCTTCGTGGGATCGCGGCGAACCATCAGCCTTCTCGCTCAACGAGGTGATCCCCGGCTGGGGTCAGGGCCTGGTGGGCATGAAGGTCGGTGGGCGCCGACGGTTGGTGATTCCTGGGGACCTGGCTTACGGCGACACGCCCCCCAGCCCCGACATCAAGGCCGGAGAGACCCTGGTTTTCGATGTCGACCTGGTGGGCATCGATGAAGCCGGCCCCAAGGTCGATCAAAAGGCCCAGGCCGCTGTGGAGAAGCGGGGTGAGCCGACGGTGACGGTGCCCAAGGAGTTGCCGGTCGAACTGATGGTGACCGACGACGTGGTGGGTACAGGTGATGAGGTGAAGGCGGGAGACAAGGTCACCGTGGCCTACGTCGGCGTCGGCGCCTCAACCGGCAAGCCGTTCGACTCGTCGTGGGTACGTGGTGCACCGGTTACCTTCACCCTCAACGAGGTGATCCCCGGCTGGGGCCAGGGCCTGGTGGGCATGAAGGTCGGTGGGCGTCGCACGCTGGTGATCCCACCCGAGCTCGCCTACGGCGATACGCCCCCGAGCGATGACATCAAGCCCGGCGAGACGCTGGTGTTCGTGGTCGACCTGGTGGGCATCGGCTGAGGTTTGGTGATCCTGCCCGCTTGGGAAGCCTGATCGTGGGTCAGGGCGTGCCGGCGTGGGGCACGCCGACGGTTGCGGTCAGCAGCACCCCCTCGTTGGCCTCGCTGCGCAGTTGCTCGAAGAAGTCGGGGGCGGCGCAGATCAGCAGCGTGGTGCCGTCGTCACCACCGAGCATGCAGGCGAACGCCCCCAGGCCCTCCGGCATGGCGATCTCGTCGGTGATCTCGCCGCCCTCGGCCACCCGCACGCAGCGGGCGCCAATGGCGTCGGCAAACCAGATCTGACCTTCGGCGTCAAGGCAGCACCCGTCGGGGCCGACGGTGACCATGCCGATGGTGTCCTCGAACGAACCCAGGGCCGGGGTGGGCGCCAGCTCAGCCCATACCCGCCGGTCCGACAGGGTGCCGTCCGGCTGGATGGTGAAAGCGCTGTAGCGGCAGCCCATGGTTTCCCCGACGATCAGGGTGGAGCCGTCAGGGGTGATCACCGACCCATTGGGGAACATCAGTTCAGCGGCGGCCACGCTGAGGGTGCCGTCGGGATCCACCCGGATCAATGGGCTGGCAACCGGCGTTTCACCGCCCATCAGGTCGAATCCGAAACCGCCCACCCAGGCCCGGCCGTTGTCGTCGAC
The DNA here is from genome assembly GCF_000299415.1 of Candidatus Microthrix parvicella Bio17-1. Taxonomy (NCBI): domain Bacteria; kingdom Bacillati; phylum Actinomycetota; class Acidimicrobiia; order Acidimicrobiales; family Microthrixaceae; genus Candidatus Neomicrothrix; species Candidatus Neomicrothrix parvicella. Next base: position 25,844 of record NZ_AMPG01000003.1, read on the forward strand.
CACCATGTCGTTGGCCATGCCGGTGATCAAACCTGACAGGTCGGCGTGGGTGACCAGCGTGCCGTCCGTCTCCTGACGCAGCACCCGCTGGTCCTTCATCGACACCACCAGCAGGCGCCCGTCGGGCAGCCAGCCGAGGCCGGATGGCTGGGTGTCGACCTCCAACACCTGGGTCTCTGTTCCATCGGGGGCGATGGTGAACACGCCGTGTCGGTAGAAGTCGGACACCCACCAGGCGCCGTCGTGCCACCGGGGGCCCTCGAAGAACTTGCCGCCGGTGGTCAGGGTGCTGAGTTCATGTGCCATCGGCCCACGCTAATGGGGGCGCTAGAATCTCGTACCTGCGAGGTACGCGGTTCCGCCGCGTTCACCACCCCAAAGATGATCAGGAACCCGACGCTGCCCATGGTCGAGATGCTGGCCAGGTCGAGGACGTTGGCCAACACGAGAGTGGCGGCGGCCGGGATGAAGAGTCCAATCAGCGGCCGGTGCCAGATCGGCTTATCCAGACGTTCGGGCAGTTCCCCTTGCGGGCGATCGTGTTGCTGAGTCGCTCGGTGCCGTACAAGGTGGCATTGATCGCCGAGGCCGTAGAGAGCATGGCCGCGATCGCAATCATCTTAAAACCGACCCCGCCGAGTGCAGGCCGTGCGGCGATGGCGAGCGCGTAGTCCCGGGCCTGCACCAACTGGGCCACCGGTACCGATCCCACCGAAACCACCGCCATGAGCAGGTACAGCACGATCACGAACAACACCGAGATGTAGTAGGCCTGCGGCAGCGTGCGGCCCGGATCAGCGACATCCTCGGCCGCGTTGGCGATGAGCTCGAATCCCTCATAGGCCAGGAACACGATCATCCCGCCGGCCACGAGCGACACCGGAGAACTCCACTGCCCTGGCGCCAGCCGCGATGCCGCGATGCCGAGATGCCCACCGCCACGAAGAGCACCAGGATGACGAGCTTGATCACCACCACGATCCGTTCGGCGCGGGCCACCGTCGACGCTGCCGCGACGTTCAGCAGCGTGATGAGGACTATTGCGGCACTCAGAAACAGGTGTTTCGTGCCGGCTCGGATCCCGTGGGGCAGCAGGCTCGCCGCAGAGCCGCCGAACGCCTCGTTGACGAAGGTGACCGTGCCGCCTTTGCGTGGGTACGACTTCTACAGCAGCGCATAGGGCCGTGCCGTCAGCAGAGCCACGCCGCCGGCCACGAGGAACGCGATCGGCGCACCGCCACTGGTGATCTGCACGGACAACCCGAGCACCGCGGAGATCCCCCCACCGACCATCCCACCGACGCCGATGGATACGACGCCCCAGAGCCCGACCTGACGAGACGTGGCACCCTGCTCCGTGATGCGGCGAGGGTGCCAGCGATCTGGTCGAGAGTCCCCCGAGTGGTGTGCCCGCTGGGGCTCCGGCCGTCATGCGACCCGCCTGCCGATCGCGCGTGTTGGGTCGGAGGTACTGTGGCTTGGCCGGGCAAGATCAAGTGATCTTCGTGCGGGCGATCGAACGGTGTTGCTCCGGACCTCGGTGACCCGCATCCCAAGCGGAAGCGAGGCAGCATGTCGAACCACGACGGCGGTGCAGGCGAGTCGGCGGGGCAAGGGCGTGGCGTCACCACCTGGCAGCCATCCCGGAGGCCATGCGGAACCGCATGGACGCGTACTGGCGGGCGGCGAACGGATCGACACGCAAAGCCCTCGGGTTCGTTCCGTTGGCGCCATCGACGATCGGGACGTTCCTCCGCTCGTTCAAGTTCGGTCATGTCCGCCAGCTCGACGCGGTGAACAGCCGCCTGTTGGCCAACGCGTGGGCTGCGGGTGCCGGACCGAAACCGGACGAGGAGTTGGTGGTCGATCTCGACTCGACCGTCACCGAGGTCTACGGCAAACAAAAGCAGGGCGCCTCCTACGGCTACACCGGTGTGTTGGGCTATCACCCGCTGATCGCCACCCGTGCCGGCACCGGTGAGGTCCTTGGATCGAGGATGCGTAAAGGCGCCGCCGGGTCCTCCCGTGGGGTTCTCCGGTTCATCGGCGAGGTCCTCGCCACGATCGGCCGGGCCGGGGTGTGCGGGCCGGTCACGGTCCGGGCCGATTCGGGGTTCTGGTCCTGGAAACTCATCGACAAACTCACCAAGGCCGGTGTTGGCTGGTCGATCACGGTCCGCCTTGTCCCCAAAATCAAGACAACGATCGCTGCGATCCCTGAAGAGGCTTGGACCACGATCGACTACACCCGTGGCGGTCACGCCCAGGTCGCCGAAACGATCTACACCACCGGGAAAGGCAAACAGGTCCGCCACGTCCGGCTGGTCGTGCGCCGCACCCGACTCGCTGACACCGCCCAGGCTGCGATGTGGCCAACCTGGCGCCACCACGCGTTCATCTGCAACAACGCCCTCACCACCGTCGAAGCCGACCGGTTCCACCGCAACCACACTGTCGTCGAGCTCGCCATCCGCGAACTCAAAGACAACGGACTCGAACACTGCCCATCAGGCAGCTTTGCTGCCAACGGGGCCTGGCTCGCATGCGCCGTCCTCGCACACAACCTCACCCGCTGGACAGGGATCATCGGTCTCGACGGCCCAATCCGAACCGCACGCACCATCCGCAACCGGATCATCGCCCTCGCCGGTGCTCTCGTGAACCGATCCGGCACCCCCACCCTCCGGCTCCCCACCGACTGGCCATGGGCCCACCAATTCCACGCTGCGCTCACCACGATCAGAGCACTCCCCACCGCCGGACCACCCTGACCCACGGGCCCGGTGGGATGCGCCCCACACACCGACCACCCGTGCGCTCACAACCCAGCCCGGTGCCACGAACCCCTTGGTCCCACGCGCCCCAAATCCAGACCAACAGGCCCAACACCGGGCCGACGACCCCACCCAACTCGAACATCCCTCACTACCCTCGGTCAAGAATCCGATCGGTGGATTCAGGTTAAGTAACCCGGTGACCCGGCGCTGCTATTCCTTTGGAGGCTTGCCATCCAGCGAACAGCGGCATCGACCCCAGGGTGCGAGGCGGCGGCGCGGACCGTACCGGCCTTCGTGTCGACTGAGAGGAGCTACGCCTTCCTCACCTTGTCGGCAATGATCATGATGTTGCGACCGTTCACCTTGCCTTCGATCGGGTGGTCACCCGCAACCAGGCGTATCGACTTGATTTTGGTCCCGATCTTCACCCCGCCCGACTTCCCGTTGAGCTTCAACTCCTTGATGACGACCACGTCGTCGCCAGCGACCAACACGGCGCCGTTGACGTCGCGCACCTCGTGCACCTCGTCAGAAAGCTCGGGCAACCAGGCGTGGCCACAGGCGGCACACTCAAAACCATCCTCGGCGATGAGTGGTTCGGGCGTGGTGCAGATCGGGCATTGAGGAGCTTCGGTCACTTCAACTTTCTAGCCGCAGGACGGAGCTGTTTGCCTGGCAATGTTTCGTCACCTTCATGCCGTGCCACGGTCACGTCCGGTTGGTCTTGGTGAGGGCTAAGTAGTGTCGGGCTCGGTACTCGGCAGCTCCTTCTGCGATGAACGCTGCGGCAAGACGAAGGCACATCCCGGTCGATGACCCAGGGGGGCTCTTCGTAGGCAATGGGTGGCCGGCCAGCCGTCTCGATGTTGTGACACGGTCACCCTCACTGTTATCGCCTACACGATGAGGTGAGAATACTCTCGCACCAGGGAAGGTGATCGTTCGATGGTCGCATCCGGCGTTTGCGAGGACCGCACACGCGAGCCAGGCCTCGTCGGCGGCGAACAGCCCGGAGGGGCAGTGTTCGAGCCCGTTGTCTTCCCACCGGCCACTCCGGCCTGGATCGCTCACTTACATTCGCATGCATGGCGTATACTCTCTGTATGACGCAGACCTTGAGCTTCCGAGCTGACCCCTCGCTCGCCGGGGAACTCGATGCTGCTGCGGCCGAGGCAGGTGTTCCGCGGAGTGAATTGCTGAACCAGGCCATCCGTGAGTTTCTCTACCGCCTTCGATGCGAGCGCGACGCCGAGCGCTACGCATTGCACCCGCTCACGCCAACAGAGACAGCGGCTTGGCCAAACGAAGCGTGGCCAGACGATGACACCGACTGGACCGAAGTGTTCCACCAATGAAGCGGGGCGAGATCTGGTTTGCCGATGTGGGTCGAGGTGGAGAACGTCCCGTTCTCGTCCTCACCCGCGATCCAGTCGCCGACCGCATTGGCGCAGTCGTGGTGGCCCATCTGACGACGACGATTCGCGGCCTGACGTCGGAACTCCGGCTGGGCCCCGTCGACGGACTCAAACGGGACTGCGTCGTCTCCTTCGACAACCTCCACACGCTACCGAAATCGTCGTTTCGTCGACGCGTCGCAGTCTTACGCCCAACGCGACTCGACGACGCCTGCGACCGACTGGCCGACGCACTCGGCTGCGGCAACCGCTGATCATCAGACCAGGGGCTTCTTTCTCGGCGATCTCGGCCGGTTCGACAAGCGCATCATGTTCGAGTAGTCAGGGACATCGCCCCTGCATGCCACCGGGTTCTTCCCGGAGTCGTTGACGATTCGACAGATCTCGGTTGGTGCCCATGCCTGGGGTCAAATCGCAGCGATGGAGTGACAACTTCTGGCGCTCAGTGTCCGGTGTCTCGATGAGCGGGCAGAACTCGCTACAGATGAAGAGAATACCGCTGAAGGATCACGATCGGTCGTGCCCAGCGGGATGCCGGGCCGTCACCATCCGTAGTCCCAGCTCGGCCACAACGTCGATTCCGCTACCCGCAGGGTGGCGTCCCGGACGTCGGGTCCAACTGGATCGAGGGCACCGTCGAGCACTTCGACCGCCTGACTCGAAGCTTCGTCGTCGACCGCCACTCGAACGACCGCGTCCTCGACCAAGTCGACCTCGGCGTAGACCGGATACATGTACTTGACCATCACGGTCATTTTCCCTCCTCGAGTTCGATCTCAGATGTTTCCTCGAGAACGGTCCAGCCTAGAGGATCTTCGATCGAGGCAATCGCCCCGCACATACCGGTCCACCGGCAACCCAGCTTCGAGCCCAGATGCAAGTGAACGTCATTGGAGCACCGCCGCTCCGCGTCACCGTGGCCGAAGTGGGACTGCGGGAGCCTGGTACGGCACCTGTTGTGTCGGAGGGGGGACTTGAACTCCCGCAGTGGTCGTGATGCCCAGTGCCACTCAGTTGCCATTTGTCCTGCAATTGCAGGGGATCTGGCCCTAGAACCCGGGACCACCCAATGCGCTGAATCTCACTCGCATCTCGGCCGTTGGCGTCTCCTGAACCCGCGGGATGGTGCGCGCTAGACACTTGAGGTGCTCCACGTTGAAGGTCTTCGCAAGTCCTACGGGGATCATGTGGCGTTGGCCGGAGTGGATCTGCACGTCGAGGCCGGTGAGATCTGCGGCGTTTTGGGCCCCAACGGCGCAGGGAAGACCACCCTGGTGTCGGTGATCTGCGGGCTGCTCCGGCCAGACTCGGGCAGCATTCGGGTGGGCCCCCACGATGCCCTCCGCAACAGCAACCAGGCCCGACAACTGATCGGCCTGGCTCCGCAGGAGACCGGGATCTATCCGTCGCTGTCGGTGCGGGACAACCTCCGGTTTGCAGGTCAGTTGGTTGGTCTGTGGGGGAAGGCGCTCGGTGGTCGAATCGCCGAGGTCGCCGAGGCGTTTGAGATGGATGACAAGCTCGATCGGCAGGCACACGGGATGTCCGGTGGCGAGCAGCGCCGCCTGCACACGGCCATGGCCATCCTGCACCGACCGCCGCTGCTGTTGTTGGACGAACCCACCACCGGCGTGGATGTCGGCTCACGCGTTCGGCTGCTCGGCACCATCAAAGCGCTGGCGGCCGAGTGGGGCAGCGCTGTGTGTTACTCCACGCACTACCTGCCGGAGGTGGAGGCGCTGGAGGCCAGCGTCGCCATCCTCGACGAAGGCCGGGTGATCGCTCGGGGTGACCCCACCCAGTTGATCGCCGGGCAGGCCGAAGCCGCCATCGAACTGCGCTTCGACGGTGAGGCGCCTGCATCGGTTGGCGGTCTGGAGTGCGTCCGGCAGGGGACGGTGCTGGTTGTCTCCACCCCCAATCCCGCCGGCGAGTTGCCTGGGGTCATGGCCGCCCTCGGGGACGACGTGGCGCGTCTGGAATCGGTGGAGTTGCTCCGGCCCAACCTGGAGAGCCTGTTTCTGGCGCTGACCGGACGTCGCTACGACGTCGAGGGCATCGAAGTGGGCGAGGTCGTCGGGGCCGCCGAAGGGGTCACCTCAGGCTCGGGGCCGGTGCCTGAGAAGGAACGACCATGACCGAGCACGTCAACCCGGCCGGCGACGTGACAACACCCGGGGTGGTTCGTGGCCGAACGGAGCGGCCCGGCGCCGCAGTTGCCGGCCGTGGCTCCTTGGGCCGGATCTGGGCGGTCACCCTGCAGGATCTTCGCATGGTGAAGGCCGACCCGAGCTTCCTCATCATCATGGTGCTGATGCCCCTGGTTGCCATGGCCTTCCTCAAGGGGGCGTTCGCCCCGGCGATGGCCCAGCTGGGGGTGCCCAACGCCAACGGCTCCGAACAGGTGGTGCCCGGCACCGCGGTGACGTTCTCGTTCTTTCTCGTGGGGAACGTCGGGTTTGTGATCTTTCGCGAGCATGGCTGGCACACCTGGGTGCGGTTGCGGGCCTCGCCGGCGTCAACCTCTGAGATCCTGGCGGGCAAGATCCTGACGCCGGTGCTGTCGTCGGTGCTGCAACTGACGGTCTTGTTCGGCGTGGGCGCACCGCTGTACGGCCTGACCGTGCAGGGGTCGGTATGGGCGCTCATCCCCGTGTCGTTGGCACTGGCGGTGTGCCTCACCATGCTGGGCCTTGCGCTGGCCGCAGTGTGTCGCACCGTGATGCAACTGAACTCGATCGTCAACGTGGGCACGATACTGATGGGCGGCCTGGGTGGGGCGCTGACACCCTTGGCGACCCTGCCGGGCTGGGCACAGGCCATCGCGCCGGCGGTGCCCAGCTACTGGGCCATGAAGGGATACCAGGCGGTGATCATCGGCGGCGGAGGTGTGGGCGACGTGACGTCGTCGGTGGGAATGCTCCTGGTGTTCTCGGTGGTGTTCGGCGTGATCGCCCGGATCTTCTTTCGGGTCGATGATGCCAAGGTGTTTATGGCGTAGCGATGCCGATGGGCGCTCTGGTTCGAGCGCCTTTACAACAACAGGTTGCCGCCGTCGACCGGCAGGCTGACGCCGGTGATACCACGCGCCTCATCGCTGCACAGCCACAGCACAGCGTTGGCGATGTCGGCCGATTCCAACCACGGTAGATCCAATGCCTGCATGGGGTTGAGCACGTCGGCCACGTCCTCGAACGTTGGGTTTTCGAGGTCACCGCGCATCACGCCCGTGAAGTACTCGTTCTCGATCATCGGCGTGCGCACCGACGACGGGTGAACACTGTTGACCCGAATGTTGTTTGGCGACAGTTCGAGCGCCATCGTCTTCATCAGACCGGTCACGCCGTGCTTCGAGGCGACGTAGGGCGCCGACACCCACATGCCTTTCAGCCCGGCGATCGACGAGGTCACCACGACCGAGCCGCCCCGGTCGGCCTCGATGATGGCGGGGGCGGCCGCACGCACGGTCTTCCAGACGCCGGTCAGGTTGGTGCCGACGATCTCGTCCCAGGCCGCTTCCGACAGTTCGGTGAACAGCGAGGTGGCCATCACCCCGGCGTTGGCCACCACCATGTCAAGGCGTCCGAACCGTTCGAGTCCCTCGGCGACAGCGCCCTCCAACGCCGCCAGGTCCCGCACGTCGGCGACTCGGGAAACCATGGCGCCCCCCACCTGCTCCACCTGGGCCACCGTGGTGGCAAGGTCCTCGGGGGTGGCCATCGGGTAGGGGATCGATTCGAGCTGGGCGGCCAGGTCGACGCCGATGACGTTGGCGCCTTCGGCGGCAAAGCGGACTGCGGCCTCGCGGCCCTGCCCCCGGGCGGCGCCGGTGATCAACACCACCTTGTCTTCGAATCGGCGGCGGCCCTGCTCCGTGGGTACGGATGCTGTGGTCATGGTTGGTCCCCTTGTTGGATGTCGGCGGATGTGCCGATGTGGTCAGGACACCTCGGCCCGGGTTGGATCGTCGACGTTCTCGGGGCGCCGCAGCGTGTGGGGCGCCGAAGCGTCGGGAACCCGGTGTACCGGCTGCAGGTCGGCACCCGGCCGAACGCTGGGCACCAGGTCGTCGGTGTCGATCTGCACGTCGAGTGAGTCGTCGGCCCATGCCTCGGTGACCCCGACCACCGTGGTGATGGTGGCGAAACCCTCCAGCAACAGCGCCACGTCGGTATCCGGGGGCGGTACTGCGTCGCTGGGTCGCAGCTCGAACTGTTGCCGGTCGTTGTCGTCGGTGGTGATCGCTGCACGCATGGTGCCAAACGGGGCAAGGCGGGCCCAGCGCACACCGTGGCAGTCGTCCAGGTCGCACGCCGGCGCGTTCAGGTTCAACACGGTGCGGCTGGGCGCTTCGATCAGCAGGTCCAACATCTCTACCGCCAACGCCGCGGCGGTCGACCAGTACCAGGGGTGGTCGTCGGCGGTCTCGGCGGCGCTGACCGCCAATCCCGACAGCCCAAAGTTCTGCCCCGCCAGCGCGGCGCCAACCGTGCCCGAGTGCAGGACGGCCCGACCGGTGTTGGCCCCGGCATTGATTCCCGACACGATCAGGTCGGGTGGCGGCCCGAAAGCGCCGAGCCGGGCCACCACCACCGTGTAGGCGGGGGCACCGGCCACGGCGTAGGCCTCGACGTGCTCGGCTCCGTCGATGGTCACCCGTTCGGATCGGATCTCCCCCAGGTTCACGTAGCTGTCACTGGAGTTGGCCAGCGACGTGCCGGCGCCGCTCCAATCGCTGTCGGGGGCGATCACCACGATCTCGTGATCGGTGTCGGCCAGATGCCGCACCAGTTCTTGAAGGCCCTCAGAGGAGATGCCGTCGTCGTTGGTTACCTGAATGCGCACGTCAGCACCGTAGCCAAATGTGTGGTTGATCGGGCGCCGTCACCATCGGGGCCGGAACTTCGACGGGCCCGAACGCAGTTGCGTCCGGGCCCGTCGAAGCGTGAAACCTTCAACCCTCAGGCGAGGGAACTCAGCCGTGGATCAGCTTCGCCTTCGCAGCGGCGAACTCGGCGTCGTCGAGCTTGCCGCTGTTGTGCAGGTCGGCCAACTTGGTCAACTCCTCGGCGGTTCCACCGGTTCCGCTCGTACCGGCGGCGTCACGGATGTAGGCCTGCATCGCCTCCTGGTTGTCCTCGGCCGCCTTGACCTGGCGTTGGGCCATGCCCGATCCGTTGAAGATCAGGTAGGCGAAAACCCCGAGATAGGGCAGGAAGATGATCAGCACCGACCACAGAGCCTTGGCGACCCCGGACTTGTCACTGCGGATGATGTCACCGAAGATCTGGAAGATGAGCATGATCCAGATGAAAAACAGGAAGAACCAGATGATGGACCAGAGGACCTGACCGGTTCCGAACTCGGCTGCGAGTTGCAAGGCAACCCCTTTCGTTGTTGGCGGCACCGCCGCTGTGGGACCTGCCTTCGGTCGAAGGCGGCGATGGAATCTAGCGCAACCCTTCTTCCAGGTGGACAGGGCGGGACTCGACCCGTCGGGCTGATTGCGGCGGCACCCTCCGGCTACCCCAACTCGGCGGAAACCCAGTGGACGACCCGCCGGTACACGGAGGCCTTGAAGTAGACCACCCGGTCGACCAGCGCATCGGGTTCGGCCCATCGCCACGACGCAAACTCGGCATCGACCGCAGCCTCCAGGTCGGGCTCGGCATCGCCGACCGTTCGGGCCAAAAACCAGCGTTGGATCTGGCCCAGGTGGCTTCCGGGGTTGGTGCCGGGAAACGCATACGGCAGCCACTCGTCCAGTTCGCTCACCCACTCCACCTGCCCCTCACCCAAAGCGGTCTCCTCGGCCAGTTCCCGGCGGGCCGCAGCCTCGGGGCGCTCGTTGCGGTTGATGCCGCCCTGAGGAAACTGCCAACTGTCGGGGTGATCGGTCCGTTCGAACCACGCCACACGTCCGTCGCTGCGAGCCACCACGATGCCGACGTTTGCCCGGAAGGTTGCTGCCTTTGCCACGCCGGCGACCGTATCGGAGCGGCGCGCCCCTCAAGGTGGCGGGTGCCTCAGCCTGGAGGCGGCAGGTAGGGTCCGATGACGCCGATCCGGGAGCGCACATGGTTGCCACCACGTTCATTTCACCGAGTGGGACGTCGGTGGTGGACGCCACCTGGGTCGATGGTTCGCCCGAGCTGGACCTGGCGGCGTTGCGCCAGGCCACCGGCTGGGAGTTGAACGAGTCCGGGTTCTGCCGGGGCGATCTGTGTGTACCCAACCGCTCCGGCGTCGGGGCCAACGGGCGCGTGGGGCCACACGGCGTGGCAGCGGCGCTCGATGCGCCGGTCATCATCGATGCCGAGGCGCAGGCCGTGGTGATGGGCGAGCAGCGTTCGCAGCGGGCGCTTGCGTTGCAAGGAGCCCAGCTGCCGCCCTTCGAACTGCCCGACCTGGGCGGCACGCCGACGCCTTCGTCGACGTGGGCAAACAAGAAGAAGGTGTTGGTGGTCTTTGCCAGTTGGTGAGGCTGTCGATACGACCTGCCAGGTTGGCAGGCACTGCAGAACGAACTGGGTGACGACAACGTGGTGTTCGTCGCCGTGGCCCTCGACGACTCGGCCGAAGACGTGGCCGAGTTCGCGACCGACATCGAACTACCCGTCTTGTTGGACCGTCATCACGTGCTCAGCGAAACGCTTGCCGTGTCCAACGTGCCCACCGTGGTGTGGGTGGACGAGGCCGACCGCATCGTGGTGCCCAACTGGGTTGCGTTCTCCAACGATCTGTTCACCGACTTTCACGGCATGAAATCGGGTCCGGCGCTCGATGCGATCCGCGGCTGGGTGACCAGGGGTGACGTTCCCGAGGAACTGGCGGTGGATCCAGCGACGATTGGTGATCTCAGCGCCGATGAGGAGGCTGCCCGGCTGTGGTTTCGTCTCGCCGTGCACCTGCGGGATTTGGGTGACGACGAGGGTGCCTCACAACGCTTCGCACGCGCCGGCGCGCTGGCTCCGTTCGACTTCACCATTCGTCGAGCGGCGATGCCACTGGTGGGTGACGACCCGTTTGGTCAGCCATTCTTCGACCTGTACGGCCAGTGGGAGGGGGCGGGCAGCCCCTACCACGGCATCCGCCCGGCGCAGCCCAACTGAGCAGGAGCGAGGCCCGACCGGGCACAATCGGCGAGGCCTGACAAAGACGGTGCATCATCGTGGCAGACTTGCCACCTTGATCGCCCGATGACCCTGGCGATCCGATGGCACGACCATTTTGGGGAGTATCGATGACAGAAGTCAGCACTGAGCAGGGCGTCCTCCGGGGCAGCGCCACCGATCACGGAACGAAGTTTCTCGGTATCCCCTATGCGGCGCCCCCGGTGGGAGCGCTTCGCTTTCGGCCGCCGGCGCCTCCGACGGGTTGGGACGGTGTCCGCGATGCCGCCGAGTTCGGGCCCATCGCCCCGCAAAACCCGTCGATGATGGATGCGATCACCGGCGCCCAACCGGAGGCGCAGGGTGAGGACTGCCTGTACCTCAACGTCTGGACCCCGGACGTTGCCGGGTCGGCGCCGGTGATGGTGTGGATCCACGGCGGTGGCTTTCAGATCGGCTCGGGCTCGTCGCCCATCTACAACGGAGAGGCCTTCGCCCGCGACGGTGTGGTGCTGGTCAGCCTCAACTACCGCTTGGGTGAGCTGGGTTTCATGGAACTGGGCGCCATCGATCCGGGCTACGCGGGCAGCGGTAACAACGGTTTGCGCGACCAGATCGCAGCGCTCGAATGGGTGCGCGACAACATTGCGACGTTTGGAGGAGACCCCGCCAACGTCACCGTGTTTGGCGAGTCGGCCGGCTCGATGTCGGTCAGCCTGCTGTTGGCCTCCGATGCCGTGAGCGGTCTGTTCCATCGGGCGATCTGCGAATCCGGTGGCGTGAACGCAGCCTCCGATCCCGACGCGGCCCACACGTTGGCGGCCCAGTACCTGGCCGGTTCGGGTGTGGACGACGTGGCCGGGTTGGTGGCGCTGTCCGTCGAGGAACTGCTTGGGGTCCAGTCGAAGGTGCTCATGGAACGCTTCGCAGACGTGGAGGCAACGATCGAGGCGGGAGGTGACCCGCTGACCTTTCTGCCGTTCCGGCCCGTGACCGACGGCGACCTGGTTCCCCACGACCCGCTGGCCACCATTGCAAACGGCTCGGCCACCGGCATCGACGTTTTGGTGGGGTACAACGCCGAGGAGTGGAACCTGTTTGCGCTCATGGACGCCTCGGCCATCGACGACGCGGCATTGGAGCGACGCCTCGAGTTGGTGAGCGGCAACGGTGCGCCCTTGGCCAGTGCCTATCGAACGGTCAACCCGGACGCTTCGGCCAAGGACCTGCTGAACTTCGCGTTTACCGACCTGCTGTTTCGTCGTCCGGCCGCCCAGGTGTTGGCCGCTCAGGAAGGCCACGGAGCCACCTTCGCCTACCGGTTTTCGTGGCAGAGCCCGTCGATGGGCGGCATGTTGGGTGCGGCGCATGCCATGGAATTGCCGTTCGTGTTCGATCTGGCCCACGCGCCCGGCATTGACGTGCTGGTGGGCCCGGACGCCCCGCAGGTGTTGTCCAACGCGGTGCACGGCGCATGGGTGGCCTTCGCCAAGTCCGGCACGGCGACGCTGCCGGACGGCCCGGAGTGGAGCGAGTGGCGCAGCGATGCACCCAACACCATGGACCTCAACGAACTGTGCCGGCCGATCTTCGATGTCCATGACGTCGTCGACGCGGCGTGGGAGGGCTGATCCTGTCACCCCGGGCTGAACCAACCGGAGCCTGAGTGATGCCCAGCGTCGTCGGGTTCGTGGCGCTGGCGCTGGGCGTCGTGCTGGGCTCCACGCTCAACGCCGCGGCCGGGTTTGGGTTTTCGCTGCTGACCGTGCCGCTGATGGCCTTGGTGATCGGCCCGAAGGAGGCCGTGGTGTTGTCGGCGGTCATGAGCGTCGGAAGCAACGGCACGGTGGCCTGGCAGAGTCGCGGCGACATCGAGCGGGGCATCGGTGGCCGGCTCCTCGGAGGGGCGCTGCTGGGTATGCCGGTGGGGTTGGTGGCGCTCAGCAAGCTCGACGCCAAGCCGCTCCAGGTGCTGATCGGCGTGGCGGTGCTGGCGTCGGCGGGGGTACTCGCGCTCGGTATCCAGCTTCACCGGCCAAACTCCCCGACCGACGTGGGCGTGGGGTTCGTTTCCGGCATGTTCAAGACGTCGGTTGGTGTCAGCGGCCCGCCGGTGGTGATCTTGTTGCAGGGGCGTGGGTTGGCCAAGGCGGCGTTTCGGGCCACGTCGGCGACGGTGATCGTTGTGATCAACTTCGTGTCGCTGGTCTTGTTCGCCGGGGCGGGTCAGTTTGACCGGGTGGTGTTGGCCGCCGCACTGGTCAGCCTGCCTGCGTTGCCCGTGGGTTACTGGCTGGGCGACCGGATCCATGAGCGAGTGCCCGAGTCACGTTTTCGCTCCCTGGTCCTGGTCATGGTGGCCATCAGCGCCGGGCTGGCGTTGTACGGCGCCATCGCCGGGTAGCGAACGACCGTAACCGGACCTACCTCAATGTGAACCCCAGATGAAACGACCGGACCGCACGGGCAAAAATGTTGGGTTCCACATCCGGCTCGGTTACCGGGGAGAGACCGGTGATCCGTTTGGTCAGCTCCTCAAACAGAATCGCCAGCTCGTAGCGGGCCAGGTTGGCGCCGATACAGAAGTGGGTGCCCTGACCAAATCCGAGGTGGGGGTTGGGCGACCGGGTCGTATCAAAACGGTTGGGGTCGTCGAACACGCGTGGGTCTCGGTTGGCTGCCGGATAGAGCAGGATGAGGCGGTCGCCCTCGGCCAGATCGGCCCCGGCCAGGCTGGTGTCGGCGGCAGCGTTTCGGAAGAAGTTGTTGAGCGGAGACACCCAGCGGATCACCTCCTCGACGGCGGTGGGTATGGCCTCGGGATGCGCTGCCAGGTGGTTCCACTGGTCGGGGTGATCGCAGAACGTTCTCAGGCCGTGACTGATGGCGGTGCGGGTGGTCTCGGCGCCACCGGCGATGAACAGACCCACCTCGTGGTACAAACGAATGCTGTCGTAGGTGAAGCCGTCGATGTCGGCGTTGGCCCACACCGACACCAGGTCGTCCGCCGGTTGCGTTCTGCGCTGCTTCGCCAGCGGCTGGAGCACCCCGTTGAAGGCCACGATGGCGTTGAACAGGTCCTGTGCGGCGACCTGGTCGTGTTCGACGGCGTCGATACGCATCAGTGCCTCGGACCACTCCTTGATGTCCCGCCAGGACTCCTCGGGAAAGCCCAGCAGCCGGGCGGTGAGGCGGCACGGCAGCTGCGACGCCAACTCGTCGATCACCTCAAGGTCACCCCGGCCGTCCGTCCCGCCGGTCAGCGCCGCATCGAGCAGTTCGCCGATGGTGGCCCGCAGCCAGTCCTCGTGCCTGCGCACGGCTTTGGGGGTGAATCGGCTCGACACCAGATGGCGTTGGCGCAGGTGCTCGGGGTCATCGAGGGCGATCATGTTGTTCTCGCCCGGCGATAACAGCGAGCGGTACCCGGGCCCGGACGTGAAGTCCTCGTTTCGTCGCTCGGCCTCCCTCAGGTGAGCGTGCTGCGCCACCACCCACAGCCCGTTGACATCCCGAGCGAGTTCATCGGTGGCCAGCAGTTCGGCCCACAAAGCCTGTGGATCGGTTTGGTACAACTCAGGATCGAGCAGATTCAGGTTTTGGAGCGGGCCGGTTGCGGTGGTCATGAGCGCTCCAACTGGTACCTGTCGGCAAGAACTTGACCGTTTGGTCAAGAGGTCGGCATGGTAACGCCCAATCTGGCGGAGTGCCTGGCAGACTGGCAGGCATGGCATCGTCAAACGACCCGCTCTACGACTTCGACAGAAGCCCGTTTACCGATGAGGGCGTCACCCGGGAGGTGTACCGCAGCGGGGAGGGGCCCAACTGCATCGTGATGGCCGAGATACCAGGCATCACGCCGCTCGTGGCCGACTTCGCTCGACGTGTTCGTGAGCTTGGCTGTTCGGTGACGTTGCCCGTGTTGTTCGGTGACCCGGGCCGAGCACCCAGCCCCGGCTACATCACCAAGTCGGTGACCAAGGCGTGTGTGGCCTCCGAGTTCGCCGCCTTCGCCGCCAAGCGAACCGCACCGATCTCATCGTGGTTGCGTGCGCTGGCTGCTGCCGAGCACGAGCGTTGCGGCGGGCCCGGTGTGGGCGCCGTGGGCATGTGTTTCACCGGTGGGTTTGCGTTGGGCATGATGGTGGAGGAATCGGTCGTCGCACCGGTGCTCAGCCAGCCGTCGCTGCCGCTGGGGTTCGGCAGGAAGCGGCGGGCGGGCCTTCACCTCAGCCCACAGGATCGTCTTGCCGTGAAGGCCCGGGCCGACGCCGGAGTGTGCGTCATGGCGGCCCGCTTCACCGACGATCCTCTGGTGCCAAAGCGTCGCTTCGACGCGATGAAGAAGCTCTTGGGCGACAACTTCATTGGGATCGAGATCGACTCGTCGAAAGGCAACCCGTACGGCATCGATCACGGCGCGCACTCGGTGCTCACCGAGCACCTCGTCGATGAGCCGGGCCACCCCACCAGGGATGCGCTCGACCGGGTGTTGGACTTCCTCGCCGATCGTTTGCTGCCCGCTGCGGGCCGAGAAGCCGCCGGCCTGAGCAACCTGGCCTGAGCAACCTGGCAGGGTTGGCCCGTAGCCGAGGGTTCAGTGGGTAGCCCGGCAGGTCACCCGGGCTCGTCCGCCGCGTCGTCCGTGGGCTCGTTGGCGCCGTCAGCGCAAACCTCGGCCAGGGGCACCTCGGCCTTGCCAGGACCGCCGAGTGGTTCCGGCGGCGCATCGGTGCGGGTGTCGTCCGACAACAGATTGCGTTCGGAACGCAGCCGCAGCTCGTTTCCAACCGCCGAGATCACCGCAGCCGCGGGAACCGACAGGAACGCGCCGACGATGCCCAGCATCGCCGACCCGGTGGCGAGGGCCACCAGAATCACGATTGGATGAAGCGACACGGCCCGGCGCATGATCACCGGCTGCAGGATGTGGCCCTCCAACTGCTGCACGGCGATCACCGCGGCCAGCACCAACAGGGCGGTCAAGGGGCCGCCATCGGCGAGTGCCACCAGAACCGCCACGAGGCCGGCCACCGTGGCGCCGATCACCGGGAGGAATCCGCCGAGAAACACCAGCATGGTCAGCGGGATCACCAGCGGGACGCCAAGCACCAGCAGAGCCAGGCCGATGCCGAGGGCATCGATGAGCGCAATGGTTGCGGTGCCCCGCACATAACCCGACAGTGCGGTCCACGCCCTCGATCCCAACGCCGTGGCGGTCGAGCGGTAGCTCGCCGGTAACCGATCGTCCGCCCAGGCCATCAGATCCTCGGAGTCCTTCGTCACGAAGAACAGCACCACCACCAACAGGGCAAGCCCGGCGAAGAACTCAAATGCGGTCGAGGCACCCTTGACCACGCTTTCCACCACGCCGGTATTGCCCGAGCTCAGTGAGTCGCCCAGGCGCGATCCAAAGTCTTTGAGCTCGTCGCGGTCGTAGCCGATCGGTCCCGATTCCACCCAGTCCAGGACCGACTCGTAGCCGTCTTCCATCTTGGGGCCCAGATCGCCCAACTGGTTGGCAAAGCTGGGCGCCAATGCTGCGACGCCCAGCATGAGTACTGCGATCGATCCCAGCACCACGATTGACGCCGCGATGCTGGGCTTCATGCCGCGGCGTACCAGCGCGTCGCGCGGCGGAATGGTCAGCGTGGACAGCACCGCCACCGTCATCAAGGGCAACGTGACCACCAGGAAGTGTGTGACCAGCCAGTACACGGCGATCATGCCCAACAACAACAGCCCAAGTTGCCACGCCCAGGCGGACGAGCGGCGTAGCCACCGAGGGGTCAGCCGCTCGTCTTCGCTTTCGATCGGCTGGGTCGTGCCCTTATCCATTGGCGAGGGGCTCGCAGTCAACGGTGCAGTCCGGGTTGGATGCCGGGCGGTGGCGGATGGCGCCGGTGGGGGCGACACGCAGGGTCTCTCCGTGCAACGTTGCATCGCCGTCGACGATCAGGCTGAATTCGCCCTCGGTCGGCGCAGGCCACAGCAGGCTGACGTTCGAACGAGCGGTGGCGTTGGCACCGGTTGTCCGGCCTGCCGCACAGGTCAGCGCTCCGTTGGACAGCTTCAGGGTGACGTGGCTGATGTGTGGCCGTAGGTCGTCGCTCGTGGTTAACAGGAAGGCATGGTTACCGTATCGATCCAGTGCAACGGCGAGTTCTTCGAGTTCCACGGGATGGCTCATGGGTGCGCACGTTACCGGAGGGTGAACGAAGCAGCCGGGGCCCGCCTCGCGTCAAGTCATGACGGGCGGTTATCATGGTCGCTCACGCGAACCGAGCCACCTCTCGCCGTTGGGGCGATGCCGCTGCTCGTCGCCCCGTATGGAGAGAGCTGTGTTGAACGATCCTGTGACCCCCGAAACCGCCGGACATGATGCTGCCGTCGACCCGGATGCCGACGTCGCCGAGGCGACTGAGCCGACTCCGGTCGAATCGGCTCCGGTCGAGCCCGCCCCGCCCGAGCCCGAGCCCGCCGGCCAGCGGCAGTTGGTGCTGACCGCGGACCCCAACCCCGAACCCGAACCGATTACCGAGCTGGAGGCTGTGCCCGAAGCGGTTGTGGAGCCCGAGCCTGAGGTTGCCGCCGAGCCCGAGCCCGAAGCGGTTGTGGAGCCTGAGCCCGAGCCCGAGGTTGCCGCCGAGCCCGAAGCGGTAGTGCAGCCCGAACCAGAGGCTGAGCCCGAGCTGGAGGCTGCGCCCGAACCTGAGCCCGAGGTTGCCGCCGAGCCCGAGCCCGAGCCCGAGCCCGAGCCCGAGCTGACGGGCTTCGAGGCCCTCGATCTTCCTCGGGAACTCCTCAAGTCGCTGAGCGAACTCGGCTACGAGGAACCCACCCCGATTCAGGCGGAGGCGATCCCCCCCATCATGGCCGGCAACGACCTGATCGGTCAGGCGGCCACAGGTACCGGCAAGACTGCAGCGTTCGCCCTGCCGATCCTCAGCCGCATCGACCTGTCCGATGGGGCCCGCAAGACGCCGCAGGCCCTGGTGTTGTGCCCCACCCGCGAGCTGGCGGTGCAGGTATCCGAGGCGATCTACAAGTACGGCCGTGGTCTGGGTGTGCGAGTGCTGCCGGTCTACGGGGGCCAGCCCATCGGGCGGCAGCTGTCGCGTCTGAACCGTGGCATCGACGTGGTGGTGGCGACGCCCGGCCGAGCGGTCGATCACCTGCATCGCGGTTCCCTTGCGCTTGATGACCTCAAGATGGTGGTGCTCGACGAGGCCGACGAGATGCTCGACATGGGTTTCGCCGACGACCTCGACGAGTTGCTGGGCGGCAGCGCCGGCAACCGCCAGACGGTGTTGTTCTCGGCGACCGTGCCGGCTCGCATCAAGGGTCTGGCTGGACGTCACCTCAGTAACCCGGTGCGCATCAGCATCGGCGATGCCGCACCTTCGGAGAGCGGGGCCCCGCTGGTGTCGCAGCGGGTGTACGTGGTGCACCGGGCACACAAGGCGGCTGCGCTCGGCCGGATTCTCGACGTCGAGTCGCCCGAGGCGGCGCTGGTGTTCTGCCGAACCCGTGTGGAGGTTGACCAGCTGACCGAGACGATGAACGGCCGTGGCTACCGGGCCGAGGCTCTGCACGGCGGTCTGAACCAGCAGGAGCGCGACAAGGTGATGGGCCGCCTGCGCGGTGGAATCGCCGACCTGTTGGTGGCCACCGACGTGGCCGCTCGTGGTCTCGATGTCGACCACCTCACCCACGTCGTCAACTACGACGTGCCGTCGGCACCGGAGACGTACGTGCACCGCATCGGCCGCGTCGGTCGTGCCGGCCGCGAGGGTGTGGCCATTACGCTGTCCGAGCCCCGCGAGCGCCGCCAGCTGGACAATATTGAGCGCCTCACCGGGCGCCGCATGGAGATGGCCAAGGTGCCCAGCGCCGCCCAGCGCCGGTCCCGCCAGTTGGAGCAACTGGCGCAGACGCTGCGGTCAACCCTGGAGAACGCCGGGGTCGAAACCGGGCTGGAAGGCAGCGAGCTTGACACCCCCGAGCTGGAGGCGTTTGCTCCGGTGGTGGAGGCTCTTGAGGCCGACTACTCCGAGCGCCTGGTGCTCCTTGCGGCGCTCAAGCTGGTGCAGGAGGTCAGCGGGGTGGTCGCTGACGACCAAGAGATCCCCGACGTCGCCGCCCGCGGCACCAAGGTCAAGCGCGATCAGGGCGGCCGCAACCAGCGGGGCGATGGCCCCCGTGGCCGTGACCGCGATTCCCGAGGTTCGGGCGAGCGTGGGTCCGGCGAGCGCAGCTACAGGGGATCGCGCGCCGACGAGCGAGGAGAACGCGGTGGCCCGCGTGGCCGTGATGACCGCGGCCGAGATGATCGGGGCGCTTCACGGGGCAAGCCGGATGGCGACATGGCCCGCATCTTCGTCGGCGTGGGAAAGAACCAAGGGGTGCGACCGGGCGACCTGGTGGGTGCTATCGCCAACGAGACACGCGTGGACGGCCCCGATATCGGCAAGATCAACGTCGCTCCCAACTTCACCATCGTGGAGGTGCCCGACCGCAACGCACGCGAGGTGATCACCGCGCTGCGGGCCACCACCATCAGGGGCGAGACCCCGACGGTGCGCTTCGACAAGGCGGGCTCCGATGAGTGGGAGGACCGCCGCGGTGACGACAGCGGCGGCCGCTCGGGCGGAGGCGGGTACCAGGGCCGAGGTGGTGGTCGCGATGACCGGGGTGGCGACCGTCCTGACCGCGGCGGCTACCAGGGTCGCTCCGATCGGGGTGGCGGCGACTCCCGCGGTGGCTACCAGGGCCGCGGCGGCGGTGGCGACTCCCGTGGTGGCTACCAGGGCCGCGGTGGCGGTGGCGATCGTCCCGATCGTGGCGGGTACAAAGGTCGCGACGATCGCGGCGGCGGTCGACGGGACTCCTAAGCCGTTCGGCACCGGAGCGGGCGTCCCAGCCCGGCCTCGCCTCAGTCGAACCTCACAGTGATCGCACCCATGCCACATCTGGGTGTGATCACTGCGGACCGGGTCACAGC
This sequence comes from Candidatus Microthrix parvicella Bio17-1, assembly GCF_000299415.1. NCBI lineage: Bacteria > Bacillati > Actinomycetota > Acidimicrobiia > Acidimicrobiales > Microthrixaceae > Candidatus Neomicrothrix > Candidatus Neomicrothrix parvicella. The sequence goes on from NZ_AMPG01000003.1 coordinate 46,152, forward strand.
GATCACACCCAGATCCACCTTGGGTGCGATCGCTGTGTTGCCCTCAAGCCGGTCGATGGGCGCGTGCTGTCGCGTCCTCAGCAAGTTTGGTGCCTCGGGATGCCGATCCTGGCCGGTGCTGGTCGTGACCTGATCGGCCCTACGCTCTCAACGTGAACGTCGTGGCGCTCGGCCTGCTGGGCATGGCAGCGGTGGCCGGTGCCGTGTCGGCGTGGCGCACCGATCTTCGCGCTGCCCGCCTGGTGATGGTGACCGTCTGGTGGCTGGCGACGGCCTACCTCATCACCCGGTTTGTGGCCCTCGATCTTGGTCTGGCCGAGGTGGCGGCGTACTCACGCGCCGAACTGCCATCGTGGCTGCGCGGCGCCGGTGCCTGGGCGGGCCCGTCCGGCTCGCTCCTCCTGTGGATGACCCTGATGGTCACCGCTGTCGTGCTTGCATCCCCGCGTGGCGGCCCGGCAACTCGGGACCGACCTGCCGCCCAGGAACGGCAGTCTCGTCCCGGGCCCGATTGGGTGGGCCGCGACTTGGCCGCCAGGTTGGCCGGGCTGGTCAGCGTCGTTGGGGCGATCGTTCTGGCGGTCTTCGCCAACCCGTTCCGACTGGCTACGGCTGTTCCGGTCAACGGCCGCGGGCTGTCCCCGGTTTTGGAGCACCCGGCGATGTTGATTCACCCGCCGCTGCTGTACTTGGCCCAGGCCTCCGTGATCTTCGCCGCGCTCTGGGCCACCTTGGGCGCCAACAACGGGCGGAGGCAGTGGCCTGGCCGGGCGCCAGTGGCGGGTGCGGCGGCACTACTGGTGCTCGCCACGCTGATTGGGGCCTGGTGGGCTCATGACGAGTTGGGCTGGGGCGGATGGTGGGCCTGGGATCCGGTAGAGAACACCGCTTTGGCACCGTTGGCGGCGCTGATCGCCTCGCTGCACGCCTCCTCGGTCGTAGCTCGGCTCCGCTGGGTGCAGGCGGCCGCCGGGTTGGTGCTGCTTGGCGTGGCGGCGGCGCGATCCGGCCTTGCCTCTTCGGTGCACGCCTTCGCTTCGAACGCGGGCCCCGCAGTGTTCATCGGCCTAGCCGGAGTCGCCGTGTTGGGGCTGACCTTGCGGGCGGTGTTGTCCGACACCGAAACCGGGGTGGCCAACCGTGCCCGGGGCCACGGGTCCACACCCGGGTTCGAGCATGAGGTTGCACCGGGCGATCTCGCTCGACGCCAAGTGGGGATGATCGTGGGTGCTGCCACGATGTGGGTGGTGATGGTGGTGGTCACCGGCGAACTGGCTGCGATGTCGTTGGGAGCCGGGTGGCTGGGGGCGGGCCCGTCGGGGGCGAACGCCGGCCGAGTGGCGTTGGATGGCGGGTTGGTCGGTCGGTTGATGATCCCGGCGGGTATGACGCTGCTGGTGGGGCTGATGGCGTACGGCTGGCGTGCCCCCCGATGGGTTGGCATGGTGCTGGCCCACGTGGGTGTGGTTGTATTCGCGGTAGGCGTGATCGCGTCGCTGGGGGACTGGCGCGAGTTCGCCGTGGTACCGGTTGATGGGCAGACCGAACTCCGTGGGGAGCGGGTCAGGGTGGGCAGCCCACGGGTGAGCGACGATCGGCTGGACCTGCAGCGCGTCGAGGTGACGGTGACCCTTGGCGGTTCGACCTATCGGTCGCGCATCGACCGGTATCCCGACCTCGACCGAACCCGTGCCCGGCCAAGCCGAACGCTGGACTGGCGAGGAGAGACCGAGGTGGTGGCCGCCTACATCGACGACGATCGGGTGGGCTTGGAGGTGCGTCGGCACCCAGGCCTGGGTCAGGTGTGGGCCGGCGGCCTACTCGCGGCGACCGGCCTGGCGGTCACCGCAGCGACCGCCCTCCGTCGGCGTCGGACGGAAGGCGATGGTCCAAATGATGGTGAGCAACCTGGTATCAGCGCACTGACACGAAGGGCGCGTACGCCTTTGGTTTCGGGTCGTCGCGGCTCAACGGCTCAGCCTTCGTCGGAACTCTGACAGTCGAGGATGTCCCAGGCAACAGGGCAGCCAGGGTTTCGGCGCGACCGCTGAGTCACGCACAGCCCCGACGTGTTCCATGCGGGCCTCGCTCATCCCTGACCAACGACTCGCCACCGGTGCTACGCAGCCGGGCTTGTGGCCAGCGCTTCAGCGATGAAGCCTCATTCGATCCGGAGAACGGGTTGAACCCTCGCTCAAATATGGCCATACTTATGGCCATGATGGCTCAGGAACACCTTGCTCTAGCGGACGTGAAGAACCGGCTCTCCGAAGTCGTGGACCAGCTGGAACGGGAGCATGGGCGCGTCGTCGTCACGAAGCATGGCCGACCCGCAGTCGTAATGCTGAGTGTTGAGGACCTTGAGTCGCTGGAGGAGACCTTAGAGATCATGAGCGATCAGCAGCTGATGGACGAAATTCGGGAAGGCCGTGCCGAACTTGCCGCTGGCCGGGGCGAAGTGCTCACCCACGAAGAGGTTCTCGCTCAGGTCACGCCTGAATGAGTGAGCGTCGATTTGAGGTGGAGTGGTCCCCCCGCGCCAAGCGGTCACTCAATCGACTTCCTGAGAAGGTCGTGGCTGCATGTGTGGGGTTCGTCCATGGTGGCTTGTTGGACAATCCCCACCGGGTTGGTAAGCCACTCCGATTCGACTTGGAGGGTTCCTACAGCGCCCGCCGCGGCGACTTCCGGGTCATCTACGAGATTGATGACGAGGAACGTCGAGTCAGGGTCGCGATCATTCAGCACCGAAGTGACGTATATCGACCTCAGTAGGTGACCGCAGACCGGCAGCACCAGGTGGGAGGGCTCAGTGTCTGGGGACTCCGCCGGCAGCCGCCCATTTGGAATCTCTCCTCACTGAAGACTCCTGAGTCAGTTGTGATCCCGGCGGCGGCGCTTGGCGGCCAGCAGCGAGTCGAGGGTCGAGTCGGACCCGGAGCCGGCCTGAGGTTTCGGTGCCTTCGGTTTGGCCTCCGGACGGGGCGGCGCCACGGCGCGGTCAGACGGCGCAGCGGGCGGTGGTGACTTGGCTGGAGCGCCGGGACTCATTGGATCGGGTCTGGGTGGGCCCGGATTGGCGGTGGCCGCCGGAGGCACTGCCCCCTTGGCTCGGCGGGCGGTGATGAACGAGGTGACTTCGTCCAGGCCGGTGCGCTGACGCAGCGACTCCACGACGGTTGCGGCGCCGGATCGACGCAGACGGGACATGGCGATCGTCATCGGCCACAGCAGCGCGGCGGCCAGCAGCAGCCGGCGCCGCAGATCGACCCGGTGGTTCCCGGGGGTAAGGCCGTCGGCGTCGAACGCCTGGGTGGCCCGGATGAGTCCGCGTCCGCCGGTTTGGGTGGACAGCGACTTCAGCGTCTCGGTGTCGGCGCCTTGGGACAGATACTCGCGTGAGTAGCCCAACTCGGCGGTGGTGGAGATGGCGGCGTCGCTCTTCCCGTTGGTTGTGCCGTTGGCAGCGGCCGTGACACCAACGCCGTAGGTGCCGGCGGCGCCAGTCTCGGCGGTGCCGGTGAACGTGCGGTCGTCGTTGCGCACCATCGTGACGGCTTGCTCCTTCCCGGCGGGGTCGACCACCTGAGCGGTCACGGTGGCGCCATCGGGCACCGGCTCGTCGAAGGCGGCCTCGATGGTGGCCGAGGCGCCGTCGAAGCGCATCTGGGCCGATCCGGCGGGGGCGGGAAGGATGGCGCGAATCACGTCGGAGTAGAACCGGCTGGAACCGTCCCACCCTTTCCACGCGCTGGACCAGCGCTCACCGGAGTCCGACGTCCATGAGGACACCTGGCCCAGTCCCACCCGCCAGGTGGCCAGCAACGGGTCCTTCTCGTCGCCGATGCGGAGGTGTTGGGTGGCGCTCGGTCTGGGCGTGGTGGCCAGGTACCCGCTGATGGGCGGGGCCGACGTGAGGTTGGCGACCACCGGGGCATTGGAGGAGATCTCGGGAAGAAAGTTGCCCTCCACGATCAGCCGGCGGGCCACCACCTTGGTCTCCTCCAACAGCAGGTCGGGCAGCTCCTTCAGGTCGCGTCCGGCGTAGTAGCGGCCGCCCCCGGCGTCGGCGATGCCACGCAGCGCCTCGGCGGCACCCTCGCCCGTGCCCATCACCGACACGGTGATGCCCTCGTCGCGGAGATGCTTGGCCTGAGCGGCCAGGGCCCGCAGCTTGGTGGTATCGGTGAAGCCGTCGGTGAACAGCACGATGTGGCGCAGCGAGGCATCGGAGTTTCGCAGTCGCTCTGCCGACATGGTCAGGCTGGGGTCGAGGTTGGTGAGCTGCTCGGAGTGCGTGATGTCGTTCATCTGCTTCTTGGCCTTGGTCCCGTCACCCACCGGGCCGAGGTCGAGCAGCCATCGCTGCCGGTCGTCCAGCGCCAGCACGCCGACCTCGTCCTCCGGCTTGAACGCCTCCAACGATCGAACCGCCGAGTCGCGGGCGATGTCGGTTTTGGTGACACCTCCCTCCAGGCGAGAGTTGCTGCCGTCAGCGTCGTCGGCGCAGTGGCAGGCGCCCATCGATCCGGACACGTCCACGGCGAACACCTGCGCCACCTTGGAGCGCCGCTTGGGATCCTTGGCCTCCGACGTCACCGGCAGCAACTCCTCCAGGCGGCTGCCCAGGTAATCGCCTGCGCCGTAGCTCGACGTGCCGCCCATCACCAGCAGTCCGGTGCCCAACTGGCGAACGGAGGAGCTGATCGCATCGGTCTGCTCGCTGCTCAGTCGCTTGGCAGCCACGTTGACCAGCACGACCGCGTCCACACCGGCGAGGTCGGACAGGCCACCGAGCTGTTCAGGGGATGTCACCTTGGTGGCCGTTCCGGCCGCGTTGAGTGCAGCTGCCAGGGTGTTGGCGCCGCCGGGGGAGCCCTCCACCAGCAGCACCGACGGCCGCCCCTCCACCCGGGTGGATGCCCGGGACTCGTCGTTCTCGAACACGCCGTTGTTGGGCCCGGCCACCCGGGCGGTCCATTCGATGTTGGCCTCGTCGCCGGCCGGTTGCGTGAAGCTGACCAACGAGTTTCCCGCCGACAGGTCGGAAAGCTTGGAGTCGACCTCCTTGCCGTCGCGCAGCAGCGTGACGTTGGCCTGCTGTGCCACGGTGACGTTGACGTTGACGTCGATCGTGAGCTGGTCGGTGGCCCGGGCCCGTGACGGCACGTCGACCGACACGACCGACACATCGGCGCCGAACGCCGGGTCGATCTCCACCGAGTCGACTGCCACCTCGGCCCGCTTCAGGCGGGCGGTCTCGATGCCGAGGTCCTCGCCGGTGGTCTGGCGTCCGTCGGAGATCACCACGATGCGCCGGGCATGGTCGGGCGGGGCCATCGCCCCGGCGACCCGCAGGCCCGATGCCAGGTCGGTAGCCGAACCATCTACCTCGGTGCGGGGCGCGCCCCAAGCCAGGTCGGCCTTCACCGCAGCGTCCACCCGGGCCTGGGCGCCGACTACCACGACGCCCGCCACCGATCCCGACGGTTGTTTGGCCAGGGCCTCCCGCACGGTGCCAACGACGTCGTCCCGGCTGGCTGCCAGCGAGTCGGAGGTGTCGACGACGAACACCGTTGCCACCGCGTCGGACGAGCGGTGGAACGATGGCGCCCAGAGTGCCGCCAACAACAGCACCACAATGGCGATGCGCAGGTATTCCGAGCGGCGCCACTGGCGCTGTGGAACGCCACGCCGACGTCGACCGATCAACCATTCCACGGCGATCACCAGGAGCGCCGTCAGGATCAACGCTCCGACGAGCGACTTCGTGACCGGCTCGCCCTCGCCGCCCCGGTCGCCTCGGATGCCGGGGATCGCCAACTGGTCGGTCGGGGCCACCTGGGTCTCGACCGGGTCGGCATTGACCACCACGGTGCGCTCGCCCTGGTCCTCGGTGCGCACCGTCCAGAAACCGGTGCGATCCACCATCGGCGCCGGGTTGCCAGGCCGCACGGTGGTCTCGCTGCCCGACGGTGAGGTCACCGCCGCGTCGGCGCCCACGGCCAGGTTGAGTGCGTCCCCGACGTGTAGGTCGCCGCCCACCAGGTCGGTGCGACCCAGGGTGGCGATGACGCGGTCGCCCAGCACCGGGAAGGCGGGCAGAAGTCCCAGGTTGGTCTGCGAAAGCGGGGCGGCGAGATACACGAACCCGACGTTGGCGTCGCGGCCCTGGACCAGCAGCGGTGCACCCTCGGCGGCGATCAGGGTGGAGGCGGCCGGGGCGTCGATGCGCTGGGCCGAGGCGAATGCCAGGCCCCGCAGGTCGAGGTCGGCCAGCAGGTCGACGTCGCTACGAATCAGGGTTGGCACCGGGTCCTCGACGGTGTCGCCGACGCGGACCGCTTGTGTGCCGCCGGGCGGGGCGATGGCCAGGTAGGGCACGGCGATGTTGGCGGGTACCGGCGCCTGGTCGAACACCGCCAGGTCGATCCCGGCCAGCGGGCCCCCGGCCTTGGGGTCGGCACCGGCAGCAGCGGTGGCCGCTGCAAACTTCTCCGGGCTGGTCCGCGTGGCCTTCACCTGCGGGTTGGACGACAGCAGGGCGTCGACGAACGGGTTGGCTGCCCCGACCACCAGTACGTCGAGCGACGATTCCGATGGTCCGGCCGCATACGCGTGATCGTCGAGACGCAACACATCGTCGCCATCGAGCAGCACCTCGATGCGTTTGCCGACCGGGACGTCCAGCGCCGTCTCGACGCTGCCCCGTTTGGTCACCTTGGTGGAGGTGGTGCCCCGGGTGCGCCCATCGACGTCGAAGCGGGCCACCCGTGTGGCGTCCCGGTCGCCTGAGTTGGTCAGCGTCGCCTGCACATGCAGCGAGGCGCCCCGGGGCGTGACGACCACGTTGGTGACGCCGACGTTCACGTCCGATCGCCCCACCCCGACCAGACGGGTGCCTGCCGGTAGCTGCCGGATCGCCGAGTCGTCGAGGCCCCCGTCGGAGATCAGCACGTGCTCCACGGACTGGTCGGGACGCTCCAGACTGGTGGCCAGCGACCCGGTGGCAGCGGCGTCAAAACCGCCTTCGGATGCCCTGATGGCGTCCAGGCGACCGCCGATGTCGGTCGCCGGAGTCTCGCCGGCGAGGATCTGAGCGGGTGCACCGGTGGAGATCAGCGACACCCGGGTGGTTGCCCCCAGCCCGTCGACCACCTTGGACACCTGGCCGCGAGCCTCGTCCACGCGGGTCGGGCTGCCGTCGGTGCCGCCCATCGAGGACGACGTGTCCACCATGATGACGACATGTTCGGCCGACGTTCGGCCGGTGTTCAGGGCGGGTCCGGCCAGGGCGGCGGCCAGCAGCGCCACCGCCAGTAGTTGCAGCAGCAGCGGGATCGACCAGCGCAGCCGCTGCCAGGGCCTGGCGGCGGCTACCGGCCGGTCGATCGACTCCCATTCCAGGGTGGAGGCCACCTCCACCTGCGTGCGCTGGGCCTTCAGGATGTGCAGGGCGATGATCGGGATCACCAGGGTGGCCAGCCACCATCCCGCCGGGTTGGCAAAGCTCACTGCGAAACCTCTGCGGTACCGACGCTCAGCATGACTCCGCGGAAGGGGAGCGACAGCACCGGTACCCTCATCGGGCCACCCCGGTGCCCATCAGGGCCGGGATCACGGCGCCGAGCAGGTCGTCGGCGGCGTCGACGTGCACCCATCGGCCGTCGTTGCGCAGCACGTGACGCTCCAGCGCCGCCCGCCGATCCAGCCGCCGCTGGGTGAATGCCGCCACCTGCCGGGGGTTGACGTCCACATCCACCCGATGGCCGGTCTCGACATCAACCAGCTGTACCTCGCCGGCCAGGTCGGGGTGATCGTCCTCGACGGAGGAGACGCCGATGGCGATCAGCTGCTCCCGGCGGGCGGTCAACTGGTCGAGGGCGGCGGACCAATCGGGAGTGAGAAAGTCGGAGATCACCACCAGCAGGCCTGCCCGCCGGGGCATCACCATCAGATGTCGGGCCAGCTCGGCCAGAGGAGTGGGTCCGGCCGGGGTCCATCCCGCCATCGTCCGCAGCAGCAGGGGGATGGCGCCGCGGCCCCGGTAGCGGCGGGGCGTGCGGTCGGCCAGGGTGGCAACGCTGACCGACTCGTTGCGCACCAGGGCCATCGCTGCGATGGCGGCGCCAGTGCGCAGCGCCTGGGCGAACTTGTCGCCCAACTTCATCGAGGCCGACGTGTCGATCACCAGTTGCACGCTGAGGTCCACGTCGGCCTCGTAGAGGCGGATCAACACCTGGTCGAGCCGGGCCCACGCCTGCTGGTCGATCGATCGTGGGTCGTCGCCGGGTTGGTACTCCCGCCAGTCGGCGAAGTCGAGCGACCGGCCCCGCCGGCGCGACCGGTGCGCGCCGGCGAACCCGTCGCTCACCGGCCGGTCGAGGTGCATCGCCAGGCGCTCGACCCGCGCCAGTTCGTCGGGGGCGAGCACCAACGGGGCGGCGGCGGTCGCCACGGGGGTTAGATCTCCCCCGTGGGCGCCGACTGGACCACCGCGTCGACCACGATGTCGGGGTCGATCGAGTCGATGACGGATTCGAACCCCATGGCCAGGCGGTGGCGCAGCGCCGGGCGTGCCACGGCGGACACGTCGTCGATCGATACCGACGGGCGGCCGTCCATCAACGCGGTGGCCTTGGCGGCCAGGATCAACGCCTGGGCGCCGCGGGGGCTCGACCCCGCCCGCACGTACTGTGTGACCAGGTCGGGCGTGCCCACACCGGGGTGGGTGGCGGTCACCAGCTCGGCGGCGTAGCGCACCACGTGGGAGGGCACCGGCACAGCACGGGTGAGCTCGATCATCGAACGGACCTCGTCGGTGTCGGTCACCGCCTGCGCCTGGGGCGGCGAGTCGCCGGTGGTGCGCTCGATGATCGCCGCCAGTTCCTCGGCGGGCGGCATGCCCACCTGGGCCTTCAACATGAAGCGGTCGAGTTGTGCCTCGGGGAGGGGATAGGTGCCCTCCTGCTCGATCGGGTTCTGCGTCGCCAGCACGAAAAACGGGCGGGGTAACGGCCGGGTCTCGCCGCCCGCGGTGACGTGACGTTCCTGCATGGCCTCCAGCAAGGCAGACTGGGTCTTGGGCGTGGCACGGTTGATCTCGTCGGCCAGCAGCAGGCTGGTGAACACCGGACCCGGCTGGTACTCGAACGACCGTCCGCCGGCCTGATCGCTGATCAGCACCTGGGTGCCCACGATGTCGGCGGGCATCAGGTCGGGGGTGAACTGGATGCGCCTCCAATCCAGGCCGACCACCTTGGCCAGCACGGTCACCAGCTGGGTCTTACCCAGGCCGGGAACGCCCTCGATCAGCAGGTGGCCCTCGGTGAACAGGCACAACATCGCCTGATGCACCAGCTCCTTCTGGCCGACGATCACCGTGCCGATTTGCTCGTGCAGCAGTTTGGCGACGTGGGCGAAGTGATCGGGATCCATCTGGCGTTCCTCTTAGTTGGAGGGGATCGTCGGCGACCCCGAGAGCTGTTCGAAATAGTCGGCCATCACCTGACGGGAGGCGGGCGGCAGCTGTGGGTCGTCGAGGGCCCGGGTGGCCGCGTCGTTGTAGCGGGCAACCGCGTCGCTCAGCGGCAGCCGGGCCGCGCCTCGTTGGGAGGGTGCCTGGCCCTTGCCGACGTCCTGGTCGAGGTCGCCGCCGTTGCCCTGCTGGGCACCCTCGGCATCGCTCGATCCGGACGGTTCGGGGGCAAAGACGTCGGAGACTGTGGCCTCGACCTTGTTGGCGTCGGTGCCCAGGCCCTGGCCTGCATCACCCGGCCGGCCCTTCCCGCCCTTGCCTGAACCGCCGCCGTTGCGCTTGCCGGCGCCCACCGTGCCGGACGGGCTGCCGTCCGCGCCGGCGCCCTTGCCGGCGCCTCCCTTGCCCTTGCCTTGGCCTTGGCCTTGGCCCTTGCCTTGGCCCTTGCCTTGGCCCTTGCCTTGGTCCTCGCCGGGTGCCGCCTGTGCGCGGGCATCACCGGAGTTGGCGCTGGGGTTGGCGGCCGAAGCCACATCGGCCCGCGCCGCTCCGGTGGCACCGGCGGCCTGCCGGGCCTCGCCACGTTGACCCACCGACTTGGCCTGTGCCGCCTGAGCCGCAGCCGCAGCCTCCAACGTCGCGGCGGCGCCGGGGTCGTCCGCCTTGACGGCCTCCTCCGCCGCTTTCATGGCCTCGGCCACCTCGGGCGCCCCGGCTGCCTGCGTGGCCGCCAGGTCTTCCAGCCGCTTCGCCAGCTCGGCCTTCTGGTCTGCGTTGAGCGAGGCCAACGAGCCGGCCGATTCCGCCAGCCGGCCGGCAGCATCGCTCGGCGTCTCACCGGGCGGGGCCCCGTCACCAGGCTTTTGGGCTCCGGGCAACGGGCGGGCGGCCAGCGAGGCGTCCAGCCCGGCCGTCGCGGCCAGCGCCGAGTCGAGGTTTGCTCCGGCGTCGGTCTGCAGCTTGGCTTCGGCGTCGACCAGCGCCTCGGTGGCAGCTGCAGCATCGAGGCCGTCAAGGTCCTGGGCCAGGGCATTCAGCTTGTCGGCTGCCGCAGCATCGTCGCCCAGCTTGTCGGCTGCGGCCTCCAGGTCGTCCTGGGCGCGCTCCACCGCAGCCGTCTCCCGTCGGCGCTGCTCCCGGGCCGAATCCTGAGGATTGTCGAGGAATGCCAGCCCGGCCGCACACAGCACGGTCAGCCCGGCGACGCCGAGGTACCGCCCCACCTCGTGTCGGGGACCGATGAGGCTCGCCGGCACCGCGCGCTTCAGCTCGGCCGACCCGGCCACCCTCGAGGCCCGCTCGGAAATCCGCTCGCTGAACTGCGGTGAACCCTCTGCGAATTCGAGGTAGGCGGCCAGGGCGTCGTGGCTGCCCAGGCCGTGATCGGCCACGTGGGCAACGGCGGCCTCGGGCATCGGACGGGTCGCCGCCCAGGCGACCCAGGCCGCCAGCACCACCACGGGCACCAGCAGGGCCAGCAACTCAATCGGCTGCCACGCCACCCAGCGGGCTGTCAGCACCCCGGCCAGCGTGCAGAGCGCCGCCACCCAGGCGAGCCGGACGACGGCCCGCCCGGCGATGATCCCACGCAGCCGCCGGCGGGCGGCACCCAGCAACTGCTCGGGCGTCATCGGTCCCTGACGGTCGGGGCGGTCACCGAACGACGGGCGATCAACAACGACCCGAACGTGATCACGGCCCACCACACCAGCGACCACACGCGTCCCGAGGTGCCGGCGAACCCGCCGGTGTCCACCGATCCCACGGTGCCCACCCACGAAAAGAGCGACACCGGTGAGAACGACCCCAGGAGGCGCAACACGCTGCGGTCACCCTGGAAGCCAAGGTTGCGGGATCCAACCATGAACGCGACACCCATCATGACGAACGGGCCCACCATGAGAAATCCGGTGGCGAGCAACGAGGTGATGATGGCGCTGACGGACCGTCGCAGCGCGGCACTGATCGCCAACGCCATCGCCGCCAGCTCCACGCACACCAAAAACAGCAGGCCAAACGACTTGAGCACTCCGGACAGCGTCACGCCACCCACCAGAAACGGGATGGTCATCGCCGGTGCCAGGCATGTCAGCAACAACAGCAGGTAGGCCAGCGAGGACACCAGCTTTCCGGCCACGATGTCCGAGGGGCGCAGCGACGTCAACTGCAAGGGTTGCAGCGTCTGGGCGTCTCGCTCGCTGGCGATCGATCCGCCCAGTACCGCGGGCACGAGCACCATCAACGCCAGTAGCGCCGTCACCATCAACGCGAAAAACATCGGCTCACCGAAGTTGTCCACCTGGTTGACGCTGATGCCGTCGGCCATCATGGCTCCGGCTCCACCGAAGCCCTGATCCATCAGGTCGTTCTGCTGGTTGGAGGTGCCCGCCAGATAGGCGATGACCACGGCGACGCCGGGCAGGAACACCATGAGGGGAATGCCCCACGCCGCCAGGCCGCCCCGAAAGCGCCGCATGAACTCCAGTCGTACCAGTGGGTTCGAGAAGAGCGAGGGCGCGTTCACGTGTTCACACTCCCGCCAGGAGCCGGGGTTCGGGTTGGCCCAACACGTGGTGGCTGCATCAGTTCAGGTCTCCTCGGGTGAGGGCGAGGAATCGCTCCTCAAGGCCGGTGACGCCTTCAGTCACCGACACCACCGGGCGGCCGTCGGCGACCAGCTTTCGTACCAGTTCCACCTGCGCGTCCTCGTCGGCGACGGTGAACGTCTCGGTCCCACCGCCGGTGAAGGTCACCACCACGGCACGCTCGGCCGGTGCACCCAGGTCTTCAAAACCGACCAGATGTCCGCGCTCCAGGATGATGGCGTGGGAGCACATCGCCTCGAGCTCGCCGAGGATGTGCGAGCTGATCAGCACCGTGGTGCCCATCGTCTGCAGGTGCAACAGGATGTCTTTCAGCTCAACTCGGGCCCGCGGGTCAAGCCCGGATGCGGGCTCGTCCAGGATCAGCAGCTTGGGTTGATGAACCAGTGCCCTGGCCAGGGCGATGCGCTGTTTCATGCCTCGGGACAGCGTGTTGACGTCGCTGTCCCGCTTGGTTTCCAGGTCCACCAACTCCAGCAGACCATCGACGATCGCCTGCTGGTCATCCCGGGGGATGCGGTAGGCGTCGGCAAAAAACCGCAGGTATTCGGTGACCGTCAAACCGGCGTAGGTGCCCAGCACGTCGGGCACATAACCGATCAGCGGCCGAATCTCAGCTGGTTTGGTGGTCGACCGGCCGAACACCGTCGCCGTGCCGTAGGTGGGTTTCAGCAGGGTGGCCACGATGGACATCAGCGTGGACTTGCCGGCGCCGTTGGGGCCGATCAGGGCACATACCGAGCCGGTGGGTACCACCACGGAAACCTCGCTGAGGGCGGTGTTCTTGCCGTAGGCCTTGGTGAGACGTGACGTCACCACCGCAGCGTCGTCGGTCTCCGGCCCAGATGGTCCGGGAATCATCGTGGGGGTGGGAGAGCTCTCGGCAGCGGTCAAGGCGCCTCCGAGCAGTTGAGCGCGGCCGCCGGGTTGGCGGCCAGGTTGGACGTGAAGCGCAGGAACACAGCGTCTCCGGCCTTGATGGCGGGAAGCCTGTAGCGCTGGGCCTCGTTGGGCTCGGCGAAGCGCTTGTCGTTGAACCGTCCGTCCTTCATGGGGAGTGGCTCCCACGTGGCGCCGGTCCACAGCTGGGCGTCGTCGATCACGGTGTGCGCGGCGCACACGGCCGCCGGCAGATCGAGTGGCGACGAGATCCGAACGAAGGTCGGCAGTGGTTCTGAGGTCGGATCGGATTGAGCCGCTCCCACCACCGTGGCAGGGCTTGGTGTTGGCATGTCGGCCGGAGGTTCGGCGCTCGGAAGCCCGTCAAGACCAACCGGAGGGGCCCCACCGCCTTCGTCGAAATCGTCGACGGGGAGGCCGCTGTCGTCTTCGAGGCCGGTCGCGTCGATGATCGCATTCGGGTCGATGAGCGGCTCGCCGACGGTCTCCACCTTGATGCTGGTCCCCGCGCCCGCTGTTGGGTCGTTCTTGGGTGGAACCACCGGCGCGCTGACGGTGACGTACAGCGACGTTTTGTGAGAGTTGCCGCCCACGTTCAACGGGGCGTTCAGCGTGCCGGAGACGGTGATGCGACCACGCGCTGCCACGGGCTTCACGCCGCCCTGACCGAACTGATCGCCTGGGGGGAGGCCGGTGCAAAACATGTCCACGCACCCGCCGTCGACGTTGCTCGACGGGAAGACCTCCGTCAACGGATTGAGATCCTCGGTGGCCTCGAACTCCATCTTCTCGGTGGCACCCGCCGCTACATCGCCGAACCCCCGTTGCCGAGAAAAGCCGCCGATGTTCACGTCGACGAGCGGGCCCGCAGTGTGGTTGGTCACCGACACGTCGACCTTCCCGTCCGGGCGGTCCACGGCATTCAGCGACACCGCGGCGCCGTCATCAACCGACACCGTGCCGATGCCCGCGTAGCCGAAGTCGTTCGTGCCCAATGGTTGCTCGGCGCGCCGGTCGGTGCCACTGCCGGTCATAACCGCCCGTGGTTTGGACGCCCACACCTCTCCCTGGTCGCCGAGCACCAACTCCGAGTCGTCGGGGGTGGTGCCCAGAGCCAGCATGCCGCTGGTGCCCCATTCGGTTGACACGGCCGAGCCGATGGCCGTGGTGGACGCATCGGCCAGGGCCCCGCGACCTGCCAACAGCAGCGCTCCGGCGACGACGAGCGACATGGTCGGTGCGGCCAGCCACATCAGGCGCCGCCGCTTTCGAGACCGCAGCGCCCACCACAGGACCGGTCCCACCAACAACGCGGTGACCAGTACCGCCAGGCCGATGACCCACGCCGGGAGGTAGCTGACCTGGAGGAAACCGACGCCTCCCAGCATGTCGTTCCACATCCCGTCGGGTCCGAAGCCCAGGTCGTCGATGAACTGCTCCTGGCCCGGCTGCCCATCGGCGGCGACGGCCGGTTCCACCACCTGCGACCAGTCACCCTTCGCCCCCAGCCCATTGGTAAAACGCACCCACCCCGTGCCCACGGCCGTGCGGTCTCCCGCCTCGGCCGCTGTGCCAAGCACTGGCAGCGGGTCGGTGCGGGCCTGGTCCAGCGCCAGGTTGCCGCCCCTCGCCACCCAGGCCGAGACCCGCCGTTGCTGGTCGTCGCTCAGGCGTTCGACGTCGCCGGGACCGAGCACCAGGGCGCCCAACGCGTCCAACGCGCCTGGGACGTCGAGCAGTTCTGAGTCCAGCGGGATGAGGGTGGCCTCGTCGATCTTGGCAATCGACGGTACGTTCCGCGGCTTGTTCCCGCCGGAGATCGAGGTGCCGATGCCAACGACGTTGGCCCGTTCGTTCTTCGGGTCCAACAGAAACTCGCCCGACCCGAGGCGATCCCCGTCGAGCGTCCGGACGGTGGCCTCGATGCGTCCCGACGGGCGAGGCATGACTGCGTTGGTCTGTGTCGGTGCACCGGAGTTCAGCTCCACCCGGTAGAACTGGCTGCCGGTCGAAGTGGTCACTTCAAGGTTGACAGTGCGGGATGACTCCGACCGGAGGGTGACCCGCACGGGTAGACGCGGGGCTGTGGGCACCACGCCGGCCGGCCCGGGTTGCACCGTGACCTCGACCCCGTCCGGCTGGGCGCCGGCCGGGGGGTTGCCCAGCGACAGGGCGACCAAGGCCAACAGCGTGGTCGCAAGCGTTGCGCCCAACCGGCGCGTTCGGGTCACAGGATGGTTCCGGAGGGCATGTCGTCGCCATTTCCGCTCGTTAAAGCCACCTTGAACCGCCGTTCATCGTTGTGCGAATCCTAGCTTCGAGTGGCAGTGTGCACCGCGAGGTTCGCGCGCATTCGCACGATCGGCGCTATTGAAGGCTGCCTACTCGTCCGGTTGGCCCTTGGGGGACCCACCGAGACCGGAGTCGGGGAGATAGGTCGGCTCGCCGTCATACCAGCGCCGCAGCGAGGTGAACGGATAGATCCCGGCCGAGTGGCCGTCGTTCCAGGTGAACGTCAGCGCCCAGGCTCCGTGCAGCGCGGCATCGGTGATGAGTAGTGGTCTGGGGCTGCGGGGCTCCGGCCATGCCTCCAGCCCCTGATCGCGTCGGCTGCGGCATCCTGCACACGGGCAGGCTCGGCGCAGGTCCTCCAAACCAAACACCGCCACCTCGCCATCGGCGAACGTGACGGTGACCGACTCTGCCTTCTCCACCTCGATGTTCTCGACAGCCACCCGGTCTCGTTCGGTCTGGTTGGGGGGACCGGTGGTGCCCGCCGGATTCATCTCGGGGGCGGGCGTGAAGCCAGGGTCGATCATCACCCCATGCTGTCGCAGAACCGACCAGAACGACGAGCCCCACGCCACGCCGCCATGGCGCCGGGCGTCGAGGTGTTGGTTACTCTGCGAGATTTCGAGCCCCGCTGAAGGAGTTCGTCCACGCCCAACTTCTGGGGCCACCAGGCCAGGTGCTCGTCGTCGAGCGTCGCTCGCGGAGCCTCAAGAATCGCCACCATTCCCGCCAACTGGCCGTCGGAGGGTGTCGCCGACGTGGAACCGGGTTGGATCGAACTCTTCGACCAGGATCTCCACGGCAGCAATGTCGGGCTCGATCACGATGTCGATGTGCCGGGTCATCCTCGGTGTTCGGGAAACGGGTACGGGCCGGCGGATGCCGCCACCCGGTTGTAGCGACGTCGGCCCCTGCCGTCGGCGTCCAACCAGTCACGCACCATGGTGGCCTTGCTGGTCATCGCCGCCTTGGACACGGTAGGGAACGCGTCAATCAGCTGTTGTGGGGTGAGCTTTTTGCCAAAGCCGAACAGTCGGGACATCGAGTCGAAGGCGCTGTGCACCTGCGCCACCGCGTAGGTGATCGCGGCCGCCCAGACGTCGGGTCGCCCCCGAAGGAACTGCTGGGTGTGTGTACCGGCCAGGTCCATCGTCATGCGCCTGGCCGAGGTGAGATGGTCGGGGGTGAACAGCCGGGTCAGCACCGGTTCGGCGATCGCCAACACCGCCTGGCACTGTTCCACCGCCTCATCGGGCACGTGATCCCACATCATGGGGGCGGCGCCCTTTGCGGGCCACACGAGGTCTGTGGTCCAGGCCTGCCGGTCGTCCCAGTCGCCGACCAACTGTTGGATCGCCTCCGGGTCGTCCAGGTCGAGGCCCCGCTCCGCTGCCATCCGGATCATCTGGAGCATGGGGTTATCGAGGTCGTCGCCGTTGTGGCCGACTGCAGACCCGTAATGCTCGTCGAGGGCTGCGAGAGCCGCGTCGGTAACCGACTGCGCCCACCCCTTCAGCCGGTGGCAATATCCGATCCACGTGGAGAGCACCGGCTTGAGTATTTCGTCGGTGGCGTCGTCGGCGATCACCTTCTGTCCGTAGAAGTGAAGAAACCCCTCCACCACCATGGGGGACCAGCGGTGGATGTCGCCTCCGGCGTACCGCTCGGCGTAGTCGATGAAGAGCTCGCAAAACTCCCCGACCTCCTGCGCCAGTTCGGGGTCGTCGGTGTATCCCAACTGTTCCGCGACGCCGTCGGCGTTGAGAAAGTCCTTGATCAGCTCTTCCCGCTCGTTGTGCGTGGCCGGCTCGGGCTCCGGAGGTTCGACCGAGGGCACGCCGCCGAGGATCTGGCGGGCCAGCGGCGTGTACAGGTAGGAGTCGTCGGCGACGGGAGCGTCGACCATGAGGTCGGTGATGTCCATGGCGTGGCAGATGAGCCCCGCCGCCTCGGCGACGTCGATCGATTCGAGGTGGCGGATCACGTCCGCACGGCAGGGCGGATCGTTCGGGCCAGGTTGCCAGGGGGTGCCGGGCGTAAACACGCGGCGGTACGCATCGATCGTGGTTACCAGGAACTCCTGAACGAATGGCCCCTCCTGAACGATGATGCTGGCGAACAGCACCTGGTCGGACCAGCCGCCCGGCCAGCGCAGCTCGACACCGATGGTGGAGAGGTCGCCGAGGTCATCCCAGCCGTGCCAGCCACCGATGGCTGTGGCGTTCCACACGGCATCGGCCCACAATGGCGCGCCGATCTTCGATTCCAGCCGGTCGATCCGCCGTGTCAACTCCGCGTGGGCCGACGAGGCGCAGAAGGGGAGAATCGGCCGGAGGCAGTCGACGTAACGCGCCTCGGGCCGGAACTGCTGGCTCTCGGCAAGGGCCAGAGCCGCCGAGGTCAACATGTCCTCGGCGTCACCCGGGGGCGCCATGCCGGTGATCCTGCTGGGGCGCGACGAAGCGGGCCCACCGGGCAACGGTTGGTCGGCGGCGATCGACTGTGTCAGCCCGACCAACTCACACGCCATCCGTTCGATCTCCGACGGGTGATCGTCGCGGTCTGGGCTGAAGAGGGAGGCGATCGGGTCGAACAGGCCGGTGATCGACGGCGGCGCGCCGGAGTCGAAGGGGCCTGGGCCGCCAATCGAGGGGAGTCCCGCCGGGCCGCCGCCGGTGGGGCGGAACCCGGGGCGCCCGCCTTTGGGAGTGGTGCGCCCGCCCTGCTTACGTTGACCTTTCCGCCGTCGTGACATGGCGCCAGTTTGCCGGCCACCACCGGCCGGCTGGGCTTCGCCTTCCCGCTCAGCCAAAACGGAGACGGCGGAGCCTCAAGGCTCGTTGTCCAGCGCATGCATATGTTGGCGTTGAGCGGCGCTTGAGCGAGATCTACGGGATCATCATCTACATGTGCTGAAAGGACCGTGCTTCGCCGCACTTCCACGCCGTCTATGGGGAACAGAAGCTCGTGTCCGAATCCTTGACGGATCGTTCATTCTGGTGAACCACCACGCACGGCACATCGGCTCGTGTTGGAATGGCGGATGCATTGGAGCCGATGGGGCAACCTGGTGACCGGTCTCGGTCCGAAGGTCATTCGGGAGTACCAACTACGCCCAACCAGCTGAGGGTCAAACCCCCACGGGGCGGGCTATTTGGCGGGGAGGGTGCGGGCGAAGCCGACGCCCACCTCCACCCAGAATCTGAGCCGATCGATGGTGGCGAGGTGCTCTGTTTTGATCTCGATCCAGCCGGTCATCGGTCGGTCCTGCATCACGACGATGCTTGCGCCTGGCTGGTCGAGTAGGTCGTCGGCGCGCTCGGCTCCCGCCCGAACCATCATGGCGCCCTTTCCTCCGGCTGCCACGGCCATATTGCCGCCGACCAGAAAGGCCAGGCCCCCGAACATCTTGCGCTCGGTCAGCTCGGGCTCATCCTCAACCAGCTCTCGGATTCGGTCGGCGAGCTGCTCGTCGTAGGCCATTGAGTCACACTAACGACGGCAGTTCTCGCGGTTCTCCTGGCATTTCTGTGAGGGGTGAGACTGGGGCGGTACTGGAGGGGTGGTCCCCGGAGATGATCCGGCCCTCAGACCTCGACTGAGGTCATCTGGTGCTGGGTTTCGCTCCCCTTATGGCCGTCCAAGGATCTGGGCATCGCTGTCAGTACAGGTCGAACGATGCCCGGTTGACCTTGAAACCGTGGCCGGTCTCTTGGTTATCGCACGTGACCCCGGTCTCCTTGCTGTGGCAGAGGAAGGGTCCGAATTCAATCTCGTACCCATAGGGGAGCACCGGGCCTTGTGCGGTTGCGTCTCCACGGCAGGTGAAAATCCCCTCGCCGTCAGACACTGCGACCGACAATCCCCAGGTTGCGTCGCAGCCTTCGTCTGGCGGTATGTCGTTCCAGGAGTTCTCAACAACGATGCAGTCGGCGGCGTCGTTGTGGATGTCGCAGGTGATTCCGCCGCTCGGCGATTTGAATGCGGCATAGCGCGAGCCGTAGGAGTCGAAGAAGTACTCCGGCCCTGCCTGGGGAGCCTTGGGAGGCTCTGGCGCTGCCGGCGGGGGTGTGGTGGGCGGAGGGGGCTCGGTCGCGGCCGCTGCGGTCGGCTTCGGGGCGGTGGCCGTCGGGGGTGTGGTCGGCGGAGGGGGCTCGGTCGCGGGCGCTGGGATCGCAGTCGTGGTTGGTGCTGTGGTCGTGCTGTTGTTGGTGGTCGAATCAGCAGCCTTGGCAGTGCTCGTCGAGGTGGCCTGACCGTAGCCGGTCAGGCAGACACCCCCCACGGTCAGAATCAGGAGGAGTTTGACGCTGATCGTTGATCGTCCCATATATCTGAACCATAGAGTGCGATCAGCCGTCCGACCAGAACTCGCGCCAGGTGTTCCAGGCCTCCGGTCGGGTGCCCAGGCCGTCGTGACTCTTTGGCCAGTTGGCGGGAGGAAGCATCAGCGGGTTCACCCCCACCTCGGCGCCGTAGAACAACTCGTGGATCCGGCGCACGAAGTACCAGCGACCGTTCCGCCGTTCGTAGGCGTCTCCATACAGGATGGCTTGGTGGATCCAGCGGTCGCCGTCCTGGATCTCGGCCTTGCAGTACACCTGCCCGGTGGCGTGGTCGGCGTCGCTCAGGTCGATGGTCTGCGTGCCGACGAAGAGGAACGATCGACCAATGCCCCGCAGGGCCTGATCGAAGCTGGCTCGCAGCGCATCACGGCCGGTGCCGAGACGGCCGACGTTGACGTCGTCCACGAACAGGCTGACCAGCGTGTCGAGATCCCGGGCGTCGGTGGCGATGGCGTACCGGGCCACCAGGTTGCGGATCTCGTCGCATGCCAGCAGACGGTCGAGTGGTGGGATGTCCATGCCGATGGTCTACTCGGGGCGAGGCAAAACGTAGGTTCCCTGGGCCACGGCGGTTGGACGGTCGGAGTGGTCGTCCATCCACACCGACACCGAACCGACCACCGATCGGCGGGTGGCGGTCGCCAGGTCGGCCCGTGCCCAGATGCGCTTGCCCTGGGCCGGGCGGAGGAAGCGGATCGACAACTCGGAGGTGAGCGCCATCGGCTCGATCCGGCCAATGGCCACGAACGTGACGTACCAGAGGGCGGCATCAGCAATGGCGAACTGGGTGGGGCCCGATACGTAGCCGCCGGGTCGGATCGACAGCTCACCAAGCTCGGTTGAGGCGACTGCGTAGGTGGCGCCAAGCTCGGCGCAGTTGGCGCCCGCACCCGGGAAGTGCTCCGCGAGCATGGTGTTGACCTCATCGGCGTTCATTCGGCGGACCCTATGTCGTGACTGCGATGATGTCCGCCCCGGAGCCGTCGTGGTCTGACAAGCGGTGTCCAGCGACGTCGTTGGGCCTGCCCCACACCCGTTCGGGGCGAAGGTGTCGGCTGAGCGCAATGTGGTCGATGCCCGGCCGGGCGGCTCCCTCCGGAGTCCCGCCGGTCACGATGCTCAGGGGCGTGAATGCAGCCTCCAGGCCCGGTGCGCCCACCCGGTCGACCTCCGTGAACGGACGCCTCGACAACAGTACGGTCCGCTCGTCGGCGTCGTGGCGGGTGGTCCTGGGCGGCTCGCTCCACAACGTGTGGCCGCCTCGTTCCGCGAACGTGGTGCGGGTCTCGGTGATCACCATGACGTCGGGTGCCATCAAGAAACGGTGATCCACGGCCTGTGCGCCCCGGCCACAGCCAGGCTGCGTTCGCTCCAGGTTCCAGGGTGAGTACCCGTGCGGTCACCGCTTGAAGATGTCCCGCACCGTGTGAGGTGGAGGCGTAGCTGATGTGCTCTGCCCGCCGTCCTTACCGTCAGCTCTGGGGTACCCGGTTTCCATCCGCTTGGAGATGTTGCCCGGGGGCATGGCCAGTGGCCAGCCTGACGGCGGTCTCCGGGTTGTTGGTGCGCTGGGCAAACGCTTCTTGGTGAGCCTTCACAAAACCGGTGGCGGCCGAGTGGGCGATGAACTCGAACAGTGGCCTGAAGAACTCGTTGACGTCGAGGAACACCACCGGAGCCGACACCAACCCCAACTGGTTCCACGTCAACAGTTCGAACGCCTCATCGAGGGTGCCGAAGCCGCCAGGGAGCACGACGACGCCGTCGGCCAGCTCGGCCATGCGGGCCTTGCGTCGATGCATGGTCGGCTGGACATCCAGTTCGGTGAGGCCCTGGTGAGCCACCTCGCGTTCGACGAGTTGCTCGGTCATGACGCCGATGGCTTCGCTGCCGCCACGCATCACTGCATCGGCCACCACCCCCATCAACCCGACGTGACCTCCGCCGAAGATCAGCCGATGGCCGCACTGCGCGATCGCCTCACCCAGGGCCGCTGCGGCGCGGAGGTAGGACGGATCGTTGCCGGTGCTCGATCCGCAGAACACGCAGATGTTCTTCGCCGTCGACTGCACGACCCGAGTTTGGCATGGCCCCCTTGGGGCGTCGCCGTCGGGCCGGCACGGGCATCACGGCCGGTGCTGCCGGGTGGGTTCTGCTCCTCCCGGATCGGGGAGGATCGGCGCCTCAAGCCGCTCGATCGACCGAGCAGGGTGGCCCGGCCGATCGAGCCTGAGCCGTAGCGATCGCATACGGCATCCACGGTGAGGTCGAGTTCCACCTGGGAGCGACCAATGAACGGCAGGCTCTGTTGAACCGTGTCGGCGGGTGACAGGTTGGCGTCTGTGGACCCCAGCAGCGGAGGCCGCGCCGTTGGATCTCTTCGATGAGGCTGGGACACAGCTTCGTTGCTTGCCTGATGTTCATGGCGCCATGGACCCAGAGGTGCGGGCCTCGTAGCTGGCGGCCAGGCTCGGGGTCGGGAAGGGAACAGGCGCCGTCCATTGCGGCTACAGGGCCACAGCGGCGTGGACCTTCGGCCGGACGTTTCGGCGGTCGCTTGCTCAGCCGATCAGGCGATGGGCATGTTCGGTGAGCCACCGGTGGTCGGCCCGGTTGCTCTCGGCATATCCGGCAGACCACATGGCGCCGAACCCGCCGATGCCGGCATCGGCGCGTTCCTTGATGACGGTGAGCAGCCGGTCCAGGAGTAACCCGGCAATCGCGACCAGACGCGCCCGTTCGGCGCGGGTCAGACGGTGCACGTCGACGAGGCGGGCAAAGCGCTCGATCTGATCGATGCCTTGAATGGCAGGATCGAGACCGCCGGTGGCGCGGAATGGCACCCAGTGGCGAGCGGCGTAGGCCAAGTCGAAGAGCCGGTCGACCGGTGCTGCATAGTCAAAGTCGATGATGCCCACCGGGGTGGTGCCCGACATGACTATGTTCTCCACCGACAGATCGTTGTGGCACACGAGTGTTCCTTCGCAACCCTTGACGAGGTACGGCACGGCCGATGGAATGCCGTCAGGCCAGGTGAATCCAACGGCGGCGTGTTGAAGGTCCCGGTGGAGACGACACACCCGTTCGAGCACGTCATCGTCGGCCAGCCAGGATGGAGTGAAATCCTGGCTGACCTCTCCGGGCAGATAGGTCAGTACTTCCCGATCGAAGTCGTCGACACCGAGCGCCCGGGGTGACCCTTCAAATCCCTCGGCTTCCAGGTGGCGGAGGAAGGCATGGACGCCGGGGGTGTGGGGGCCGACCGGTCGGGTGATCGTGCCGCCCACTCGCCGGACGTCGCCGGCGTTGACCCGGCCGCCGGACAGGATCTCCTCGTCGAGCGCATGGCCCATCGAGGGGTGGGCGAAGCGTGACTCGTCGCGGGGTGAACCAGGTTGACTGTTGGCGTCCTCGCCCGGATCGTTGGTCTCTCCTGACACGCGCCCCACGCTACCGGTGGCGGCCGGCAATCCCTCAGTGGGCCATCGACGGCAGACCGGAACAGCTCCATCGGACGTCAACACCCGCCTCAATGGGTGGGCCCTGCTTGTCCGGACTCTGACCCAGCAATTGAAGGGGTAGGAGCACCTGACATAAGGGTTTGATTGAGTAAACAGGCGATGTAAGCCGACCATCTTCTCAGCGCTGCCAGGGTGGGGCCCGAGTGTCCGACGGGGTCCACAACCATGGCCAAGCCGAAGGCGACGACGACCAGCGTGAAGCCGACGACAACGACAGCACCCGAACGCTCCGAGGAACCGAAGATCACCGTGTCATCCGATGACGGCGGTTCGGGTGGCTGGGGTTGGGGAGTCGTCGCCGCCAGGGGTGTCGCGCTGCTCGGAGGGGCGGGCGCCGGCACCATGAGCCGCCGAGCCAACCGGTCCGGTCTGAGAAGGCCGACGCTCGTCGGAATCCTGCTGGGTGCCGCTATGTTGGTGGCGGGGTGCGGCGAAGCGGGCGTGACCCTCGGGCAAAGCAAGGACTCGACGTCAGCCTGGACGGCGGCGTCACCGAGATCCTCTTTGTGCTCGGCCTGGGACTCAAGACCGACTTGGACTGGCTCGAACTTGAGCTGGACGCGTCAGATGCGCAGGCATCGGCCACCGTCCTGCCCGCCACCCGGACGTACCTGGGCGACCTGTCGGGCGGGTTCTTCGTCGGCAAGCGCATCCGAGAGATCTATGGTCTCACCCCGGAGGGGGGAGCGTCGGTCTTCGATTTCCCGGAGATCGTCGGCCCGGGCGCTTGGAGCAGCGATATCGGGACAACCTGGATGCGTTGGAGTGGTCGGCCGAGGAGCAGCAGGCCTTCGTCGACGAGGCCAAGACTGCGTACCTCCATCACTCGAAGGTGTTCGACGAGCTGGCTGAGCTCTAAGTTCGATCCGGCACGTTTCACTGGTGGTGGCGGTCTGAAGGCTGTTTTGGTGTGACAGGGAGTGCCTCCGGGGGCGGTGGGGTGCTCGGGGCAGGTCTCGGGTGTTGCCGGCCGTCTGTCCGGTGTGGTGACGGTTGTTCGGATTGGTGTGTGGGGTCGGTGAGATAGCCCGGCCGGGTGTTCGGGCGGGTGGCTGGTTGCTCGGGGCGGCTGGTGGTCAGATCTGGAGTGGTGTGGGGGTGTTCATGGTGCGGAGGCGTCGTCCGGCGGTGCGGAGGTGCGGGTTCCATGGCCAGTGTTTGGGCCAGAGAGTCCAGGTTTGCCGGTTGCGGACGCGGAGGATTGCTGGGGTCCCGAAGCGGCAGCGCCTCAGCTTTTTTGGGTGGGCTTGTTCGAACTCGGTGTCTTTGAGGAGGTCGAGTTGGAACCAGCGGCAGAGGGTGTGGGCCCAGCCGACGCACGACCGTGGGCGGGTTGGGCGTGCTCCTCGACGCTTCGGCGAAGACGGCGGCCGATGCCGAGCTGAACTTTGTTGACGGGTTGCCCGGGTGGCGAAGATCGATGACACCGAACCACGAACCGACGCGCTGCGGGAGGGGCTGGGATCCCTCATCGCCTGCCGGGATCCGGCGATGATCGCCGAGGCGCAGGAGGTGGTGGCGGTCGCCGCGCTGGCCGAGCATGACCGCAGCGTCTGCCGGGTTGAGCAGTTGGCCTCCGCTGCCGGCGCCAGCGTCCGCACCCTTCAGCGCCTCTTCGACTTTCACGTCGGGGCCGGCCCGTCGTTCGTCATTCGCCGCTGGCGCATCATCGAAGCCGCCGAGGCGGCCCGTCGGGCCAGCGACGACGGAAATGGCTGGCGAGGCTGGGCGGCGATCGCAGCCGAGCTTGGCTATTCAGACCAGGCCCACCTGACGCGGGATTTCCGTCGGCACCTGGGGACGTCGCCGTCCGCCTACCTGGCTCGCACCACCCGACAGGACTCGTGAGCGGGGCGGCTAGCGATCGACCCACTTGGGTGTGAAGGCGGGGGCGTTGCGGGAGGCGAGACGCACGGCAGCCTCGGCATTGTCGGTGTGCTGGGCCAGCGTCCCGTGGTGGTCCTTCATGAACCCGGCCGCAGCCGACCCCGCAATGAAGTCGAACAACGGCGCGAAGAACCCGTCGACGTCGAGGAACACGATCGGCACCGAGATGAGTCCCAGCTGGTTCCATGTCAGCAACTCGAACGCCTCGTCGAGCGTGCCGAATCCACCGGTCAGGACGACCACGCCGTCCGCCAGTTCGGCCATGCGGGCCTTGCGCCGATGCGTCGTGGGCTGGACGTCCAACTCGGTCAGCCCCTGGTGGGCCACTTCCAGGCCAACGAGTTGCTCGGTCATCACGCCGATGATCTCGCCGTCACGCGCCAACACCTCGTCGGCCACGACGCCCATCAGGCCCACGTGGCCTCCCCCAAACACCAGCCGGTGACCGGCGTCCACGATCGCAGAACCGAGGGCCACCGCTGCCGTCCGGAACGCCGGATCTCGACCCGCAGAACACGCAAATGTTTCGCTGCGTCGACTGCCATGGGCAGATTCTGTCACCCGCATCAGCCCGCAACAGGTGGGTGAATGTCGTGGTCATCCGTGCATGCAAAATGTAGACTCAGCCCATGGGGACGACCACAATTCGAGTTAAAGCCGAAACTCACGCCCGGTTGATCGAGATGAGCAAAGCCGCCGGCGACTCGCTGACCGACACCGTCGACGAAGCGGCTGAGGCACTGCGCCGCAAGCGCTTCGCCGCCCAGGTCACCCGGGACTTCGAGGTGCTCCGGCGAGATCCCGTCGCGTGGCGTGACTACCTCGGAGAGTTCGAGACCACCTCGGTTTCAGATGGCATCGATTAGCGAACTCTGGCTGGTGGACTTCGGCGAGCCCTACCCGGCGGAGCCGTCATCGGTTCGACCGGCCCTGGTGGTTGGTCCGCCGGACACGTTCGGGCGTTCGTTTCCGGTCGTCTTCGTCATGCCGTTGACGACGACGCGTCGCTTGGTGGCATCGCATGTGGAGGTGGAAGCATCCGAGATGACCGGTCTCGAGGACACCAGCTACATCCAGTGCGAGATGCTTCGATCCGTCAACGGGCAGCGGCTCGTGCACCGGTTGGGGGCGGTCGGCTGGGAAGTGATGGACCAGGTGTCCTTCAATATCGGCACGCTGCTCGATCAGCCATGAGAGACCGCCGGTTTTCCCCGCCTCGTTCTACAATCGGAACGGCGCCGCCACCTCGGCGAGGAATCGGTCGAGCGTCTCGTCCTGCTCAGCGCCGCCGCCCAGGGTGAAGTCCGGGATGATCAACTCGTCGACGCCTGCCTCGGCGTAGGCGGCCAGCTGTTCCTGGAGCTGGCCTGGCGTGCCGATCAGCGACGGACGGCCAAAGTCGTGGACCCGCAGCTTGTCGGCCTCGGCATCGGTGTCGACGAGGAACAACAGCGCCACCGACGATCGCTCGATCTCGGCCGGGTCCCGCCTGAGGCGTTCGCAGTGCTCGCCGAGCACAGCGGACTTGTGCACCATCACCTCCGGCGTGGACCACACGTTCCACTCGTCGGCGTACTCGGCCACCATGCGCAGGGTCTTTTTCTCGCCACCTCCGCCGAGCAGGATCGGCAGCTGTCCGACCGGCTGCGGCGCAAGCGGTGCGTCCTCCAGCCGGTAGTGGTCGCCGTCGAACGTCGCCCGCTCGCCGCTGCGGAGGGCGGCGATGACCCGAAGCGACTCCTCCAGCTTGTCGAACCGGTCGGTGAACGAGCCATACTCGATGCCGTAGGCCCGATGCTCGTTCTCCTGCCACCCGGCGCCAAGCCCCAACACCATGCGGCCATTTGAGATGTGGTCGGCGGTGACCGCCTGCTTCAGCAGCACCGCCGGATTTCGGTAGGTGTTGCCACACACCAGCGGACCGAGGCGCACCCGGTCGGTGGCCTGGGCGAGTGCCGAGATGGCGGTCCACACCTCGTGGATGGGTCCGTCGTCGGCGCCCATGCCCGGCATGAAGTGATCAGCGAACCACAGTCCGTCCCAGCCGGTCTCTTCTGCCCTCACGCCGCTGCGAAGGATCTCGTCCCATCGGTGTCCGTTGCCGATCCAGAAGCCAAAGCGCATGAGGGCCACCCTACGGTCGAGATGCCCCGTTCGATCAGCCGTGGGCGCCCTCGGCTGGTGCGCCGGGTTCGGCTCGTCGGGTGATCAAGCAGGTATGGGCGTTGCCGGCGGCTCAGCGGGCGATCTTGGATCCGGCTGGAACCAGTCCGGATTTCGTGACGATTGCTGCGGATGGGTCGTTCACCGTTGATCTTGAGGTTGCTCCGGTTTCGGGGAGTGTTGGTGAGTACGGCATCGTGACCTACGCCGGGTCTGGTGCGGTCAATGCCGACCAGGAGACCTTCACCCCGATCACGTTCTCCAATCCCACCACGACGACGACCACCACAACGTCGACGACAAACCCGCCGTCGACAACCCCGCCGTCGACAACCCTGCCGTCGACGACCACCTCCTCCTCCTCCACCACCACGTCGACGACAACACCGCCGTCGAGCACGACGAGCACGGCCCCGCCGACCACGATCGACCCGCTGGTGCGCGAAGCGCGCAGCGCCACCGGCGCATCCGGTCAGTCGCTGTCGGCCGACCCCGCCACTGGGCTCAGCCCCGAGGGCGACACGACGAAGGTGACCGGTTCCGGCTACGAACCCAAGTTGGGCATCTACGTTGCGTTGTGCGTCGACAACGGGCCCGGTGTCACCCCGGAACCGTGCGTCGGCGGCGGTGGACCTGACGCAGCCTCATCGGTGTGGATCTCGTCCAATCCGCCCTCGTACGCAGCTGGCCTTGCCGAGCCGTTCGGACCGAACGGGACCTTTGAGGTTGATCTCGAGTTGGCGGCGGCCGACGACTACGTCGACTGCTTGGAGGTTCGCTGCGCAGTGGTGACCAAGGCCGACCACACGGCGAGCGCCAACCGCTCGGCTGACGCTCGGGTGCCGGTCAGCTGGGCCGGGCAGGATCCAACCAAGACCGAGCAGCCGGTCCCGACGACAGCACCCACCACCGAGCCGGGCGGCGGCTCAACGATGCCCACCAGCGCCGCCCCCAAGCCCGGGAACCCTCCGGCGACGAGTGCGCCGCTCGTGCGTGAACCCCGCACCACCAAGGGTGCATCCGGTCAGTCGCTCACCGTCGATCCGGCCACCGGGCTGGACCCCGATGGTGACACGGTGAAGGTGACCGGTTCCGGCTACGACCCCAAGTTGGGCATCTACGTTGCGTTGTGCGTCGACAACGGGCCCGGCGTGACCCCGGCGCCGTGCCTGGGAGGCGGAGGCCCCGGGACGGACGCCGACGGAGGCGGCTCGGTATGGATCTCCTCCAACCCGCCCGCCTACGGCGTCGATCTGGCCGAGCCCTTCGGTCCCGACGGCACCTTTGAGGTGGACCTGAACGTGGTTGCGGCCGACGAGTTCGTCGACTGCCTGGAGGTTCGCTGTGCGGTCGTCACCAAGGCCGACCACACGGCGAGCGCCGACCGTTCGGCCGACGCCCGGGTTCCGGTCAGCTGGGCCGGGCAGGATCCGGCCGAGTCGGAACAGCCCGTGTCGACGATCAGCATCCCCGGTGCGGGTGCCGGCGGCACGCCGGTGACCACCCTGACGGTCACGCCGAACGCCGCGGCTTTTGCCACGCCAAACGCTGCGACCGCCGTTGCCCCGAAGGTGGCCGGCGCTACGCAACTCGGCGCGGTGTCCAGCGGCTCCAGCCCGACGACGCTGGCGTCGACCGGCGCCTCAGCCCGGTTGCTGGTGTTCGCCGCAGCGGCCCTGATCCTGGCCGGAATCTCCGGCCGAGTCCTGTCACGACGAGTGAGGAACTCATGACCGAATCAACAGCAACCATCCCCGAAAGCCTCTCCTCCCATGTGCGGGAGGCGACAGCCACCGAGCACACCGAAGCGGAGAACTCCGCCTTCATCGTGGCGCTCATGGGTGGTGACGTGCCCCTCGCCGGTTACGTCGGCTATCTCCAACAGCTGCGGGCCGTCTACGAGCTACTCGAAGGAATCGTCAACGATGACCGCCACGGCGACGTGATGGGGGCGTTCCACGACCCTGGGCTTGAGCGTCTTCAGGCGATCGAGACCGACTTGGACTGGCTCGAACTCGAGCTGGACGCGTCAGGTGCGCAGGCACCGTCCACCGTCCTGCCCGCCACCCGGACGTACCTGGGCGACATCGAGGCGGCGGCGAACGACCCGAACTACTCGGCGCCACGGTTGCTGGCCCATCACTACATCCGCTATTTGGGCGACCTGTCGGGCGGCTTCTTCGTCGGCAAGCGCATCCGCGAGATCTATGGCCTCACCCCGGACGGGGGAGCGTCGGTCTTCGACTTCCCAGACATCGTCGGCCCGGGCGCTTGGAAGCAGCGCTACCGGGACAACCTGGATGCGCTGGACTGGTCGGCCGAGGAGCGGCAGGCCTTCGTCGACGAGGCCAAGGCTGCGTACCTTCATCACTCGAAGGTGTTCGACGAGCTGGCTGAGCTCTAGCAAGCCGGTGACGCTGCGTCGCCAACCCCATGTGCCGTCACCGGTCGAGGGGGTTGGCGACGAGCATGCCTTCATTGGCTGCAGCCGCGCAGAGGACGCTGTCCGCACTGGTGAACACGTCTGCGCCGACCAACGTAGCGGCGGCCAAGTGCACGGCGTCGTAGCCTCTCAAGGCGTGACGCGTCGCCAATTCACGGGCCGACCCGATGAGGTTGGCGTCTACCTCAACGATGCCAACCTGACCGAGCAATTGGTCGAGGAGTAGGTGGGCGTCGGCCAGCTCGTCGTCAGTGAGCCGAGCCTGGCGGTGCGCCGCAGCGAGCGCTGCGACGGCCTCAACCTCGATCAGGCTCACGGCCGCCAGTGAGGGTGCGGACGTCCAGATGGTCGTCGCAACGGCGGAGCCAGCTTCGGTGGCCATGAGCTTGATGAGGGTCGACGTGTCGACGTAGGTGGTCACTGCTGTGGCTCAGCGTCGCTGGTCTGCCACGAGGTCGCTGATCGTGCCCGCTGGGTTGATCGGCTCCGGTACAGATCGGACGGTCGTGCGGGGCGGCCGAACCACACCGGCCTCGATCAGCTGAGCCAAGCGGTCGGTTGACGCGTCGATAGCGATGAGACGTGCCACGGGCCGACCATGCTCGGTGACCGTGATCTCGGCGCCGTCCTTCACGCTGGCCAGGTGCCGGCTGAGGTTGTTCTTCAGGTCTCGGACGCCGACCTCGACCCGCCGTGTGGCTACATCCATGCCTAGATTGTAGCTACATGGTCACCGGCCGGGCTGGTCGGCTTCCCAACGTTCGATCAGGCCCGACGCCCGGTCGGTCTTGCGGCGCACCGCCTGCTCGATGGCCTCCGCCTCGCCGACGATGGTCAGCCTGGACTTCGCCCGGGTCACCGCCGTGTAGAGCAGCTCCCGGGTGAGGATCGGAGAGCCGGGCGGGGGCAGGATGACGACGGCGTGGTCGAACTCCGATCCCTGGCTCTTGTGGATGGTGAGCGCCTGGAAGGGCTCGACCGCATCGAGGTGTGAGAGTGGCACCGTGCGCAGCTCGGGGCCGGCGAGGATGCCGCTGGGATGCCCGTCGATGTCGATGATCACCACGGCGTCGCCGTTGGCCAGGCGGTTGGCCTGGTCGTTGGCGGTCACCAGCCACGGCGTGCCGATGGCGAAGCCGCGTTGGTCGGCCGAGCCTGGGCGGGTCCGCGCCAACAGTTCGGCGACACGCTCGTTCCAGGCCTCGACCCCCGACCCGCCCCGGCGGTGGGCGCACAGCAGCCTGATGGCGCCCAGGGCGTGGACCGCAGCCTGGGCATCGCCCTCGCGCCCGGCGTCGTACACGCCTTCGGCTGCGTCGAGGGCAAGGCGCTCGATCTCGGCTGGGATGTTGTCCCACGCCGACGCGGTGACGGGCAGCCAGGTGATGGCTTCGTCCGAGGCCTCCATCGTGGCCCGAACGGCGTCGGGATCACCCAGGCGAAGCCCGTTGGCCAGCTCGCCGATGGGCGAGTGCTCACCGAAGCGGTGGCTGCGGTCGAGCCGCACCACGGCGTCGAAGAGGGGGCTGGCGCGGTGGGTCAGATCACCAAGGACGGTTCCGGCCTCCACGCTGGTGAGCTGGTCCGGGTCGCCGACCAGTACCAGGCGGGTCCGGGGCGACAGGGCGTCGAGCAGCTTGGCCATCAGCGGCAGCGACACCATCGATGACTCGTCGATGACGACCACATCATGGGGGAGCGGCTGTCCGGCGTGGTGCCTGAACCGGGTGGGGTTGTCGAAGTCGTGGCCGAGCAACCGGTGGATGGTGGTGGCGGTGAGGTCGTTGAGATGGCCGGCCACCACACCGTCGAGGCCGGCGCCCTCGACGGCCTGTCGAAGCGCCTCGGTCATCCGGGCTGCGGCCTTGCCCGTCGGCGCGGCGAGCGCGATCTGCGGGGGACGGCTGCCGGCTGAAGCCCCGTCACCGGACCCACCGGCCACCAGCAACGCGAGGAGGCGGGCGATCGTGTAGGTCTTCCCGGTACCCGGACCGCCTGCGATCACGGTGGCAGGCCGGCTGAGCGCTTCGGTCACCGCAAGTCGTTGTCGGGTCGGTTCGCCGCCGTCATCGAGCGGCAGCAGATCGGCGAGGAGTTGCTGGTCGATCGGGTGGGCGCCGACCCCGTCATCGGGTGGCCTGACCGCAAGACCCGCCCGCTCGGCGACGGCGGCGATCACCTGGGACTCGTATCGCCAGTAACGCTCGAGGTAGAGGCGGCTGTCGTCGAGGATCAACGGCGGAATGCGGCGCTGATCGCCGTCGAGTTCGGCCCAGTCGGGCAGCGGGGTGCGCGCCACCAGCGTTGATGCGGCGACCAGCTCGATCCAGGCCTGGTCGTCGGGCCATGCCAGCGCGTCGAGTACGTCGCCGTCCGCACCGTCGACCACCAACCGCTCCGGAGCGGTGCGCAGGTCGACGCATACGTGGCCCCGGCTCGGCGACCGCACCGCCAGCGCGATGGCCAGCACCAGGTCGCCGGTGCCAGGGCCGTCGAGCGCGATCCCGCCGATGCGCAGCAGCGCTGCGGTGACGTGGTGTTCCTCCAGGCCGAACACGCCGACGGCGGCGTAGGGCGCGAGCACTGAGGTGACCGCCTCGAGGTGCCGGTCGATCGGCGATCCGGTGTGGGTCACCCACGAAGCGGGTCGAGCGTCGATCGACCTCATGGCGTCACCTCGTCGAGTTCGGCGCCGGCCAGCAGGTTGGACAGCGCCAGGATCAACCCGGTCGGCGGCTGCCACGTGAAGACGCCGTAGGTTCGCCCGTTGGGGGTAACCGGGGTGTCGGGGCCTGCCATGCCCCGAAGAAACAGGTAGGCGGCGCCGCCGAGGTGAGCCTCGGGGTCGTAGGCGGGAAGCCGCCAGCGCAGGTAGCGGTGCAGGGCCACCTCGTAGAGCAGTGCCTGCAGCGGGTAGTCGTGGGCGACCATGGCGTCGACGAGCCGGTCGGGGTGGGCGGCCTCCGGGTCGACGGTGCCCCACGGCGCCAGCAGGTTGGTCTTGTAGTCCGCCACCACGTAGCGGTCCGGTCCGCCGTCCGAGGCGCGCACTCGGATGGTGAGGTCGATCGAGCCGGTCAGCATGCCCTCCAGCGGCAGGAACGCTGCGGCGCCCAGGGCGAAGGTCCTTCCGGCCAGGGGGTCGTCGGCGGGCAGCCATGCATCGACGCAGCGGGCCAGGTCGGCACCGGTCGGGCGTGCCGCGCCCTCGAGGGGCAGGTCGAAGTCGAGCTCGCGAAGCTGATGGGCCCGGGGGAGCCCGGCCAGGGTGAGCGACCCGAGCGAGCCGCCCATCGGCGTCAGCACCGAGGCTGCGACCGCCGAGGCGAGGCGCGGTTGGTCGAGCTCGTCGGGCGGTGAGCCGGCTGCGATCGCCCGGGCGAGTTCGTCTTCGAGGTCCGGGGCCTGCAGGTCGGCCTCCTCCAAGACCTCGTGCACCAGCGTGCCGAACGCCGTGCCGGCCCCAAGGTCGAGCCACGGGTCGGGCAGCGCATCGGAAGGATCGGCAGCGGTGGTCCCATCGATGGTCTGCGTTGCTGCGGCGAGGTCGGCGACCGCCGGCTCGTCGCCCTCGTCGTCAGCGGCGGTGTCACCACGGCCTGTCGCATCTTCCGGTCGCTGCGCGGTTCGAATGCGTGAGCTGTCGTCATGGTCGGCGGTCAGCGCCGAGAACGACCAGCGTCGCGACGGCGGCCCCATGTGGCGGTCCCAGATGTCGATCTGTAAATCGTCGCCCGACGTTGACGAATTCGCCGAAGGTGTGTGGCCTGATGAGGGTGCAGAGATGAACGTTTCCAGCGCCACGGCGCCTTCGGGAGCGTGGGCCTGCACTACGTCGACCGCGTCGCGCAGGTCCGACATCGTCGCCAGCTCGTCGAGTCCCGCCACCTGCGCGAGCCGGCACATCAGGCGCGACTTGTGTGATTCCTTGGCCCCGGGGGCGGCCCAGACGATGAGCCGTTCCTTCGCTCGTGTGAGCGCCACGTAGACGAGCCGGTCGCCCTCCTCGGCGACTGCGGCCTTGGCCGCCTCGCGGGCCTCGCCCTTTGCCTCGAGGGCGACGCGCAGCATGGCCTCACCGGAGACCGGATCGTGGGTGACGACCGGCGCCTTGACGCTCATGGGCGCGGTCCACAGGAAGGGGACCATCACCACTCGGTTTTCGAGGCCCTTGGACACGTGCACCGTCATCACCATGACGGCGCCACCGTCGGCCTCGGTGCGGCGCTGGAGCACCTCGGTTGCCTGCTCCTCCGGGTCGGCCGAGGCGGTGAGGGCCTCGAGGGCGCTGGAGGCCGAGGTTCCGGTGGCCCCGGTGCGGTCGCTGAGGAGCTCCCACAGGTGGTTGAGGTCGGTGAGGTGCCGCTCACCCCCCGGGGTCGCAAGAAGCCGGGTGCCGAGGGTGGATCCAGCGCTGCGCTCGGCGACCGGACGATCGCCCGCATCGAAGCCGTCCGCCGCAGCGACGCGCGTTCGCAGGTGATGGGCAAGTTCGGCCACGCCGCGACGGCGCAGAATCAGCGAATCGTCCCGCAGCCCGACCTGGATCTGCGCCAGCTGCTCGTCGTTGATGGCATCGACGTCTCGAGCGCTCAGGCCGTAAAACCAGCCCAGTGCCGCCGCGCGCACCCGGCTCGACGATGCCGGCCGTTCCATCGCCCAGAGGAGACGCCGGATCTGGTCGGCGGCGGGGGAGTCGATCACGCTGCCTGCCCGTCCCAGCACCGCAGGCAGTCCGGCATCGGACAGGAGGCGTTGGATCCGAGCGGCGTCCTTGTTGGAGGTCACCAGGACCGTGATCTCCTCGGCGCGTACGCCATCTGCGAGCGTGGAACGCACTTGGGAGACGAGATCAAGCCCGACGAGATGTCGTATGAGGCCCACGGGCGTCGGGACCGCGTTGCCGTTCTTGCGGTACTCCGGCGGATGGACCTCGTGGTAGGCGGCCATGTCGAAGGAGCGGATCTTCAGGGCTTGGTGGCCGGGAACTGCGGCGTCGTGCTTGCGAGCAGCGATCACGGGGTCGTAGTCGATCGTGTGAGTGCCGTCGGGCGACGACCCGAACCGGCTGCCCGCGAACAGCGAGTTGAGCGCTGCGATCAGCTGAGGGGTGCTGCGCCAGTTGCGGTCCAGACGGTTCTGGCGTGTGACCGCCTGTTTGGCGTTGAGGTAGGTGGCGATGTCGGCGCCGCGGAATGAGTAGATGGCCTGCTTCGGGTCGCCGACCAGCACCAGCGTGGGACTGTCGGGCCCGTCGCTGCCCGCGAACAGCAGCCGGAACACCTCCCACTGGACGGGGTCGGTGTCTTGAAACTCGTCGATGAGGGCCACCCTGAAGCGACGCCTGAGGATGTCGACGACCCCGGAGTTCTTCGGACCGTTGACCGCTGCCGCAACCCGGTTGAGCAGTTGCTGATAGGTCATCAGCGAACGTGCGGCCAGGCGGCGATCGAGCTCGTCGAGCCCGTCGGCGGTCAGCTGAGCGAGCCGGTTGTGTTCGGGTTCGTCGGGATGCCCGGCGACCACGATGCCCGGGTGGGTAGAGCCCATGCGGATCGCCTCGGTGAGCTTGGCGAGCTTTGGGAGTTGCCCGTCGGCAGTGCTCTCGGCGAGCGCCTGGCCGGCCAGCAGGTCGGCTGCGATCTGGGTGATGAGTGTTTCCTCGTCGGCGAGCAGCTTCATCGCCGGGTCGAGCGGCACGTTCACCCCGAGCGTGGTCAGCACCTGCTGGCAAAACCCGTGGATGGTGGTGATCGTGGCGGTGTCGAACTCTTCGACGGCAATCCGCAGCCGCATGCCGGCATCGTTGTCGGTGGACGTTTCCGCCCGCTCGCGCAGCACTCGCCGCAGCCGGTCGCGCAGCTCGCCGGCCGCCGCCCTGGTGTAGGTCACCAGCAGCAGCTGGCTGATCGGCAGCGCGTCGCGCTCGATGAAGTTGGCTGCGAGGTGGGTGAGCGTGAAGGTCTTGCCGGTGCCGGCCGAGGCCTCGATCAGGGTGCTGGAGCGCGGCAGCGCCTCATCGAGCGAGAACACGCCGACGTTGGGTTGAGCGAGCGAGTCCGGCGGAAACAGCTGATCGCTCATGTCGCCGCCTGTGGAGCCTGGGAGTTGAGCGAGCCGGCGACCGAGGCGTCGAATGCCGCCCAGATCACGTGTGCCAGGCGCCTGGCTCGGCTCGGCTCGTCCGGGTTGCCCGGATCGTCGCTTCGTGCAGGCAACGACTCGTAGTCGTGTTCGGACAGGTCGCCCCAGATCTCGCGGGTGGCGGCCTCGTTGCCGTCACCGATTTGAGCTCCGCCAGGAAGGGACGTCTCCCAGCTGCCGGTGGGGAGCTTCTTGCGGCCGCACAGCTTGGCTGCGG
Source organism: Candidatus Microthrix parvicella Bio17-1 (assembly GCF_000299415.1). Taxonomy (NCBI): domain Bacteria; kingdom Bacillati; phylum Actinomycetota; class Acidimicrobiia; order Acidimicrobiales; family Microthrixaceae; genus Candidatus Neomicrothrix; species Candidatus Neomicrothrix parvicella. The sequence continues at coordinate 82,146 of NZ_AMPG01000003.1, forward strand.
TCTCGGGCCACAGGGGGAGGGGCTCCGACAGGTTGCGGAGGTACAGCTCGACCAAGGTGTCGAGCGCCGCACCGGCGGTGGCTGACCGCTGGGCGTCGTCGTGGCCGACGATCCTTGGTTGCAGCGTCGTCGCCGCTGGGACCTTGATCCCCTTCTGGGTTCGGTCGTTCGCCCGACCGATGGCGATGGCCTGCCACGGCACTGAGGGGTCCTGCGCAGCCAGTGCCAGAACGTCGAGCCACAACCCCAACTCGTGCTTCGGCTTCAACCGTCGGGCCCCGATCCTCACCGGGCCGGGCCGGGCCGGGTCCACCTCGGTGACCACGCCCCGCAGTGACCGCCCGCCGCGAAGCTCCACTTCGATCGGAACGGATATGGTGCCGGGGCGGGTCACCCCGACCCGTTCGCATTCCCCGAGGATCACCTTGGTGAACGCCACGACGTCGGCCACGGCCGCCTCTCCCAGCTCGCCCGGCGGAAGCTCCCCCGAGGCGCGGGCGACCGCCGCCCAATGGGCATGAGCGGTATCGAGGTCGCCAACGCTCCACGTGGCCTGGAGCAGCTCGGTGTGGAGCTGGTACTTGTGCAGGGGATCGACCTCGACGGGGTGGAGTTCGTCGCCGAGTTCCTCGTGTCGGGGCAGACCCACGCCCAAACGCTGAGCCAGGAACGCCGCCGGGGGGCCATCGAGGAAGCGGTGGAGGTCGGCGAGCTCGATGATGGCACCACTGCGATCGTCGGTAGCGCGCGGTGGGAGCGGCCCGTCGAGAAAGGGCACCGACCTGCGCTCATCACCGGGGCCGCCGCGGGTCCTGGCCTCTGCCAGCCCGACCGGGCTGAAACTCCATGGTCCGTCGGCGGCCAGCGCTCCCGCCCGAAAGTTGATCGCGTCGAAATCGTGGCGCGGGTGGGTGATGAGCGCGCTGCCGCCGGGGAGGCCGGCGTCGCCCGGCTCGGCCGGTTCCAACTCCTCAAGCAGTTCCGAGAGCACAACCGGCAGCGGAACTTCGGCGTTGGTGGCCGGGTCCCGACCCGTGGTGGTGATGATCAGGCGGTCACCGGCGGCGAGCACCTCCTCGAGCAGAAGTTGGCGGCCGTCGGCTCGCGGGTCACGGTCGCCAAGTGCGGGCGAGGCGGCGAGCAGGTCGTCGGCGTCGGCGGTGCCGCTGCCCAGGACATCGGCATCAATGCCGAGCAGGCAGATGACCCTGGCCGGCACCGAACGCAGCGCCTGCAGCGGTCCCAGGGTGAGTGCTCCTTCGGCAGGCCCACCTCGCCGCCGCACGGCCGAAAGGCTTTCGGTGGCGGCAGCTCGAAACTCTCCAACGCTGAGCAGCGGATCGGCCACCGTTTCTTCCGGCGCGCCGCTCTCCGGCCGCAGGTCGCCAAGAACCTCCAAGAGGTGGCGCCGTTGCCAGTCGCTGTCCGACTGCTGATCTGTGAGCGCGTCGAGCGACTCGAGGACCCAACCGATCCAGGTCGAGAGAGTGAGAAGCGGCGTGCCGGGCCGTTCGGTCGGGCGCGCCCGCGGGCCGACGTCCAGCGCTCGAACCTCGTCGATGCACTGCCGTAGCTGGGCGACGGGACCGGCTAGACGGACGATGACCCGAACGTCGCTGCCTTCGATGTCGACCGGGATGACGTTGCCCAGACCAGGAACCAAGGTGCGGGATGCGGTGGTGATGCCGAGCAGGACCCGTTCGACACCGTCCGCCCACGTGGTCGCCGTGAATGACGCGGGCAACCCGTGAGCGCGTCGGTGCTCACCGTCGAGCCCCCAGCGAATGCCCGCACGCCGGGCCCAGTCCCCGAGCTGGTCGACATCGTCGTCGCTGAGGCCAAAACGGGCGGCAACCGGAGGCAACGCCAAGAGGTCGAGCACTTCACCGACGGTGGCCCGACCATCAACCAGCCCAAGGATCCCAAGAAACGCCTGAGCGATCGGGTGATCGGAGCCGGGTGAACGGACCGCCGACCACACCGGAAACGCGAGACCGTCGCCACTGTCGAAACCAGGGGAGGCCGGTTGGCCCACAGAGGCGTGAGCCGTCGGGTCGCCGGGGCCGGGAGCGAACGCAGCAGCAACCAGCGGACCGTACGCCTCGACGTCCGGGCACAGCACCAACACGTCGCCGAGCGTGAGCGACGGGTCCTCCATCAGCGCGTGGGCGACCGCGCTGCGCAAGATCTCCACTTGCCGTGAGGGGCCGTGGGCCCGGTGGACGATCAGGCTGCGATCCTGCCGACCGGGGGAAGGCAGCGTGGCGGCCAACTCCCCGATCGGGCGGTTGGTGCGGATGGCCAGTTGAAGTCGTCCGAGCGTCGTCGTCTCGCCGGGTTCCGGGTGTTCGTCGTGTGCCGGAGCGCTTGCGTGGCCCGAAGCCCCCCACAGGAGCGCCCCCTCCTGGGCCGGTCGAGACCACCTGGACAGCAATGCGTTGCCGCCGTCGCGTGGGCGGGCGCGGGGACGGTCGGGAAGCCAAGCCCCAAGTTGTTTCGTGGCGCCCCGCTCGTGCATGGCTCGCCACTGTGGCAGCGACGGGGTGAGCCACAACACCGCCACGTCGCAGTGCTCGCCGAGCGCAGGCAGCAGCGAAAACCACACCGGCGGCAGCGCCGAGAGTCCGAACAGGGTCAGGCGCGGTGGCAGGTCGACGCGGGGAAGGTTGAGGTCGAGGCCGTCGATCTGCCCGGCCAACCGCTCGGCGGGGCTCGGTTCGGAGATGCGGGCCCGCACCCGACGCCACAGCTCGCACTGCCACTGCGGGGAAGCCCCCGAGCGTGGGTTTCGGGCAATCGGGTGACCCTTGCCGTCGACGTCGTTGCCTGTAGCCCACTGGCGGATCAGCTCGGGTCGGTGGCGCGAGTAGCGGTCGAAAAGGTCGGCGAGGTGCCGAGCGCGGCCGTACCAGGTGCCGCTCGACGGTTGCGGCACCGGCCCTACTCGCTTCGTGCCGGGTGCGACCCGCCCGGCCGGGCCCAGGGCGGCGTCGCCGGCACCCTGCTGAAGTTCGTCGAGCACCACCCACACCAGGTTGGACAGCGCCCACGGGTCGCGTTCGGGCGCCCCGAGCAGTCGGGTGAGCAGCCCGTCCGGGAACGGGAACTCGATGTTGGCCACGATGCCGTCAGCCTGCGTTACCCCGCCCTGGCTCGCTCCCAACCGTCGGGAGAGCTGGCGGGTGGTCCATTGCCTCACCCCCAGGTTGGCGACCGCCACCAGCTCGGGAGCGAACGGGTCGTCGAGCGGCTGGCTGAGCCGGTCGGCCAACGGATCGATGAGGTCACGAAGCGACTCTCCGACGATCAACGCTGGCTGGCCCACGCTTCCCACCATCTCACGCCACCTCGGCCGACGACCCCGCAGCCGATGATGCCCCTGCCGGCGGGTTGCCGATCAGCTGCGTCAGCTTGCTTCGACCTCCACCCATCGGCGTCACCTCGATCGCCACGGGGAGCACTGCCTTCAGCTCCTCGACGTGGGTGATCACGCCGATCATCTGACCCTCTGCGCCCAGGTTGTTCAGGACCTCGATGGCGGTGTCCAGGCTGTCGGTGTCCAGGCCTCCAAAGCCCTCATCGATGAAGGTCGCACCGATGTCGCGGCCAACCCGCTGGGTGGCGATCGTGTCGGCCAGGCCGAGGGCGAGGGCGAGTGACGCCTGAAACGTCTGGCCGCCAGACAGGGTGCGCACGGGTCGGCGGGTGCCGGTTTCGGCGTCCGCGATCGACAAATCGAGCCCATGCTTGGACCGCTGGTCGGCGGCCTCGTCGTCGACGTGGATCTGAAACCGGCCTCGACTCATTGCGCCCAGGCGGCGGTTGGCCGAAGTGACCACCTCGCGCAGATGGTGGGCCAACACCCACGCCTCCAGCGTGACCCGTTGTGCATTGTGGCCTCGGCACATGCGCGCCAGGCGGTAGGTGGCCTCGTAGTCGGCCTGCGCCGCGGCCCGCTCGTCACCCCGGCCGTCCAGCTCGATGATGGTCCGGCGTGCACGACCGAGGTGATGACGGGCAGTGGTGGCGTGCTCGATCAGCCGTTCGGCAGCGTCGGTGGCCTCTGCCAGCCGCGCTGCAAGCCCGTCCAGGTCGGGGTCAGTCATATCGAGCCCGCCCTCGACGATGTCGACCAAGCGTTGGGTGAGGGCGAAACCCTCGCCCTCCCACAAGCTGATCGAGGCTTCCAACCCGCGCCGCTCGGCCTCATCAAGAGCTGCGGCCCGGACGTCGTCGACGTCGTCGAACCCCTGGCGGGTCAACGTGGTCCGAAGGGCGGCTCGGGCCTCGGTATGGCTGTGCTCAGCAGCGTCGAGGCCACAGAGCGAGGCCGCCGCCCGTCGCCCAACGGTCGCCAGCGTTTCGCAGTGCTGCGCCAGCTGGGCGTGGGGCCAGTGGGCATCCGGCAACGACAGCTGAGCGGCCGCCTGTTCGTGAAGTTGGTCGGCCTGGGCGGTTGCGGCGTGTTGTTGTTCGCCGGCCTGCGAGCGCTGAGGCGTGAGCTTCTCAATCTGGAGGGCCAGCTCGGTTCGATGCCGGTCCAACTCGGCGACTGCCTCGACGGCGGCGAGGCAGCGCCGGTTGTCGTCGGCCGCGGTCGCAACCCGTGTTTCCAGGTCGACTGTGGCGGTATCTGCCGCGTCGCCCAGGCGGTCCATCAGAGCGGCGAGACGCTCGCTTCTTGCGGCCTGGTGGCCGTGAGCCGTTCGGTCGCGCTGTTCCAGGCCCTGGCGCTGCTGTGCCAACTCGGTCAACCGCTGCTCGAGGTCGGTCACCGCCGCGGCCGCAGCGACGGCCCGCTCGACCAGGTGCTGAGCTGCACGGTGACGTTCCGTCAGGTCGGTGACCGATTCGGCGGCGTCGTCGCCCAACTCGGCCACACACTCGTCGAGTCGGTCCTGGAGTGCCGAGTGCTTGCTGATGGCGGCCATGTTGGTTGCGTGGGCACGTTCGAGGTCGGTCGACGAAACCGGAGCGACTCCCGCCGGCGCAATCGCCGGACGCGGGTGCTCGGCCGAGCCGCACACCGGGCAGTCGTCGCCCTCGACCAGCGTGCTCGCCAAACGAGGCGCCGCATCGGCGGTGAAGGCACCCATGAGGTCGGAGTAGGTGGCGGCATGACGCTGAACCGATGCGACGGCGTCGGCCAGCTCGGACTGGTTCTGGTCCCGGCGCTTCGCCAGCCGAAGTGCTGCCGCCGCTCGTTCGGCCCCGCCGCGATGGTCTGCGACGCACTCGGCCACCTGACGTGCAGCGTCCCGCTGGTCGGCGAGCCGGTCGGCTTCGACCGTGAGCGCCTGCGCCTGCTGTGCGACGGCAGCGAGCTCGACGTCGATGTCGGCCAGAGCGAGGCGCTCGCAGTCGAGGGCAATCCGGGCGTCGCGCAGCCCGGTCGCGTGGGTGAGGTCGGCATGGGTGCGATCGGCGCCGCCCGCCAACGAGGCGAGTACTTCTCGCTCGGAGTTCAGCGAACGCTGTTGGAGCGTCAGCTCGTCGAGCTTCGCGGTCAAGTTCGCCACGTGCTTCGCCGCAGCGTCGGCCTCCTGTCGGCGGGCAGAGGCCTGCCGGGCCAGGTCGCGGGCCTGGGCGATCTCGCCGGCGCGACCCCGCAGCTCGCCGGCGCCCCGGTCGGCGCGTCGGGCCAGGGCTTCGAGCGCATCGGCGAGCCGGGGGCGACCGGATGTGGGGACACGGGTCAGGTCGAGGTGGCCGGCATCGGCGAGCCAACCGGGCAGGGCCGTCGCCGGCGACGTTGCGGAAGCCTCGGCCTGCACCGAGGCGGCGGGCGGCGCGCCACCCCCGTTCGGCCAGAGTTCGACCAGTTCGGTGAGCTCAGCGGCCGTCTGCCGCACGGCGGTCTCGGCGGAGGTCTGGGCATCGGCCAACTGGAGCGAAGCCCGTTGAGCGACCTGGTGGGCGTCGGCGACCCCGGCGGCGCGCAGCGCTGCATCGAGCCGCAGCCTGTTCGCCTCCACCTCGCTCAGTCGCTCGACCCGCGTCTCGAGCTGCGCACGCTCGGTGCGGAAGCGGGCCTGGCGTTCGGCGAGCTGATGTGCTGCGCTGAGCCTGGCATCGGCATCGTTGCGTGCCGCCCGGCGCTGGTCGCGACGCTGGTCGAGTAGTGCCACGCCATGGAGTTCCAGCCGTTCCGCCCGGTCGCCGAGCGAGAGGGTCGCCGGCACCTCTGCCTGGGCCGTGGGCTGATGAGCGGACGAAGTCGGCCCGCCGGTTGGGCCGCCGGTCGTCGACGCGTCGGGGCCGGAGGTGGCCTCTGCTTTCGTCTCGACCCTGTCGTCGTGAGGCCCGTCGTCGAAACCATCGTCGGAAACCAGGCTGAGCTGGCCGGGCCCGGCAGTCCCTCGCCGCTTTCGCTTGGGTCCGGCATCCCGTTCGGTGGTCTGGGCGGCAGCGGGCTTCGGCTGCATGGCGGCCTCGACCATTGACGTGGTCGTGGTCTCCGTCTGAGGGGAGGCCGTCAACGGCGGCAGCTCGATACCTTGCGCCTCGACCAGTGTCTGCAGCGCATCCAGCTCGGCATTGGCGGTGTCCTCCGAGCGGGACACGTCATCGATCATCGAGTTGCGTCGCGTCTCGGCGGTCTTGGCCCGTCGGTCCAGCAGCTCTTGGGCGCGCTCGAAGCCTGCGGTGTCGAACAGCGTGCGCAGCAACTTGGTTCGTTCGTCCGAGGAGGCGTGCAGCACCTCCTGGAAGCGACCCTGGGGGAGCAGCACCACCTGCTGGAACTGGGCGGGGGTCAGGCCGACCAGGTCGGCGCAGATGCGATTGGTCTCGGCCCACCGGTGCGCCATTGGCTCCCAAGCGCCGGCCGCCCGCCGGTGCAACTCGACCGACTGCTTCTCGGTGGTGCTGCCGGTGCCCCGCAGCTTTGGTCGTTCCTGTTCCGGCTGACGCACCACCCGATAGACGGTGTCGTCGACGGTAAAGGTGAGCGATACCGAGGTGAGGTGGCCGGGGTCGGCGGCGTCGGAACGCACCTTGCCCTCCCGCAGCCGGTTGCCGGGCAACTCGCCGTACAGCGCCCAACACATTGCGTCGAAGATCGACGTCTTGCCGGCGCCGGTTGGCCCGGACACGACGAACAGGCGGGTGTCGGCCAACGCATCGAAGTCGACCTCGGCCCGAGTGGCGTAGGGCCCGAACGCCTCGATGACGAGTTGGTTGGGCTTCATGGCTGAGCCCCAATCCCAGCCATCGACGGGGTCGTCGCGCCACCAGCGGCGTGATCACCGAGGGATGCGTCATCAACGTCGGCGGAGAACGCCTCGGCCAGAACCTCGCCCAGCAACTTCTCGTCGGCCGAGGTGAGCGGCTCGGTGCTGAGCTCGTCCCAGAACGACTTGGCTGCCTCGATCGGGTCGAGGGAGCGCACCTCGGAGCTGGTGGCCTGCGACGGTGAACGACCGGTGCGGTCGGGGAGGTGCCCGATCTCGACCAGGTGAGGGAAGTGTCCGCCCAACACCCTTCGGGCGTCGGCTGGAAGCACGGGGTCGGTCAACTCGACCCGCACGTACGCAGAGCGCTCGTCCAACTCCGGCGCTTTGGCCACGAGGTCGTTCAGGCGTCCTCTTCGAAGTATGACCGGCCGCCCGGCCTCCACCGGGATCGCCTCGATGCTGACGGCGCCGCTGCGGTCCATGTCGACGACCAACACCTCCTTCTTGGTGCGGTCGTCCGTGGAGAACGAGTACGCCAGCGGGCTGCCGCTGTAGCGCAGTTGATCGCGGCCATCCACCTTCTGGCTGACGTGGAGGTGGCCGAGCGCACCGTAGGAGAAGCCGTCGAAGCGCCGGGCCGCCACCTGGCCGGCGTCGCCGACGGCCAACTGACGTTCGGACCCACCAGCGAGCCCGCCCGAGACGAACGCGTGGGAGATCACCAGTGACCGGGGCGCCCCCCCGGCCGCCGTCCGGGCCAGGTCGAGGTGGTGGGCGAGGACGCGGTCGTGCGTGCGCCAGGGACCGCGACGGCCGGCTTCCACATGAGCGGCCTCCACTTCGGCGGCGCGCTCACCCGGCAAGGCGGCGGGGGACAGGAAGCCCAACGCCGCGATTGCGAGGGGGCCATCGGAGAACTCCCAGCGGTGCAGTTGGCCGGCGCCGGCGAAACCGCCCCGAATCAGCACGCCCGAGCGTTCGGTCAGCCCGTCGTAGGCCGAGAGGCGCTCGGCCGAGTCGTGGTTGCCGGCGATGGCGGCCACCTTGATGCCGGAGGAGACCAGCCGGCGGACCGTGGACCTGAAGAGCGCCACCGCTTCGGTGGGGGGAACGTCGCGGTCGTAGACGTCGCCGGCGATGACGACCAGCTCGGCGCCCTCGGTGACGGCGAGGTCGACCAACCAATCGCAAAACACCCGCTGGTCGTCGATCAGCGCGTGTTCTCCCAGGCGTCGCCCGAGATGCCAGTCGCTGGTGTGGATGAACTTCATGCGAATCGACCCTACGGATGGGGTGTGACAACGAAGCCCGACGGCCCGTTGCACGCATGCGGACCGGATCTTTCGGCGGAGCCCACTGCCGAGCTCACCAACCACGACGCCAAACCACACGCGTGTCATTCACTCTACGCCCTGGGGGTCTGGTCCGGCGCGCCGCCCTGCTCGGGCAGTCCGGCTTTCAGGTCCCAAAATCCGTGGCAATTCGTATCCTGGCCCGCCCCGAGGAAAGGCGTCCCTTGCGAGCAGCATTCGTTCTCGACATCCTGAAACGTATGCGCGCTCCTACATCGGTCAGGGTCACCAAGGACACTCGAGACGCCGTCAAAGAGTTGGCCGATGCGGATGGGTTGTCGATGGATCAGGTCATCGCACGGCTCGCCCGAGCGGAACGGCAGCGGCGTATCGGGTTGGCTTTGGCGGCCTCGCCCGTGAATGACGACGAGCTCGAGTGGTTGGGTGGAGCCGCCCGATCGGTGGCCGAGCCTGCGGGCTGGTGATGTGGTCTGGATCGACTTCGGTGATCCTGTAGGCGGCGAGCCAGCGTTCCTGCGCCCGGCGGTGGTGATGACTGCAGACGCAATCCTGGTGCCCGGACCCCGGACGATTCATGTCGTTCCGGTCACGAGTAATCTCCATCGACGGATTCCAACCGAGGTTGTCGTGACAGCACGGGGGCTGCTGGAACCTTCCGTAGCTCAGGCTCACCTCTGCACGGTTGTGAGCACCGATCGGCTGGTCAGAACCGATGGCGGAACCGTGGCCCAGGCGTCGCTTGCACAGCTGCGTTCGTTGGTGGCAGACCTGCTCGACATCCCGTAAGTGGCCGGTCGGCCACTTACGGCTCGGTGGCCAGATCCAGCTCAGCAACCCGGTCGTACTCATCGTCGATCAGCGTCACGTCCTTGCCAGCCCGTGAGAGCAGGCTGGCGGCAATCGACGCCCGGAATCCCGAGGCGCAGTGCACGATCAGGTGATCACCGGATAGGACGCTCGGTCGTGGCCCTCCCCCCAGACGTCAGGCCCCCCGTCCGCCCCACCGGCGGGTCGATCTATGCCGATGCGCGCCAGTTGCCGCTGGGCCTCGGCCAGTTCCTCGGCGGTGTCGGCCACCAGGGTGACCGCCGTCCCCCAGGGGATCAGCCAGCCCAGGTAGGTGGCGAAGGGATCGTCCAGCTCGATGCCGATCGTGCCGACGAGGTGGTCGGTGGCGTAGGCGCGGCGGTTGCGCAGATCGACCACCCACTCTCCCCGGTGGATCCGGCGCAACAGCTCGGTCGGGTCGACCGGAGCGGCCGGGGACAGGTCGATCGGAATGCCGCCCGCACGGTTCATCGGGCTCATCTGCGCGTAGTAGGCGGGATGATCCGACAGACCACTCACCAGTCGTTCGACAAAGGTGTCCTCGTCCTCGATCGTCAGCGCCAGATTGACTGAGCGTTCGCCGGCCAAAGTGCCGTCGGAGTCGTCGCCTCCCTGGGAGGACGAGCAGAAGCTACCGAAGCCGTGGGTGGGGTAGAAGCGGGTGTCGCCCGGAAGCGAGTCGATCATCCCCCGGACCGATCGGTACTGCAGGCGGGTCAGGGTGTCGGTCAGATCGGCTGCGACCAGGTCGGTGCGGCCCACCGAGCCGTACAGCAGCGATCCGCCGGTGAACAGCGCACCGGCACCGGCACCTTTGCCGCCGCCGTTCTCGGTCACGTGGTAGCTGAGATGGTGCTGCGTGTGGCCGGGAGTCGCCACCACTCGAACCGTGAGCGAGCCCACTTCGATGACGTCGCCGTCGCCCACGCCACGGTGATCGAAGGGCAGGACCTCTGCTGCGGCGTGCAGGTAGGTGGCGCCGGTGCGCTGGGACAGGGCGAGCCCGCCGGAGACGTAGTCGTTATGCAGGTGGGTCTCGGCGACGTGGGTGATGGCGACCCCGGCGTCGTCGGCGGCCGACAGCACGCGGTCGAGGTCCCGTTGGGGATCGACGACCAGCGCCACCTCGCCGTCGTGCACCAGGTAGCTGCGGTCCCCGAGCGATGGTGTCTCGATGGTCTCGACGTTCATGGTGGATCCTTCCGCTCGGTGGCCGCCGGCCGTCCGACGGTTCGAAGGTCGCAAGGTACCCAACCACAGTCTTGACTAGCGGGTGCGACGGTTTCTGCGTCGGCTGACCATCACGAGGGCCAGGCCAGCGACCACCGCTGCCATGGCCATGGCGGTCAATCCGCCAACGCCCGAACCGGTGCGTGGCAACGTGCCGGATGGGGACGAGACGCTGCTGCCCGTGCTCCGTAGGACGGCAGCGGCTGGGACGACGACGGCCGCAGATCCGGGCGTTGGGGTGGCGACGGCCGCCGCGGCCGGGCCGGGTGCGCCACCGGGCGTGTTGCGGTTCCCCGCTCCGGGCGGCGTGGAGGTGGGGGGATCCACGATCGACTCAGGACCGCTCTCGGGCTGTTCGGGGCTACTCGGGCCACTTGGGCTGCCGGGCTGATCAGGACCACTCGAATTGCCCGGATTGCCCGGATTCTCGGGGTTTTCAGGAGGCCCGGGGTTGTCTGGCTCGGGCGAGACGACGACACCTGCAACCGTCACGGTGACCTCGGCGCTACAGCCCTTCCCCTGTGCATCCTGGGCGGAGTAGAGAAAGCGGTCGGTGCCTTCGAACTTCGCCGGCGCGTTGTAGCGGATCGACTCACCGACGTTGGTCACCTCAACGGTGCCCCCAGCTTCGGTGACGCCCTCCTCGCCGTCGACACCGACGCCCGTCACCGTGAGCAGGCCGGGTTGGCCCTCGGGGTCGAGGTCGGTGTCGTTGGCCAACACTTCAAGCTGGATCGAACCGCCGTTGTCGACCGACGCCGCGTCGGCGATGCAGACCGGCGCCGGATCGAGGTCGAAGTCGCTCGGATCGTTCGGAGCGGGAGCCACGATGGTGGCCCGAAGCTCGCCCTGCGTGCACCGACTGACCAGGTCGTTCGGTGACCGGCCGTCGTCTCCGTAGGGATCGGCGGCAAACTGCGGGTTGGCCAAGGCGTGGGAGTCGCACACCTCATAGGCGAGGGTGGCCACCCCATCGGCGTCGGCGACGGGTGTGAGGGTGACGAGGCAGTCGGCATCGATCGACGCCGAGGCGACCAAACCGTCGGGATCTGCACTCAGCGGACCTGCGGTGCAGCTGAGCGGCTCGCCGTCCGGGTCCTGATCATTGGCCGAGACGTCGAGATCGGAGATCGGCGTGAGCGATGAGGTGAGTACCTCGTCATCGGTGGCGACGGGAGCATCATTCCCCAACACCAGGACGGCCACCGTGCCCAGGCCACACACCGGAAGCCCCTGATAGGTGGGCGTCTGCTGGGCGGGGTCCTCGCAGGCCACGTAGTTGAAGGAGGTCAGCCCCTCGAACCCGTCGGTCGGGGTGAACACCACCGTGCGCTCGTCGAGTCGGGTGGCGGTGCCGGCGGATGCATCGACGCCCTGGATGCCGTTGATGGCCGGGATGCGCACGCCGGATGCGGGGTCGGCCGGGTCGGGTCCGTTCGGGTCGAGATCGTTGGCGAACACCGGGATCTCCAGGTGATAGGCGCCGATCCCATCACCGGAGTACCCGGCATCGACCACGTCGACGTCGGGTACGCCCACCACCGGGGCGACGAAGGTGTCGTTGACCGGGGTGACCAGCACCGATGCCTGGGCATTGATGCAGCGGCTGGAGGTGGTGGCGCTGAGGTCGTCGGGGGAGCCCTGGTCGTACCCGGGCCTGGGTGTGGCCAGCGCTCCGTGGCTGCCGGGGGTGAGCAGTGGGTGCACGTCGCAGGTGCGGTAGGTGAACGTGCCGGTGCGCTGGGCCGGGGTGTTGTTGGCGGTGAAGGAGAATGTGCAGTCGCTGGCGATCAGCACGGTGCCGGCGTTGTTGCTGACTGTTGGCAGCTCGGGGAAGCAGGTCGCGTTATCACCGGCTGCATCGGCGATCGTCGGGCCGAGGTCGAATTGCTGGTTCACCGCTGCGTCGTTGGCCGCAAATTGGGCGGGAACCGCCACCAACAGCAGGTTCGGCTTCAGCGTGATGTCGACTTTGACCGCTCGCTGCAGCCCGCTGACCGAGCTGAGGATGTAGGTGAACTGATCGGTGCCGACCGCGTTGGCGGGAGGCGAATAGACGCAGGGGCCCGCCGACATCGAGGCGAAGGCGGCGGTGCCCTTCTGGGCCGGGGTGCCGCACTTGACCGTGCCACCCTTCACCGAGTTGGGCTGCCAGTCCTTGATCCGGACCTGGGCGGGGTCGCCGGGGCCGCCGGCCACCTCGGGGTCGTCGTCGTTGGCCAGCACGTTGATGTCGATGGCGTGGCTGCCGCCGTTGGCGTCATCGACGGTGTTGGCCGAGTAGGTGGCGTCGGTGCTCACCACATCGGCGCCGCTGGTGGGCGGATCGACGTCGTCGACGGTGAAGTCGAGGCCGAGGGGGAGCGAGCAATCGAAGCTTGAGGCCTTAGGTGTTGCGTCGTAGCCCGACACCTTCAACTCCGGAACCGTGATCTTTCCGGGGGCGTTTGCGCGAATCTTCGCCACCAGCTTGACCTCGGTCCCGTCGCCGGGTTGGAAGGCCCCCTTGGGGCTGGAATTCGAGTCGAACTGGTAACCGAAGGCTCCCACCGGCCCGATCGGCCCGACGGAGCCGTCGCCGTTGTACGGGGTCGTGTTCAGGCTTCCCTTGGGGATGGCGGCCTGGGCAGCGGGACCGTCGACCTGGAGGTCGAGGACCAGTGGATCTGGACCGTCGTTGGGGAATGACCCGCCGAAGAAGCTGTAGACCGTGGCGGTCAAGGTGATGACGTCGCCAACCTCAATCTCGTCTCCGTCGGCCACCGACGAGCCCACCGACCACCGAGCAAAGCCGCTCTTGCCGCGACCGTTGATGTTGATCGGGCCGCACTCGGGCAGGTTGCCGCCTCCGCCCGCCGCGTACTGCTTGAACACGAAGCTCGCGTAGCCCTCGGGGGTGTCTTCCTTCGCCGAGGCGGGCTCAACGGGACCGGCGGCGAAGGAGAGCACGGCGCCGAGAAGGGCGAGGGTGACGGCACCGATGGCACTACGTGGTCTACGCATCACGGAAAGCTACAAGTGGTCTGACCACTTGTCAACGATGGTCTGACCACTTTTCGGAGGGGTACACTGGCTTTGTGTCCAACCGCCCACGTGTGGCCGATGCGCTGTTCGAGTCGCTGCTCTACGAGATCGTCGACGGGGTTCGCCCACCCGGCTCTCAGCTGCCGGCCGAGCGGGAGCTTGCCGCGGACACCGGCGTCAACCGTCAGGCGGTGCGTGAGGCTTTGCAACGGCTCCGTCAGCTCGGGTTGGTCGAGATCGTGCACGGCGGGGGGGTCCGCGTTCTGCCCTGGCGTGACACCGGTGGCATCGGCCTGTTGCCGCTGATCCTCTGGCGATCAACGGGTCCGGACGCCGAGGTGGCTCGCTCCACCGTGGAGCTACGAGCCGCCATCGGGGCCGACGCAGCCAGGTCGTGCGCGGCGCGTTCCCCTGTGCATGGGCTGCGCCTGCTGGAGTTGGTGCGGGAGATGGAGGAACTCGGCGCCGAAGAGTGGAACGACGTCAGGCTGCGGTTTTGGGAGGAGGTGGTGGTCGGTTCGGGCAACGTCGCCTACCGCCTCGCGTTCAACACTCTGCGCGAGGTGGTCATGGCGGCTGCCCCGGTGTTGGCGCCCGTGCTCCGCTCGGAGTGGGAACAGGTCGACGGCTTCCGGACGGTGGCCGCTGCCGTGGCCGCCGGCGATGCCGACCGCGCCGAAGCCGCTGCTCACGATGTTCTCGGCCGAGGGGTGGAGGCGGTGTTCCGGGCCACCGAGGGCCTGGCCACGGCATCGACGCGACCTGCGCTCGACCCAGTCACGCCGGCGGCTCCTGCTGCACGTCGTTCGTTGCCCGACGGTCCCGGTCGCTGACGCAGGGGCCTGGCTGTCGCGTTCGACGACTTCGGTGATCCCGCCGGCCGCCAGACGGTTCGGAGTCTCAGTGTTCGGTGGGCAACCCCAACTCGGCCACCCGGTCATAGCCGTCGTCGATCAGCTTGACGTTCCTCCCGGCCCTGGCGCGCAGGCTGGCTGCGATCGAAGCGCGAAACCCCCGACGCGCAGTGGACGAGCAGGTGCTCGACGTGGGAAAACGTATGCCTCGGCGCAGCTCAATGAAATGGGATCACCCAAAACCTGGCCATGAGACACGTTCACCGAACGGCGCCGGCATCCGGGCGGAGGGAACCGCCGATGCGTGGTCGGGCTGCGACGGCTGATGATTTGGCTCCGGCGGGGCTAGCCCAAGGGCTAACCCGGGCTAGAAGCCCAACACCTGTGTCGGGCTCAACCGGCTGGTGGTGGTGCCATCGCCCAATTCCCCCCAGCTGTTGTCTCCCCAGCAGGCTGCGGTGCCGTCGTCGTTGAGCGCACACGAATGGACGTACCCGGCGGTGATCGCGGTGACGTCGGTGAGCCCGGTCACTGGTGTCGGTGTCAACCGGTCTGTGGTGGTGCTATCGCCCAATTCCCCCCAGCTGTTGTCTCCCCAGCAGGCTGCGGTGCCGTTGTCGTTGAGCGCACACGAGTGGACGTACCCGGCGGTGATTGCGGTGACGTCGGTGAGCCCGGTCACTGGTGTCGGTGTCAACCGGTCTGTGGTGCTGCCATCGCCCAGCTGGCCGTCGTAGTTGTATCCCCAGCAGGAAACCGTGCCGCCCTGTTTGAGCGCGCAAGCGTGCCATTTACCGGCGGTGATGGCGGTGACGTCGGTGAGCCCGGGCACTGTTGTTGGTGTCAACCTGTTGGTAATGGTTCCGTCGCCCAACTGCCCGTGTTCGTTGGCTCCCCAGCAGGCGGTGGTGCCGTTTCGTTTGAGAGCACACGAAGAGACGTACCCGGCGGTGATGGCGGTGACGTCGGCGAGCCCGGCCACTGGTGTCGGTGTCAACCGGTCCCAGTTGCTCCCGTCGCCCAGCTGGCCGTAGTAGTTGTATCCCCAGCAGGAAACCGTGCCGCCCTGTTTGAGCGCGCAAGCGTGCCATTTACCGGCGGTGATGGCGGTGACGTCGGTGAGCCCGGGCACTGGTGTTGGTGTCAACCGGTCGGTGGTGCTGCCATCGCCCAACTGCCCGCTGGAGTTGCTTCCCCAGCAGGAAACCGTGCCGCCCTGTTTGAGCGCACAAGAATAGTATGGCCCGGCTGTGATGGCGGTGACGCCGGTGAGCCCGGGCACTGTTGTTGGCGTCGACCGGTTGGCGTTGGTCCCGTCGCCGAGTTGCCCGTCGGTGTTGGATCCCCAGCAGGACACGGTACCGGCGTCGTGTTTGAGCGCGCACGAATGGAGGTCCCCGGCGGCAATGGGTGGGGTTGGCGCTGGGATTGGGCAGGCTGAATGCCACAAGAACACCGCCATTTGTGCTCGGGTGACCGGATTCGAAGGGGAAAATTTGCCGGGTGATGTCCCCGAGGTGATCTGCTGTTCGACTAGCCACGTCACCGCAGTCTCATAATAACTGCTTGCAACAACATCGGAGAACCCGTGGGTTCCGATCGGTGCGGGTGACCCGGCAGCGCTCCACAAAAACACCGCCATCTGTGCACGCGTGACCGCTCTGTTCGGTGAGTACTTGCCCGCTGAGGTGCCGGCGGTGATCCCGGCCTCGACCAGCCACGACACCGCATCGCCATAGTAACTGTTGGCAGGGATATCGGTGAACCCGTGATTACCGGCCGGGGCGGGTGAATCGGCTGAATGCCACAAGAACAACGCCATCTGTGCACGCGTGACCGGGCTGTTCGGTGAGTACTTGCCCGGTACGGTGCCAGAGGTGATCCCAGCCTCGACCAGCCAGCCGACCGCGACGTTGTAATACGAATTGGCGGGCACATCGGTAAAACCGTGCGGGGCAGGCGCCACACACGACGCCGAAGCAACATCACCGGCGTGAGGAGTATCGGGAGGCGGACTGTTCTGAGCACCAGCGGGCACCCCCAGGGCCGCCACGACCCCCATCACCAACAACCACCCCGCTACCAGCCGGACCCTCACAAGACGGTTCATGAAACAAACGTATGCCTCGGCGCAGCTCAAGGAAACAGGATCACCCTAAATTTGTTGTGAGACACGTTCGGGCGTCGTCAAATAGACCAGGGGTCGCCCCATATGTCAGTCGCTGGGGTGGATGAAACTCATGGGAATCGACCCTACGGATGGGGTGTGACAATCAAGGTTGAGCGGCGGCCGGAGCCGCTAGACCGGGGCGTGGATCGGCCGTTCGATGCGACCTACCGAAGGGAGCGGTCTTCCGCTCCTGCGACATGACCACATTGAGTCAGCCGGCCCAACAGCCCCTGATGTCCGAATCTTAAGACATCGCGTTAGCATGTCTCGATGTCATCGAACGCAGACGAAGTGGTGGCTGGCCGAGGCGAAAACGTCAGCGGTCAATCGGCGGAGTTCGTCGTCCTCAACGAGGCCATGTTCGGCCCCGCGATCCAAGAATTTCGTCATCGTTCAGCAACCAGCCAGGCTGACCTTGCCGAGCGCTTGGACCTTCATCGCAGCTACCTCTCAGCCTTGGAGAACGGCAGGTCCAACGCAGCCATGCGAGCGATCATGCGTGCCTGTCGTGAGCTTGGCCTCGAGGTTGTCGTACGCCCGAAGACGCTATGAGCGGGAAGCTCAACGTGTGGTGGGGTCAGACCCTCGTCGCAACGCTCGCCGAACGGCGAGGGCGGATGAGCTGCACGTACACCGACCCTTCGATGCCGATGTTCTCGGTGGCGATGCCGACCCGTTCGGCGCCGTATCCCGACCGCTTTACCCGCCCGTTCTTTCACGGCCTCCTCCCCGAGGGGGACGCCCGTCGCATCATTGCGTTCGATCTCGGACTGGGCATCGGCGGTGGCACCGACATGGACCTGCTTCGTGCCCTCGGCCGTGACTGCGCCGGGGCGCTTGTCATCGCCCAAGGCAAGCCTCACCCGTCTGCTCTCGACGGTATCGCGCACGGTCTGAGCTCCGAGCAGATCGCGCAACGGCTTCGGGACCTTCCTGATCACCCACTCGGCGCCGACGGTCTGGTGCGGGTATCCCTGCCCGGGGTCCAGCCCAAACTGTTGCTCGGACGTACGTCAGCAGGGGGGTGGTACTTGCCGGCTGAGGGTCGGCCGTCGACTCATCTCCTCAAACCCGCTCACCGCTTCTTGGCAGGGTCGATCCCCAACGAGTTGCTCTGTCAGCGGTTCGCCGCAGCTGCGGATGTTTCGGCCGCAACCACCGAAATGATGGCCTTCGCCGGTGAGCCGGCGTTGGTGTCGACCCGCTTCGATCGGGAATTCGATGCTTCTGGAGTGTCACGGCGTCTCC
The DNA here is from genome assembly GCF_000299415.1 of Candidatus Microthrix parvicella Bio17-1. Classification (NCBI taxonomy): domain Bacteria; kingdom Bacillati; phylum Actinomycetota; class Acidimicrobiia; order Acidimicrobiales; family Microthrixaceae; genus Candidatus Neomicrothrix; species Candidatus Neomicrothrix parvicella. Next base: position 99,988 of record NZ_AMPG01000003.1, read on the forward strand.
ATCAGGAGGACGCATGTCAGGCCCTGATGGTGCTGACGGTAGACCCTCGCCGGAAGTATCAACAGGGTGCGGGCCCGCCGTCCCTCCGCGGTGTCGCCGAGGTGCTCGACCGCTGGGGAGATGGTCCCCAACGCGTGCGCCTGCTGGAGCAGGTGGTCGTCAACATGGTGGTGGGTAACGCCGACCTGCACGGAAAGAACCTCTCGCTGCTGCATCGGGAGGGCGTGGTGTCGTTGGCGCCGTGCTATGACGTGATGAGCACCACGGCGCTGTCGGAGGACGTGTCGACCGGCCTCGGGCTCTTCGTTGGTGACGCCACCGACATCAACGAGGTGACCATGGGCGATGTTGCCGCCGAAGGGGTGTCCTGGGGCCTCCGGCCCGTCTCGGTCGATGCGGTCATCGGTGGGCTGCTCGACCGCATGCCCGACGCGCTGGAGGCAGCCGCCGCTACTGCGATGCCTCCGGACGGCTCGTTCTCGGAACAGCTGCTCGACCACATCGGTGGTCGGCTGCGTCGAGCGCGAACCAACTGGACGACGTCGCTCGGCCGGCGCTGAAGCCGTGAGGGCCCGCTGCGCGCTTGTGCTGAAAGTCAGCAGTATGCATACCATTCAAGTACGAGTCGAAGTCATATGTTCACAGTCGTGGCAATCGTGATGGCGCTCTGTATGGCCGGATGCGGGTGTCTGGCCGCAACGCCACCGACCAGCCCAACCTGGCAACAACTGCAGTCTGCAGGAGCCCATCACTGTGTGGCCAGAAGCCGACCAAGTTGGTGAAGGGGGAGCACACCGGCATCCCGAGGGGCGGTGGGCACTTCAGGCTGGTCAAGAAGTTGTACAGCGGCAACAGCGGATAGGTGACCAACGTGCCCGGCGGTTCAGGTCCGTTCACCGCCGTGGTGGCCGACTGCAACCAGGGAGTCTCGCCGTGGCCGCATCAGGTTCTGTTCATCGGGCCTGGCCCGAAGTTTGTAGCTTCAAGTGACCTCTACGATGCCAATTGGAAGACGCACGGACTCACCGGCCCAGCCCGCAATGACGTTGAGTCGATGACCAAGACAAAGACGGGCCTGTCCGTGAACGTCAGTGCCGAGCGGCTGAACGACGCAAGCTGTTATCCCGGCGGCAGCACCACGGTGACCGTCAAGGTCGCCGGAGGCAAGGTTGTGATCACCAGCATCAAGCGCCGATACGTAGACCCGATGGCAACGCTCAGGCCGTCCAGCGCCTCTTGGTGAATGGCGGTATCCAACGCATTAACATCCGCCCCATGATGACGAACCGACCTGGTCGACTACTCGCTGTTCTGGTGGCGGTGGCGACGATGGTGGCCGGGTGTCAGTGTGCAGCGCCGCCACCCGCCGCTTCGGCCATGAGGCCGTTCGTCGGCAGTTGGTATGCCAACACCAGTGGCATGACGATCACGTCCGGTGGGCGAGTTTTGGTGGAGATGAAGGACACTTCCGTCATGCCGTTCGACTACCTGACCTTGGATATGACGGCTACCAGCGCCAGTCGCAATATGCTCCAGGCCAAGGTGGTGAAGTCGGACAATCGTCGGGTTCGGGTGGGTTCCACCTATACGTTCAAGCCAACGAGTTGGGGGCTCAGCATGACAGGACCGGTTTCCAAACAATGGTGCACGTTGGCCAACCACAGGCAGGCGAAGTGCGGCGGCTACGGCAACTGACCGTGAAACTGCCTCTTCGCACCGCGCGACCTGTACTGCCGGCACGTCGGTTTCTTCGGATAGCGGTTGTGGCGGTAGTGGCGGTGCCGGCGTGCGGGCAGGCTGAGTCAGCCGGAGAAGGTGTTGCTTCCACGACGACTTCCATTTCGGCCACCACCGCTCGCCTCTCGACCACCTCGGCTCCGAGCACCTCGGCTCCGGCCACGGCACCTCCCCCGACGGAACCGCCCACGACCAGTTCCCCACCGACGACGGCGCCGGCCCCTGCGACGACACCGCCTCCGCCCACGACAGCGCCCAGGGATGAACCTCTGCAGCTCTCTGGCGACAGCGTTGGCGTCGCCAGGTTCGGAGAAGATGCAGGGCGTTCCCTCGCGTCGCTGTCCGAGAAGCTGGGCAGCCCCAGCGAGGACACAGGATGGGAGGAGTTCCTTCCGGAAAGTGAAGTTGAAGGCACGGAGTACGCCGCGGTTGCGGGGCAGTACTACCAAAGCGATGACAATTTGGGTCCGGCATGGGGATACGCGGTTCACCGGAAAGTGTGCTGGGAGACGCTGTGCGTGCGCCTTGGGGGCGAGTCTCAAGAGACTGCCCAACTGCGGGGTTGGGAATGGAATACCGAGGACTACCTACCCCCGACGGCGACCGTGTCGAACGCTGAACTGGCCGGAACCGGCATACAGCTCGGGTCAACCTGGGAAGAGTTGCAGGCTGCCTACCCCGGCGTTGTCGCCGGACGCGCCGAAGGCGGTGCCTTGGCCGTGGACAATCGGCCTTGGGACGGATTCTTTGACGGGGTGTCAGAGTGGCGACTTTCGGGCACTTCGGCCCAGGAGCAACCCAACTACGCACCGCCCGATGCTCAGGTGGTGCGCTTGTCGGCCGGGGAGGGCCCGCAACCGGGGTGTTGCTGACGGGGCCCGCCGAGTGTCTCTCAGCGGAGGGTTTCGCAGCTGGTGTTACACCAGCTGTGAGATCGAACTGATCGCCGTGTAAGCGGCGAGGGCGATCAGGAGCGCCACAAACCCGGTGGTCAGCTTGGAGGCGGGCACCCGGTCGGCGATGCGCTTGCCCAGCACGGTGCCGATGATGGCCAGCACGAGGAACGGCAGGGCGTCACCCCAGTGAATGTCGAGGGTGCCGGCCCGCAGGCCCAGCGCCATCGCAGAGTTGATGGCGATCACCACCAGCGAAGTGCCCACTGCGTCGGGCATCGAGAACCCCATCGTGAGCACGAGTGCGGGGACGATGACGAAGCCGCCACCAACGCCGAAGAAGCCGGTCATGAGGCCGACGGCCGTGCCGGCGAGCAACACCTTGGGAAGTGCTGCCCAGCTGAGGCTCTCGGGGGCGTCGGCATCTGGATGCTCGACCTTGTGAACCTCGCGGTCGGCGCTTGACAAAGGCACCGCAGCGGCCGATGCGGGGGTGGCAGTCGGAAGCGTGGCGGTCGCGGACGCGCTGGACGTCGTCGACGTCGCCAGAACCGCGGGGGTTTCGACGGCCTGGTCGGTCGTCGTGGGGTCGTCGCTCGACCTGCGGCGCCACATGGCGACTGCCGCTGCCACCATGACGCCGCTGAACGCGAGCAGCAGCACGTCGGGGTCGACCGCCTGGTTGGCGGCGGTACCCAGGTAGCTGCCGCCCAGGCCGGTGATCCCGAACAGCAGTCCATGACCCCACTTCACCCGTCCGGCCCGCCAGTGAGACCCGACGCCCATGAACGATGCGGCACCAACCACGAGCAGGCTGGTGCTGGTGGCCACCTGAGCGGTCTCGCCGGCCCCGTACACCAGGGCGGGGACGGCCAGGATCGAGCCGCCGCCTCCGAGAGCGCCCAGGCTGAGCCCGATCAGCAGGCCGAGGGGGCTGGCGAGCAGGCCGCGCATCGGCTCAGTCCCGCCCGGTGAGCTCGGCCACCATGCGCACCTGGCGCTCGATGTCCCAGCGGGCCTCACCGCGTTGCAACGGCCGTGAGCCGTTGTCCCATCCCATGAGCCCGCCCTCAAGGATGTGGGTGCTGGACATTCCGGCACCGGCGAGCGTGCGGTTGGCCTGTGCCGCGCGGTTTCCCGACCGGCAGATGATCACCACCGGCACGTCGAGGTGCGAGCGGATCTCGTCGGCGTGCTCGCCGAGCAGGTTGAGCGGCACGTTGTAGCTGCCGGGGATGTGGGCCGTCTCAAACTCGCCGGTGAAGTGGGCCGCCGACTCCGTCGTACTCGGGGCAGGGTTGGTGAGTGTGGGGGAGGTCATGGGCGGGGGTTCCTTTGCGTACAAGCGAGGGAGGGGTGGGTGGGTGGGTGGGTGGGGGTTTGTCGCTGAACTCAGGCGTTGGCCTGAACGGCTGACCAGGCGTCGAATCCACCGAGCAGATCGGAGACGTCGGTTGCGCCGTGCGACCGCAACCAGCTGGCACCCAGCGAGGAGCGGTAGCCGCCGGCGCAGTGCACGACGATCGGCTGGTGCAGGTCGATCTCGTCCAGACGGTCTTGGAGTTGGGCCAGGGGAATGGCCATCGCTCCCGGGATCGAGCCGATGGCGGTTTCGCCCGGGTTGCGCACGTCGATGACCTGCACGCTCTCATTGGCCGCGCGTGCCTGGTCAAACGCCGTTGCGGTCAGCCGCGAGGATCGCTGGGTCACCTCGGGCCGAGCGACAAACGTCACCTCCGGGCCCTCGAGCACGCCGATCACGTTGTCGAAGCCGATGCGTCCCAGGCGCAGGTTCGCTTCGGCCGCCTGGCCTGCGTCGGTGATCAACACGATGTCGGCGTCCGGGGCGACAGCCGTTCCTGCGTACTCCGCGTAGCGACCGTCCAGGCCGACGTTGAGCGAGCCGGCCAGGTGGCCCTGGGCGAAGTCCAGGGAGTCGCGGACGTCGATGACCACCGCGCCGTTGCGCTGGGCATCGAGTACCTCGTCGAGGTCGAACGCCGCGGGAGGGTCGGTGTCGAGCAGCTCGCGCTCGGATCGGTTGGCCACGGCGTCGAAGAAGAAATAGGCGGGCGCTGCGGGCTGGCCCTCGGTGACCAACTCGACGAAGCGCTCCTTGGTCATCGGTGCGAGGGCGTAGTTGCTCTGGCGCTGCTCGCCCAGTGTGGAGCTGGTCTCGGTGGACAGGTTCTTGCCACAGGCCGAACCGGCGCCGTGTGCCGGAAACACGCGGGTCTCGTCGGGTAGCGGCATGATCTTGTTGCGCAGCGAGTCGTAGAGCTGACCACCCAGTTCCTCGGCCGTCACGCCGACCGAGCTGAGCAGGTCGGGGCGTCCGACGTCGCCGATGAACAGCGTGTCGCCCGTCAGGACGCCATAGGGCGTCGCATCGTCCGCATGCTCGTAGACGACCACCGAGATTGATTCGGGCGTGTGGCCCGGCGTGGCCCGAAACTCCAGCGTGACGTCGCCGAGGGAGATGCGCTCGCCGTCGGTCACTCGGCGGATAGGGAACTCGGTGTCGGCGGCCTCGCCGTAGATGATCTCGGCGCCGGTCGCATCCGCCATCTCCAGGTGGCCCGACAGGAAGTCGGCGTGAACGTGGGTCTCGATGACGTACTTGATCTCAACCCCGGCCTCTGCCGCGTCGGCCAGGTATTCGTCGATGTCCCGCCGGGGGTCGACCACGGCAGCAACCCCGGCCAGGGGGTCGCCGACCAGGTAGCTCGCCTGTGAGAGGCAGTCGAGGTAGTACTGGGTGAACAACATGGTGTCTCCTTTGAAGGGGCGAGCGTCGTGCACCCGAACCGGTTGAACGAATGTCCGTACAATAGCATCCAACCATGAGATCGCCACCCACATTCCCGTCGAGTTGGTGCTGGACAGGTGGCGGCTCGTGGTTGTCGCTTCCCACCATGAACCCCCGGCGGGTGGAGGGCAACCGACTGGTGTCATGTCCGGGCAAACGAACATGTTTGCCAAGTTGGTCGGTACTCCGTACATTCGGCAGGGTGCTCACCCCCGTCGATCGATCCAGCCCGATGCCGTTGTGGAGCCAGGTGTGCGATGACCTGCGTCGTCGGCTGAACGCCAACGAGTTCTCGGGCCACTTCCCCGGTGACGGCGAGTTGATGGAGGGCTACAAGGTCAGCCGGCACACCGTCCGTGAAGCGGTGCGGCGCCTCAGCGATGATGGCCTGGTTGTTCGGGAGCGGGGGCGCGGCACCCGGGTGATCTCGCCGGGCATCGAACAGCCGCTGGGCACGCTGTACTCGCTGTACCGCTCGATCGAGGCGCAGGGCTATGAGCAGCACAGTGTTGTTCGTGTGCTCGACGAGCGAACCGACGCCGAGGCGACCGGGGTGCTTGGCCTCGCCGACGACGAGCCGATGGTGTACCTCGAACGGTTGCGGCGGGCGGGTGATCGCGCCCTGGCACTCGACTGCTCGTGGCTACCGGCGTCGCTCGCCCGTCCGCTCCTCAACTGCGACTTCAGCCGCACCGCTCTCTACGGGGAGCTGGCCGAACGCACCGGCGTGCAGCCGTGTTCGGGCTGGGAGCGCATCCATCCGGAGCTGCCAACAACGGAGCAGCGCAGCGCGCTGGGTATCCGGGCCAAACAGCCGGTGTTCGCCATCGAGCGGGTCACCTACGGCCCCGACCGGCAGCACCCGATCGAGTGGCGCCACAGCATCGTGCGGGGGGACATGTTTGCCTTCGTGGCACGCTGGGACTCACGGGACGCCTCCGGGGCGTCGGGTGCCATGGAGGCGGAGGTTTTGGCGTAGCCCCGTGTGGCACCGATTCGCAGAGCTCAGAACAGTTGGTACGAGGCTCGGTTGACCTTGAACCCGTGGCCGTTCTTCTTGTTGACGCAGGTCATGCCGCTCCTCTCACTGAGGCAGACAAAATTCCCGCGTTGTGTGCTGCGCCCGTAGGCGAGGACCGAACCCGGGTTGTTGGCGTCCCCCCTGCACGTCAGGTGAGCCTTCGTGGTGACCTCAACCGATGCGCCCCAGTCGTAGTCGCACCATTTCGGTCGCGGCGGGAGCTTCCAGGAGTTGGGGTTCACCATGCAGTCTGCGCCGTCATACATCTGGCATGTGATCCTGCCACTTGGCGATTGAAACGCCACGGGTCCCTGCGGCGGTGGCGAGGTGCTGCAGGCGGACCCGGCGGTGAGAAGCAGCAGGACGGCAGCGGCCATCACCACGTTGAGCACGTGTGAACGCGGTGTAGTCATGGTTGCATTGTGGCGGCGCGCTTCGGCGATGGCAACGATTCTTTGCACTCAGGGTGACGGTATTCGAGGCAGCAACCGCCGCTGACCGTAGTGGTTGGCTACTCCACGCGGGCGAGTGCGTCCAGCGCCTCGCCCATCTGGCGGTGAACCAGGTTGATGGCCTTGAGGGGCCTCAGCATCACCCGGAACTCGACGATTCGGGAGCCATCGAGGCCGAGGTGATCGACGCCCCCGGGCAACCCTGACGGCGTCGCGACACCCCCCCCACACTGTGAAGCTCGCTGCTCGCTAGCATCGACTTCTTGACTGATTCAGACAACGCTCCGTGGTACCGCCAGGCCACCCCAACAGGGGAAACCGGTTCGTCAGGCCCCCCATCGAGTCCCGCCGCTCCGTCGCCCCAGCCGCCCCCGCCGCAGAGCCCGCTCGTCTCGCCGCATCCGGAGCAGCAGGTTCCGTACCCAGGATCTCACGCTTCGCCGCCCGTCTACCCACAACCCGAGGCCCAGCCTTATCCAGGCGCTCTTCCTCAAGGCTCGGGACCCCCGCCGAAGGGGTCCGGCCAGAATCGTGGGCTTTGGTTGCTCGGAGGGATTGTCGCCACGCTGGTCGTTGTCGTGGTCATCGCCGGGGTTCTCTTGGTGGTGGTTCGGGGAGGAAACGACTCGAATCCTGGCGAGACATCGCAGGACCGCGGCGATTCCGGGGTGGTGGAGCGGGGAGGGGATGACCCGAATCCCGGCGGGACCTCACCAGACCCAGGCGACCCCCGGGTGGTGGTGTCGGACGTGCCGGGAAACACGGTCAGGTGCACGAACGTCATCGAAGACGGCGCAGTCGTGACGAACGATGACTTTGAAGCCTGTATCAACGGAGGGGAAGGCCCCATGGTGGAGTACGCCTCCTGCGCGGATGGTGAGGACGCTGCCACGCCTCAATACGACGGTCAGCGCTATCTCATCCACGTTGGATCCGAACCGGTTGAGTACTCCCCACCCGATCCTGACTGTTGACCCTTGGCCCCGTCCTCCGGTGTGGCCCGAGGGCGAAGCCGGCTACTCGCCTGCGGTGAGCGCCTCAAGCGCCTCGCCCATCTGGCGGTGAACCAGGTTGATGGCCTTGAGGGGCCGCAGCATCACCCGGAACTCGACGATGCGGCCCTCGTCGTCGATGCGGATGATGTCGACGCCGTTGACGTAGGTGCCCTCCACCGAGGTCTCGAACTCGAGCACCGCCGTGTCGTCGGCCAGCACCTGCTTGATATAGCGGAACGCCGTCCCCGGGCCGGTCGTTCCGTCGCCGGTGGCCCCGGTGCCCGGCAACGTCTGCTTGGCCGCAGCCAGGTAGAGGGCGGTCACCGCCTTGCCCTCCTGAGGTGTGTAGACGATGGGTGAGTAGAAAACGACATCGTCGGCCAGTAGGGCGTCGAGGCCGTCGGGGTCATCGCCCCGCAGGTAGGCGTGCCAGCGGTCGATGGTCTGGTGAATCGTGGAGGCTCCCATTCGTCTCACGCTAGGCCTCACGTGGAGCCGGGGAGACTGCCAAGATAGGTCGATGAAGCTTTCGATGACGCTCAACTACTCCGGCGATCCCCGGGCGGCTGCGGCAGAGGCCGCCGATCTGGAACGAGCCGGTATCGACGTGGGCTGGGTCGCCGAGCTGTACAGCTTCGACGCCGTGTCCATTCTGGGCTACCTGGCGGCGAAGACCGAGACGATGGAGCTGGGCTCGTCCATCCTGCCCATCTACAGCCGCACTCCAACGTTGACCGCCATGACTGCGGCCGGGCTGGACGCCGTGTCGGAGGGCAGGTTCATCCTGGGCATCGGGGCATCTGGCCCCCAGGTGATCGAGGGCTGGCACGGCGTGCCCTACGACCGGCCCATCGGGCGCCAGCGCGAGCTGATCGACATCTGTCGCAAGGTGTGGCGCCGCGAGGTGGTCACCCACGACGGTCCCAGCTATCACCTGCCGCTGCCTGCGGACCAGGGCACCGGCCTGGGCAAACCGCTGAAGCTGATCAACCACCCCAAGCGTGCCGACATCCCGGTGTACATCGCCTCGCTGGGACCTAAGAACGTGGAGGTCACCGCGGAGATCGCCAACGGCTGGATTCCGGTGTTCTTCCACCCTGACAAGGCCGACTCGGTGTGGGGGGATCCGATCGCCGCCGGTCTGGCCAAGCGGGACGCGTCGCTGCCCCCGATGGAGGTTGTGGCCGGTGGGGCCCTCTCCATCTGCGACGAGGCGACCGCCGCCCGGATCCGCGATCTCGGCAGGTTCATGACGGCGCTCTACGTGGGCGGAATGGGCGCCAAAGACAAGAACTTCTACAACAACATCTTTTGCGCCTACGGCTACGAGGCAGAGGCGGAACAGATCCAGGACCTCTACCTTGCCGGTAGGAAGGATGAGGCCATGGCGGCGGTTCCTCAGGAGTTTCTCGATGCCACGGCCATGGTGGGTGATGAGGGCCGGGTGCGAGAGCGCATCGAGGCCTACCGGGCCGCCGGGGTCACCCGCCTCCAGGTGCAACCGATGGGCGACAATCAGCTCCAACTGATCGAGAAGGTCAAAGGCTGGATCAGCTGAGCGCGAACGGTGGGACCCACACGGGACATGCGTGGTGGGGTCGACCGGATCGGTAGTCCTCGCCGCTAGCGTGATCGGTGTGGCATCTCGCAGATTCTTCGGCTCAAACGAACCCGACGACTACTTCTCATGGGACGATCTCCCCGAACCCGACCTGCAGGTTGACGTCACCACCACACGCGAATGGGACGCGCTGACCGAGGCCTTCGAGGACGTGCGCGGGCTGCACCTGCGGGCGCTGATGGCCCTCGACGGTCGGCGTGAGGCCATGACCTGTGAGGTGGGCGATCTGTACCTCGACTTCACTCGTCACCGAGCCACCCCGGTGTTGCTCGATGCGTTGGTGGCTGTGGCCGAGCGGGCAGGCGTGGCGGAGCGGCGCGACGAAATGTTCTCCGGCGAACACATCAACTCAACCGAGGACCGGGCTGTTGGGCACGTGGCGCTGCGCTGCCCCGAGAGTGCCCGTTTTTCGATCGACGACGACGATGTGGTGCCCGAGGTGCATCGGGTGCTCGCCGCCATGGCCGACCTCACCGAACGGGTGCACTCGGGCGATTGGGTTGGCGCCACCGGCGAACCGATCCGCACCATCATCAACGTTGGCATAGGTGGCTCGGACCTGGGCCCCGAGATGGCCTACCGGGCGCTTCGGCGCTACCGGCGCGACGGCATCGAGTGCCGGTTTGTGTCCAACGTCGATCCTGCCGGTATCGCCGCCGCCATCGACGGGGCCGATCCGGCCACCACCCTGGTGGTCGTCGTGTCGAAGACCTTCACCACCGACGAAACCCTCACCAACGCTCACACCTTGAAGGAATGGATCCGTGCCGGTGTGGCCCCACCTGCCGGTGGCGACGATGGCACCAACGGTGACGATCCCATCGGCGAGGATGAAGCCGTCGATGATGACAACGACGGGCCCGATGATGAGGCCTGGGTGGCGCAGCACTTCGTGGCGGTGTCCACCAATGCGGAGGCGGTGGCGGCCTTCGGCATCGACGTCGACAACATGTTTCGCTTCTGGGATTGGGTGGGCGGCCGCTACTCGGTGTGGTCGGCTGTGGGCCTCAGCCTGATGCTGGCCGTCGGCGAAGATCACTTCCGTCAGATGCTGGCCGGCGGCCACGAGGTGGACGAGCACTTCCGCACCCAGCCGCTGCGTCAGAACGCTCCGGTGCTCACCGGCCTGTTGCGGGTGCTCTACCGCGACCTCTACGGGTTTCCCACCCATGCGGTGTTGCCCTACGCCGCGGATTTGGGCCGGTTTCCCGCCTACCTCCAGCAGCTCGACATGGAGTCCAACGGCAAGCGGGTACGGCTGGATGGGTCACCGGCCACGTTGCGCACCGGGGCGATCGTGTGGGGCCAGCCCGGCACCAACGGACAACACGCCTTCTATCAACTGCTCCATCAGGGCACCTCGATCGTGCCGGTCGACCTGATCGCATTCAGCGAGTCGGCCGACGACTCGGGCGATCACCAGCGCAAGCTTTTGGCCAACGCCCTTGCCCAGGGGCGGGCGCTGGCCGAGGGCCGATCCGCGGACGAGGCGATTGAGGCCGGAGTTCCGGAGGCGCAGGTGGCCCACCGGACGTTCCCGGGCAACCGACCCAGCACCACCATCTTGGCGGGCGAACTCACCCCGGGTGTGCTCGGTCAGCTCATCGCGCTGTACGAGCACAGCGTGTTCACCCAGGGCGCGATCTGGGGCATCAACAGCTTCGACCAGTGGGGGGTGGAGTTGGGCAAGGAGTTGGCCGCCGACGTGCTGGAGGAGCTCGAATCGGACGAGGCCCAGGACGCGCCCGAGGGTGCCGCCCGTTGGGTGCTCGACCATCCTCACGACTGACCACGTCGCCGGGACCCATCCCGGCGACCGGCCGGTTCAGCTCAGCGAACGTCCATGAGGTCGACGGTGAAGATCAGGGTCTCGTTGGGGGCGATCGCCCCGGGTGCGCCCCTGCTTCCGTAGGCCTGGTGTGGCGGGATCACCAGGGTGCGGCGTCCGCCCACCTTCATGCCCTGCACGCCTTGGTCCCAGCCCTCGATCACCTGACCGGCGCCGAGGCCAAAATCGAGCGGCGCGCCGCGGTCCCACGAGGCATCAAACTGCTCGCCGTTTGACCACGCCACGCCGACGTAGTGGACGGACACCCGAGATCCGGCGGTGGCCTCGGGCCCGTCTCCCACCTGGTCGTCGAAGACCTGGAGTTCGCTGGGCGGATCACCATCGGGCACGGCAACAATCGGCTTGTCCATCCGCCCACCGTAGCGGCCAACCCGACGCATGCCGGATGCCTCTGGTTGGACACCGGGTCGGGTGCCCTTCATGCCGAGGTTGCCGGCGGACCACTGGTCGAGGTGCCGTTGACCAGCCCAGAAACAGCGGGACCTCGCCACTGAGGATCAGCTTCCTGGCTCCGGCCGGTGCGTCCTCCACGGTGACATGGGAGCCGTCAATCACGGCATGGCGCATTGAGCCGAGTGAGCTGGCGTCCGTCTGCGTCGAAGTTGTCGGGTGCCAGCCAGGCGTCGTGGGCGGCACGGAGGGCCGGCCACTCGTCGTCGGTGATCGAAAACCAGGCTGTGTCGCGACTCCGGCCCTTGTAGGTGATGGCGTTGCGGAAGGTGCCCTCGTAGCGGAACCCAAATCGAAGGGCGGCTGCCCGTGACGGCGCATTGAGGTCGTCGCACTTCCACTCCACCCGTCGGTAGCCCTGGTCGAATGCGTTGGCGATGAGCAGCGAGACCGTTTCGGTGGCTGCGGTGGTGCGTTGCAGAGCGGGGGAGAAGGCGAGCGATCCGATCTCCAACACCCCGTGTTCGGCGGCGATGCGGATGTAGGCCAGAAACCCAACCGGTAGGTCGTCGACCATGACGGTGAAAGGTCGTCGCTCGGGTGAATCGCACAGCGCAGCGAGGGCCTGCTCGAGCGCATGCTCATCGACGCACGGGCCGAAGGCCAGGTAGGTCCACAACGAATCAGGGGCATCGGTGAACGCGTTGAACAGCCTTGGCGCATCTGTGGGCGGGTGCATCGGTGCCAGGCGCACGGTGCGACCTGCCAACTCGGTTGCCGGTGGCACCGGAGGCGGGCTCCAGCCAACCAGTGACGGGCCGATGGGCTGGTGGAACTCGTTCGTCGGCATTTCCCGAGCCTACGGATGGTCGGCCGTCGAAGCAGGGCGATATTCGGAGTCGTGCAACCTGTGAATCGGCGGCTACGCGCTCTGGTATCCGGCTGCGATGTGGTCGGTCCACCATTGGGGGGCGACGCTGAAGATGGAGTTGAGGTCGACGTAGTCCCACCAGCGGTCCACTTTGCCATCGCGCACCTCCATCACCGAGCAGAACCGCACCTCGGCCTGCTCGCCGTCGCGCCACCACCACTCCTCCAGGTGCTCGGTGATCACCATGTCGCCGGTGACGACGATGGTGCCGGGGTGGAGCCGGTAGTCGCTGAGCGGTCCCAGACCCAGACGCAGGCGTGCCTCGGTCTGGGCCGGACCGTGGGCACCGGGCTCAACACCGACGAGCGGCACGTCGATGTAGTGGCCGTGTTCGCTCATCATGGCGCCGACAGCGGCGAAGTCCCGCTGGTTCAGTGCGTCCCAGAACTGCTCCACCAACCCCACGCGTTCCGCATCGCTCATATCCGCCATCGTTGCCCTCCCAGGTCGGCGGCAATTCTGACAGCGTTCGCCCCCGCAACCCTCCCCCGCCCAACACGGCACCCCCGCGCTCGCGCTGATGGTGGGGTAGGGCGCGGAAGCGGCTGCTTGGCCGAGCGGGCCTCAGCCGGTAAAGCGGGCAGGCAACGGCGCCGCGGCGCCGTCCGACCCGGGCTTGGGCGTGCGGGTGGCGCCCCGGGTTGGGGAGGACGGTAGACCGCCGCCGGCAACGTTGCCGTTGCCGTTGCCGTTGGACTGAGGCATTGAGGATGGGGAGTCCGGCATCCCCTCTGGGTCGGCCGTGTCGGGTCCCGAACCGGCGGCAGGGCACGCTGAGGGCGTGGTGCCCCGGGCGATGCGGTACTCCCAGGCCGTGGTGGCCACGGACCCCTCTGCGAAGGTGTCGATCACCCGAAACTGCACGTGCACCTCGTCGGGGGTGACGTCCACCAGGCCGTAGCCCTGCTCGACGATGTTGATGTAGTCGAGGTGCTTGTTGATATCGAGGCCAGCGGCTTCCACGGTGCGGAGGATGTCGGTGGCCTCGGCTCGGCTGACGTCGGAGCCGAGCAGGCTTTTGACCACTCCCTCAGGGGGAGGATCGGCGGTGAGCGAACCGGCCACAAACTCGTGGGCCGCCAGCGGCGAGGCCGCATCGTCATAGTCGGGATACAGCCGCCCGCCGAGAAACACGTGGGTGTGCCCCGCCACAAACACTACGTCCTCGACGCACTCGTCCACGAGGAACTGCAGCAGCTCGCGTCGCTCTGCCTGATAGTCGTCGAACGCCTCGTTGGGGTAGTAATCGCCTGCGTTGAGCACCAGGTCGGGTTCGGTCGCCCGCCGCTCGGGTGTGTCGCGGTCGGTCAGTCGAACCGCCAGCACGTTGTAACCGGTGCCCACCAACCTCCAGGCGGCGCTGCTGCCCGAGAGCTGTTCCTTCAACCAGGCCTTCTGTGGTGCGCCAAGTGTGGTGCGGTCGGGTTCCATGACCACGCCACCCTCGGGGGTCTCGTTGTCGGTGGCCTCCACAGCCGGGTCGCGGTAGGAACGAACGTCGATGATCGGCAGGTGGGCGAGGTCGCCCCACGAAAACGCCCGGTAGGCCTGATCGACCCCGTCGGTTGGTAACACCGGCTGGAACTCGAAGAACGCCCGCTTGGCCGCGGCCAGCCGGGCCGGGTCGCCGGTGCGGTCGATGCCGTTGTAGAACTCGCCGTCGTCCCACATGGCCACCAACGGCACCCGGCTTCGCAGCCGGGTCAGGGCCGGATCGGAGTGAAAGCGCTGCCAGACGTCGCGGTAGTCGTCCAGGGTGATCGTCCCGTCGTCGGACACGTAGATGTAGTCGCCGAGGTGCAGGAAGAAGTCGACGTTCTCGGCCTCGATGGCCGCCATGGCCACATACGGCGACGACCGCTGCTGGCAGGAACCGAAGGCGAAACGCAGGTGCGTCGGGGATGAGCCGGGTGCCGGGGCGGTGCGCAGCCGTCCCTCCGGGCTGAGCCCCGACGGCCCATCGAAGGTGAAGGAGTACCAGCGGTCTGGGTCGAGGCCGTCCACCCGAACCGACACGCACCAGTTGCTGGCTGCGAAGGCGGTGACCGCACCGGTTGCCACCGCCGCGCCGCCGGAGGCCGGGCGTACCTGCCAGGTGAGGGGCACCTCGCCATCCGCTGATGTGGGGGCCACGCGAGTCCAGATCACCGAGCCGTCGGGCCGCGGGTCGCCCGAGGCCACCGAGTCGGGGTAGGCGGCGGTGCCCTGCGCCCCGGCGGGCTCGGTGGGTACCAACATTGGCCGCAGCGCGGCGAAGGCCCCGGTGGCCCCGGTGGCGGCCAAAACCCGCCGGCGACTGACGTGATGATCCATGGACCCCTGCTCCCCCTGGTGTGATGCCGTTGCTGCCAACATCCTGACGCAGCGCAAACCGTCACGTCGATGGTGTGGCAAACGCCGTGCCGAGGCTGTGAGATGGTGCGGAGGGCGATGTCCAGCCCGTGAACCCTGGAGGCAGCCAGTGACGGCACGACGCGAGCGCATCAAGTTTCAAGGGTTCGGCGGTACCGAGTTGGCGGGCAAGGTGGAACTGCCCGCCGGGCCGATCCGGGGCGCCGCCGTGTTCGCTCACTGCTTCACCTGCTCGTCCGATGTGGCCGCCGCAGCGCGCATCTCGGTGGCGCTGGCCGAGGCCGGCATCGCCGTGATGCGTTTTGACTTCACCGGGTTGGGGGCATCGGATGGCGATTTTGCCGACACCAACTTCTCCACCAATGTCGCCGACCTGGTGGCAGCCTCGGCGTTCATGTGCGACCGATACGAGGCGCCGGGTCTGCTGATCGGCCACTCGTTGGGTGGAGCAGCGGTGTTGGCGGCCGCACCCGAGGTTGACTCGGTGAAGGCCGTCGTCACCATCGGCGCCCCGGCCGAGCCGAGCCATGTCGAGAACCTGCTCTCCGGCGGCATCGAGGCGCTGCAGGCCGACGGCGAGGCGACGGTCGACATTGGCGGGCGGCCCTTTCAGCTGAAGGCCCAACTGCTGGACGATCTGCGTCGACGCACCATCGACCAGTGCGTGGCCAACCTGGGTGCGGCGCTCTTGGTAATGCACTCACCCGTCGACAACATCGTCGGTGTTGAGAATGCCGCTCAGATCTATCAGGTCGCCCGACACCCAAAGAGCTTCATTGCCCTGGACGGTGCCGACCACCTGTTGTCCAAGCGTCGTGACTCCGACTTTGCAGCGTCGATGATTCGAGCCTGGGTGGAGCGCTACCTGGACGAGGCGCAGCAACCGAGCTCAACGTCCGGCGAGGGTGTGGTGGTGTCGGAAACCGGGCAGGGAAAGTTCTTGAATCAGGTGGTTGCGGGCAGGCACCGGTTGTTGATGGACGAGCCCGTCTCGGTGGGCGGTTACGACGCCGGGCCCAACCCGTACGAACTGCTGGCCGCAGCGCTGGGCGGGTGTACGTCGATGACCATGCGCATGTACGCCGAGCACAAGAAGATTCCACTGGAGCGGGCCGAGGTGGAGGTGCGCCACGCCACGACCCACTGTGAGGACTGCGAGACGTCGGCATCCGGATCGACCCCCAAGATGGACGAGTGGACCCGGGTGTTGCACCTCACCGGCGACCTCACCGACGAACAGCGCGCCGGCCTTGTTCGGATCGCCGACCGCTGCCCTGTGCATCTGACCCTGGAGCGATCGTCGCGGGTCGTCACCGAGGTGTCCGACGGCAAGACGACCGCCTGAAAGACCCGTCTTGAAAATCGGCTTTCACGCCGAGCATCGGGACGAGAGGCCAGCGCTCACGCAGGGGTCCAGACGGCGAGTTCGTTTCCACTCGGATCACTGAAGTGGAATCGTCGTCCACCCGGAAAGTCGAACGCGGAAACGCTGATGGCACCTCCGGCGGCCTCCACCGCCGCCTGACTGGCCTCGAGATCGTCGGAGGCCAGGATCACCAACGCTCCGTCGGTGGACGGCGTCCGCCCCTCGGGGTTGAGCTCGAAGCCTCCGTCGATGCCTGCCCCGGTGATGGCGACGTAGGTCGGGCCGTAATCGATAAACCCCCATCCGAAAACCGAACCGTAGAAGGCCTTGGTGGTTTCGAGGTCGATGGACGGCAGCTCGATGTAGTTGATCGAGTGGTGGGTGCTGATGCCGGACATTCGCGGAAGTTATCGCGGCGTGCTCCGCTTGGGGGCGCTCACTGCCGGCCGCTGCTCAGGGGGCCAGGTTGCGGGCCGCATGCGGGAACTCGAGGAACGCCTGCTTGCCCTCCATCTGGCGTTGACCCACGAACGCCTGGTCCATGCCGCCGCCAAGGGCCATGAACTTGTAGTTCTTGTCGCTGGTGTCCAAGCGGATGTCGCCCCAATCGGCGGTCAGGAAGTGCGAGAGTCCACCACCGAAGCCGTCCACCGACGTCTTCAGAATGTCGGGCGGCCGAATGCTGACGGCCGCGCCCTTGGGCGCAAGCTTGCGATCGATGGGCACCAGGATCAGTCGGGCGTCGGTAACCCCGATGGCGTACACCTGGCTGGAGAACGCCGGCTTGGCTGTGGCCCTCATGGCACCTCGGAACTGCTCGGCCGGAAGCACCTCGGGTTGGATGGCGGCATGAATGAGGTCGTCGCTCGCTTCCTTCTTCGCATCGAACATGTCGCCATTGTGCCGGTGGTTCACCCGGATAGGAAGGGCCTACTCCGGCCTGCTCAACCCAGTGGGGCTCGCCACATGGTCCACGTGGTGGGGCTGGTCCGCGTCACGTGTACCTCCTCGCGCACCTCGAAACCGTGACGGGCATAGAAAGCCAGGTTTTGTTCCTTGGAAGACTCCAGGTAGCCGTCGAGCCCTTCACGATCGCAACGGTCGGTGATTTCGGCGATCAGCGCGCTTCCCACCCCGGTGCCTTGGTGAGCGGGGTCGGTGCCGAGGAGTTCGAGGTACCAGTGGGGTGGGTCGGTCGGATGTATCCGCTCGTTGGTGGCCAGGGCGTGCAGGGCGCGGGGCAGGCGGGTGCCAAAGAGCCGGGCCGAGGGAATCGACATGGTGGCGGCGTCGCCGAGCGTTCCCTTCCAGCGGCCGGGTGGCGTCCAGATGGCGGCGCCACGCAGACCCTCGTCAACCAGCACCGTGCCGTGGCCTTTCAGCTGTAGTCGGGCCACTGCCGAGAACCAGGCGGCTGCGCGCCGGCTCCAGTCGGTTCGCGGTGAGGTGATCCACGTCCACACCGGATCGTCGGCAAATGCGGCGGCCAGCACCCGCCCGATGGCGGGGAGGTCGTCGGGGGTGGCATCTCGAACGTCGAGCACCGAGCAAACCTACGCCGATGTGGGGGACCGTTGCGTGGGCGGATTCAGCGGTTCAGCCACAACGCTGGGTAGCGTGACGTCCATCGACGGAACCCAGACCGATGCGATGAAACATGCGCTTGCCGAGGTTGCGAAGCGTGAGCGACTGACAGCCAACATGCGGGCGTTCGTGGACGAGACCGTGGCTGAAAGCGGACCGCTCACCGAGGAGGAGATGGAGCACGCCCGCTCCTTCTTCCGGTGATCCCCGGCGACATCATGGTGCCTTCTCGGGTTGGTCGGTCTGTGTGGGTTCGCTCTCGGTCTTGCCGCCGGGGAGCGCCAGGACGGGCCCTTGGTCGTCAGGCGGTTTGGTACCGGCGGGCTGAACGACCACGGCAAACGCGTGGTCGCGGCGGTCGACATCTGCGGTGAACGCCGCAATGTCGGCACGCAGGTCGTCGGGGAGCACCACCACGTTTCGTTTCACCAGGCTGAAGGTGGTGCCGTTGAACAGCGACCCGACGGGGTTGTACATGACCCGTGCCAGCGTGGCGCCATCGAAGAATTGTCCCTGTGGGGTATGGGAACCACCGGGACGCAGCGCAAAGGAGGAGGCATCGATGCGCTTGGCGATGGCCTCGGCCCGGGGTACAAGATCGGTGAACTGCGCCGGGTCGACGATGCCGGTGGTGGCCAGCACCTCCACATTTGGTTCTGCACCGACCGCAGTGGCCGCCACGCCGCTGCGGGTGGACAGCTCCCACTGCTCATGCCCGCTGGCGGTGCGGCCGACCCCAAACTGGGTCAGCAGCGGTGAGCCGGACTCGAACCGGAGGTCGACCCCGGCCGCCAGCAGTTCGTCGAGGACCGCCGGGTACAGCACCAACGACGTGGTGTACGGGGTTTCGACCGCAAGGAGAGGACTGCGGTCGGCGAGCTGCGCCGGAGCGTTGCGAAGCAGCCCGTGAAGTTGCCCGGCCGGTTCGTTGGCCCATCGTGGGCTGCCGCTCTCCAGCCCGTGAGTATCCACCGAGTAGACGGTCAGCCCAACCACGACCGCCAAGCCCGTCGCAATCCCGGCCGCCGATCGGGCCAGTTGGGGGAGCCGTTCGGTTCCGGTGACCAGGGCCAGGACGGCGTCGAGGGCGACCAGAGCCATGGCCGAGGTGACGAACGCGCCCACAGGAAACAGCCATCGCAGGTAGGCCGCAGTGGCCAGCGTGGTCTCCGAGATGCTCGCCAGCGTGAAGAGGGAGGTAGCCGTCAGCAGCGCGGTCGCACCCACCGCAGCGCCCAACACCCTCGAACGGCGTCGACGCGCCCACCAGAGTGCGGCGATCAGCAGCAACGTGAAGACGCCGAACGCCGCCCACGACTCACCGGCGCCAAAACGTGCGCCGGCGCTGTTCTCCCACGTCAACGGATCGGCAAATGCCCAGGCCGGCGGGATCAGCACGATGTCGGCAAACGATTCCACGGCAAACCCGGGGCCTCGCCCAGCGCCCAGGCGATCGGCATTCTCAATCATGGCGGTGACGTTGCCGGGCGGCCCGTCCGGAGCGACGAACTGCTCCCACGCCGGCAGCGCCCACAGCGCCGCCAAGGCAATGATCGCCACCGCAAGCGGTCGAAGCCGAGCGGTTGCGGCGGTCCTGCTGGAGTTGTGGCTGCCGGCGCGTCCGCGCCGCTCAGCCCACCACCACGCAACCCCCGCGGCGAGTGATGCAGCGATCAGTACTGCCGACAGCACGATGTAGGCCAGGCTGATCTGAGCGCACAGGCCGGCGAAGATCACCGTCACGACGGGTGCCCAGGCATCACCGGCGAACGAGGCCCACATGGCGACGGCCGCCGTGAAGAGCGCCAGCAGTGGCAGGTTGTGTGTCCACGTATCGGACAGCACCGCGCTGCCCATCGACGCGGCCAGCACAAGTGCGCCACCACCGAAGACGACGGCGCCGCGTCGTCGGCCCACACGCCAGCCCATCCAGCCGGCCGCCCCCAACGCACCGGCATTGACAAGCGCCGATCCGATGTGGACCCCCACCGGGCCGAGCAGCCGCCGAAATGGGGCAAGCAACTGAAATGGCATCGGCCCCGGGTGGTTCATCAGCACGCCGGTGACCTTGGACCGTGACGACCACGTGGCCAGCATCGGGTTGTGGGTGGTGCCCACGTCCCAAGCCCGGGCCGAGTAGATGCCGTTGTCCAGGGTTGGGTACCAACGTTGGACGCCGGCCCGGACGGCTGCGACCAACGCCGGCAGTGCCACCGTCAGGGCGATGATCGGCGCCGGCCGGGCCAGTCGCTTGAGGGAGGCCCGGGCGCCGTTCACAGGCTGAGGTTAGGGGAGTTCAGGCCGGCGGGTAGTTGTTCAGCGGCGGCCGCGCAGCAACCTGCCCGGCCGGGCGCCGGTGTCGACATCGTTTCGGCGGGTGACCACGCCGGACACGATGGTGGCGTCGTAACCGGAGGCGTACTGCACCAGGCGCCGTCCGCCGGCGGGCAGGTCGTGGATCAGCTCGGGTTGGCTGAGGGCCAGCACCCCGAAGTCGATTACGTTCAGGTCGGCCTTCCGGCCCTGCTCGACCACGCCCCGATCGCCCAACCCGTACAGCTCGGCGGTTCGCTGGGTTTGCAGATGAACCGCCTGGGCCAGGTCGATGCCGGCGCCGCGGCTGCGGTCGCGGGCCCAGTGGGTCAGCAGGTAGGTGGGAATGGACGCGTCGCAGATCATGCCGCAGTGCGCCCCGGCGTCGCCCAGCGACGACACCGAGCCGGGGTGCAACAACATCTCGCGAATGGCGTCGTGGTTGCCGTCTGCGTAGTTGAACAGGGGCAGCATGAACATCGCTTTACCCTCGTCGGCCAGCATGGCCTCGTAGGTGGCGGTCAGCGCATCGTTGCCCGCTGCTGCTGCCAGCGCGCCGAGGGAGGCGTCGGCGAGCGGTTCGTAGTTGGGCGGGGTGCCCAGCGGGAACATCTTGTCGGTCATCATCGAGAGAAACGGCCCGATGCCGTCGAAGGGGTTGTCGGGGTTCAGCGGGCCGTCGGCCTCGGTCAGGATGGCGTCGCGGACACTGGGGCGGGTGAGCTGCTCCAGTTGCTCGGCCAAGGGAAGGTGGGCCAGCGCCTGGTAGGTGGGTCGTTTGGCGAACGGGTGGTTGGTCTGGAGCCCGACGAGCATGCCGAAGGGCCGTGCCGCCACCTGGGCCCGCATCGGGATGCCACGCACGAGCAGCTTGTCGAAGCGCTCGAACACGTCCTGCCACAGGTTCGGGTCGGTATCGGTCTGCAGCACCATGAACGCCAGTGGCTGGCCGGTCTCCTCGGCCAGGTCGGCCATCCAGCCCATCTCCTCGGTGGTGGTGCCCCGGTCGAGCATGGTGAGCCCGCCTTGGGCCACCTCAAACACGCCGCCTCCGCCGTCGGCGATCGCCCGGCCGAGCGCAAAGAGCTCCTCCCGTTCGGCGAACGTGCCCGGCACCGGCTCGCCGTCCTTGGCCAGGTGCGCCAACGTTCGGGAGGTGGAGAAGCCCAGCGCCCCCGCCTCGATCGCCTCCCGCACATGCTCGGCCATCGCCGCCGAGTCGTCCGCTGTAGCAGGCTCGTTGCGGGCTCCGGCCTCGCCCATCACGTAGCCGCGGACGGCGCCGTGGGGAATCTGGGTGCCGACGTCCATCGCCCAGCTTCGGGTGTCCAACACGTCGAGAAACTCGGTGAAGCGCTCCCAACCCCAGGTGATGCCCTCGGCCAGGGCGGCGCCGGGAATGTCCTCGACGCCCTCCATCAGCTGGATGAGCCACTCCTCCTTGCCGGGACGCACCGGTGCGAAGCCCACGCCGCAGTTACCGGTGACCACGGTGGTGACGCCGTGTGAGGCTGACGGCTCCAGTTGGGAGTCCCAGGTGGCCTGCCCGTCGTAGTGGGTGTGAATGTCGACGAACCCGGGTGTGACCAGGCGGTCGGTGGCGTCGATCGTCTCGGCCGCCTCGCCGGCCAGATCAGGGCCCACCGCCACGATCACTCCGTCCTTGACGGCGACGTCAGCGCGTCGGGGCTCCGCCCCGGTGCCGTCGACGAGTGTGCCACCGGTGATCTTCAGGTCGTACATGGTGCCCCCCTTGGCCGCCGACGTTCCGATTGCGTCGGCTCGTCCAGTCTGTCGCGCATCGGATGTTGCCGCTCGGCCGGTTGGTGGAAGCTCGCTGTCCGTGTCGGTGGAACGGGTCAATAGATGGGAGAGGTTCGGGCGATAGGTGCCGCCTATCGATCCGATGGGTATAAACGATCGGTTCTGACTATCAAACGGACCGTGTCGATAGGTATGATGATTCTTGTACTCAAGAGAGCCTGACCAATCGAAGGGACCCCCCATGTCACTCATCAACACAAAGATCCAGCCGTTCTCGGCCACCGCATTCAAGAACGGCGAGTTCGTCGACGTGACCGACGAGGACCTCATGGGTTCCTGGTCGATCATGTTCTTCTACCCGGCGGACTTCACCTTCGTGTGTCCGACCGAGCTGGGCGACCTGGCCGACCACCACGACGAGCTGCAGGCGATGGGCGTCAACATCTACTCGGTGTCCACCGACACGCACTTCACCCACAAGGCCTGGCATGCGTCGTCCGACACGATCGGCAAGATTCGCTACACGATGATCGGTGATCCGACCGCCACCGTCAGCCGCAACTTCGACATCCTCCGAGAGGACGAGGGCCTGGCCAACCGTGGCACCTTCTTGATCGACCCGGACGGCGTCATCCAGGTGATGGAGGTCACCGCAGAGGGTGTTGGCCGTAACGCCGCCGAGCTCGTGCGCAAGGCCAAGGCCGCCATCTACGTGCGTCAGCACCCGGGCGAGGTCTGCCCGGCCAAGTGGGAAGAGGGCGCCGAGACGCTGGCCCCGTCCCTCGACCTCGTCGGCAAAATCTGACCGACCGACCACGGAGCGTTGGGGCGGGCCCGGCATAGCCGGGCCCGCCCGTCCCCCGAAGCTCCTTCGCACCGACCCTGCCGTCACCACACTTCTCAACGCGCACCACACTTCTCAACCTCACCACGCCGGAGCCACGCCATGTTGGACGCCAACCTCACCGAACAACTCAAAGGACACCTCACCAAGGTGACCCGGCCCATCGAGCTGGTCGCCTCGCTTGACGACTCGCCCAAATCCCTCGAGCTGTGGGACCTGCTCACCGAGATCGCCGCATTGTCCGACAACGTGGCTGCCGTGCGCGACAAGGACGCGGGGGCACAGCGTCGCCCGTCCTTCTCGATCAATCGGGTTGGCACCGACGTGTCGGTGGGCTTCGCCGGTATCCCAATGGGCCACGAGTTCACCTCGCTGGTGCTGGCGCTGCTGCAGGTGGGTGGCCACCCACCGGCGGTCTCCGAGGTGACGGCGGAGGCGATCGAACAGCTCGAAGGTGAGTACCACTTCGTGACGTACATGTCGCTGTCGTGCCAGAACTGCCCGGATGTGGTGCAGGCGCTGAACGCCATGTCGGTGCTCAACTCCAACATCTCCCACGTGGCCGTCGATGGTGCGGTGTTCCCAGACGAGGTGGAGCGCCAGAAGGTCATGGCCGTTCCGACCGTGTTGCTGAACGGCGAGACGTTCGGCCAGGGTCGTATGACCGTCGATGAGATCGTTGCCAAGCTCGACACCGGCGCCGTCACCAGGGAGGCAGACCGCATCGATGCCCTGGAGCCCCTGGATGTGCTGGTGGTGGGCGGCGGACCGGCCGGCGCCTCGGCCTCGATCTACGCGGCCCGTAAGGGGATCGCAACCGGTGTGGTCGCCGAGCGTTTCGGTGGCCAGGTGCTCGACACGATGAGCATTGAGAACCTGATTTCGGTTCCCTCTACCGAGGGCCCGAAGTTGGCCGCCGCGTTGGAGGCCCACGTGGCCGAATACGAAGTTGACGTCATGCACAACCAGCGGGCAACCAGGCTGACTCCGGCCACGGAGTCGGGCGGGCTTGCCACGGTGGAGTTGGCGAGCGGTGCAACGTTGCAGGCCCGCACGGTGGTGCTGTCCACCGGTGCCAGTTGGCGCCTGATGGGCGTGCCGGGCGAGCAGGAGTACCGCAACCGCGGCGTCGCCTTCTGTCCCCACTGTGATGGCCCGCTCTACAAGGGCAAGCGTGTCGCTGTGATCGGCGGCGGCAACTCCGGCGCCGAGGCGGCCATCGACCTGGCAGGCATGGTCTCCGAGGTCACGCTGATCGAGTTCGACGACGTGCTGCGGGCCGACGAGGTGCTGCAGGCCAAGCTGGCCAGCCTCGCGAACGTCGCGGTGATCACCGGCGCCCGCACCACCGAGGTGCTCGGCGACGACACGTCGGTCACCGGCCTCAACTACGAGGACCGCGCCACCGGCGAGCTGCACCGGGTGGAGCTCGAGGGCATCTTCGTGCAGATCGGTTTGGTACCCAACACGGGTTGGCTGAAGGGCACCGTCGAGTTGTCCCCACGCGGCGAGGTCGTCATCGACGACCGCAACGCCACCTCGGTACCGGGGGTGTTTGCCGCCGGTGATTGCACCACGGTGCCCTACAAGCAGATCGTGATCGCCCTGGGGGCCGGATCGACGGCGGCGCTGTCCGCCTTCGACCACCTGATCCGTACCCCGCTTGTGGTCGAGTCAGGGTCGGTTGGCGACGACACCCGCTCAGCGGGCGCCGAGGTGGCCGAACGGGTAGTCGAGCCGGTGATGGCTTGAGCCAACCAGGCGTGCGTCGGCCGAGCCGGAACCGGTCCGGGCGATTCGTCCTGGATGTAGGTTCGAACCCATGAACATTCAGGACCTGCGCTACGTGGTGGCGGTGGACGACCACCGCCACTTCGGGCGGGCCGCCGAGGCCTGTTTTGTGAGCCAGCCCACGCTGTCTTCACAGCTGCGCAAGCTGGAGGATTCGCTCGGGGTCGAGCTGTTCGAGCGGGCACCCCGCAAGGTGATGCCCACGACGGTCGGTCGATTGATCATCCACCACGCCCGAGGGGTGCTGGTGGAGGTGGACCAGATCGAGGCGTTGGCCAAGGCCGCCCGTGAGCCGGGCACGGCCACCCTGCGAGTGGGGGTGTTCCCCACCTTGGCGCCCTACCTGTTGCCCCACGTGGTGACGCCGTTGCACCGACGATTCCCCGACGTGGAGCTGCTGTGGGTGGAGGAGAAGACCGACGAGGTGGTCGAGGGCCTGCTGAACGGTCGCCTGGACGCTGGTCTGCTGGCCCTGCCGGTGGTCGAGGCGCAGCTTCACCATGAACCCCTCTTCACCGAGGACTTCGTGCTGGCGGTGCCTGCCGATCACGAGTTGGCCGATGCGCAATCGGTGGGCACCGACGTGTTGGTCGGTGCCGATGTGTTGTTGCTGACCGAGGGGCACTGCCTGCGTGATCAGGCGCTGGAGGTGTGTTCCCTGGTCGGCGCCGCGGAACGACACGGGTTTCGGGCCACCAGCCTGGAGACGCTGCGTCAGATGGTGGCGGCCGGCGTCGGGGTCACGCTGTTGCCCAAGCTGTCGGTCAGCCCGCCGGTGGCCCAGTCGGCCGACGTTCGCACGGTCGCCTTTGAAACGCCCGCCCCCAGCCGGGAGATTGCCATGTTCTGGCGACGAACAAGCGTCCACGCCGAACTGCTCGCCCAGCTGGCGGCCGTGATCGCCGATCTCCCGGCCGAACTGGTTCAAACCTGATTGCGTCGCGACGCGGCCCACATCGGGTACCCCGGGGAGCGAGCGGAGCGTTGGGTGCGTCTGTGGTGGAGGCTCTCGTAGGGTGATTCGGTGATCGTTGACCCTCTGCCGTTACGCCGCCTGACCGAGCCGCCCGACGCCACCGTTGCGCTGCCGGGGTCGAAGAGCCTGACCAACCGGGCACTGCTCTGTGCGGGCCTGGCGGCGGGCCGATCCGAACTGACCGGCGTGCTTTTCTCCGACGACACCGAGGCGATGCTGGCGGCACTCGAGCAGATGGGCGCGGCGCTGCAGGTGGATCGCGACGCATGCACCGTGAGCATCGAGGGGCTTGGCGGCGTGTTGCCCGCCGAATCGCTGAACATCGATGCCCGCCAGAGTGGCACCACGGGTCGGTTTCTCGCCCCGTTGATTGCGGTGGCGCCAAACGGGGGAGTGCTCGATGGCCATCAGCAGCTTCGAGACCGACCGATGTCCGATCAGGTTGAGGCCCTCCGCTCGCTGGGCGCCCATCTGGTTTCCGACGAGGGACACCTTCCGCTGCGATCGGACGGCGGCGGCGTCCGTGGCGGTGGTGTGCAGGTCAATGGGGCCACGTCCAGCCAGTTCGTCAGTGGGCTGTTGCTGTGCGGCCCGCTGTTCGATGAGGGCGTGGACCTGGAGGTGATGGGCTCGCTGGTCAGCCGCCCCTACCTCGACATGACGATCGCGGTGATGGAGGCCTTCGGCGTGCCCGTGGAGCACGACGATCAACGCCGGTTCGGTTGTCCCCACGGGGTCTACGCCTCGCAACATCATGCGATCGAGCCCGATGCCTCGGCGGCCAGCTACTTCTTTGGTCTGGCCGCCATGACCCGCGGTCGCATCCGGGTCGAGGGGTTGGGCCAGGGCTCGATCCAGGGCGACATGGCGTTCCTCGGGGTGCTTGAGGCCATGGGCGCGGTGGTCCGTCAGGGGGACGACTGGACCGAGGTGGTGGGTCGCGACCTGCGCGGAGTCGATGTGGATCTGGCCGACTTCTCCGATACGGCCCCGACGCTGGCTGCGGTCGCTGCGGTCGCCGATTCGCCCACGCGGGTGCGCGGCATCGGGTTTGTGCGTGGCAAGGAGTCCGATCGCATCGGGGGTGTCATCACCGAACTTGGGCGGCTGGGGGTGGATGCCACCGAACACGACGACGGCTTCACCATTTATCCGGGCAGGGTGCGGCCCGAGGTGGTGCGCACCTACGCCGACCACCGCATGGCCATGGCGTTCTCGTTGCTCGGTGTGGTGTCCGATGGCGTCGCCATCGCCGACCCGGGGTGTGTGGCCAAGACGTTTCCCGGCTTCTGGGGTGTGCTCGAGAGCGTGAGGGCCGGAGCGGAGTAGCCCGGGCCGCCACCCGGGCCGCCACTCAGCGGTTCAGAGTGATGCCTCATCCATGAGCGAAGCCCCTGAGGTGGCCCGGGCGGTCAGCCCAACGACGGTGCTGAGGTGTTGGTCGGCAAACCATCGGGCCGTGCGAACCTTCTCGGCACAAAAGTCGGCAGGGCCATCATCTGCGGCCCATTCGGCGGCCGCCAAGGCGCTCTTGCCCAGCACCCAGCCGCCCACGACCAGACCCCACATGCGCAGGTAGGGCGTCGCCCCGGCCAGTACGTCGCGAATCTCGCCCGCGTGCCCGAAGATCCATTGCGTGGCCTCGTCGAGCGCATCGGTGGCCTCGGCCAGTCGGGCGCCGATGCCCGCCAGCTCGTCGTCGGCCGAGAGCGCGGCGGCCGTGGCGCGGATGTCGGCGATGGTGTCGGTCACGACGCCGCCTGAGCGCATCGGCAGCTTGCGTCCGACGAGGTCCATGGCCTGGATGCCGTTGGTGCCTTCGTAAATCGGGGCGATGCGGGCATCCCGGAAGAACTGGCTGACTCCGGTCTCCTCGACAAAGCCCATGCCGCCGTAGACCTGGATGGCCAACGAAGTGACCTCGACGCCCATGTCGGTGCACCACGCCTTGGTGATGGGGATGAGCAGCTCGTTCAGGTCTTCAGCGGCCTGCCGCGCGTCTTCATCGGCCAGTGATCCGGCCCGGTCCATGGCGACTGCGTTCATCAGGCAGATGCCCCGCATGGCCTCGGTGAGAGAGCGCATGTCGAGCAGCATTCGTCGCACGTCGGGGTGACCGACGATGGGGCTGGTGCGGTCCTCCTTCGGTGTGCCGACCACCTTGCCCTGCACCCGCTCGTTGGCGTAGCTCAACGCCCCTTGGAGGGTGCGCTCGGCCAGGCCGAGACCCTGAACGCCAACCGAGAGACGGGCCATGTTCATCATGACGAACATCACTCGCATGCCATCGAACTCGTTGCCGAGCAGCCAGCCGGTGGCCCCGCCCTCGTCGCCGAAGCTCATCGTGCAGGTGGGCGAGGCGTTGATGCCCATCTTGTGCTCGACCGACACGACCTTCAGGTCGTTGGGTTCGCCCAGCGTACCGTCGTCGTTCACCATGATCTTGGGTACGACGAAGCAGGAGATGCCCTTGGTCCCGGGGGGAGCGTCGGGTGTCCGGGCGAGTACCAGGTGGATGACGTTTTCGGCCATGTCGTGATCGCCCCACGAGATGTAGATCTTGGAGCCGGTGATCGCCCAGCTGCCGTCGTCGTTGGGCACGGCCTTGGTGCGCAGCGCGCCCACGTCCGAGCCGGCCTCCGGCTCGGTCAGGTTCATGGTGCCGGTCCACTCGCCGGAGACGAGCTTGGCCAGGTAGGTCTCGGTGACCAGTTCGTCGGCCACCGAGTTGATGGCGTGGATCGAGCCCTGGGTCAGCAGCGGTGCCATCGAGAACGCCATGTTGGAGCTCACCATGAACTCTTGGAGCACGATGCCGACGGTCTCGGGGAAGCCGCCGCCCCCGTAGGCGGGGTCGAAGGTGAGCGCACCCCATCCGGCCTCGACGAGCTTGGCGTAGGCCTCCTTGAAACCGTCCGGTGTCACCATGGTGCCGTCGGGCTGAAGTTGGGTGCCCATCTCGTCACCGATTGCGTTGGTGGGGGCGATCACCTCGGCGATGAAGGTGCCGGCCGCCTCGATCGCTTCATGAACGACCTCGGGGTCCAACTCGGCGAAGCGCTCGGTTTCCAGCAGGGCCGGAAGATCAAGCACGCGGTCGAGGAGGAAGCTGATGTCGTCGAGCGGAGGGGTGTAGTCCTGCATGTGAGCAATCTAGAGCGACGAAGTTACCCGCCGGTAACCGGGGCGTCCGGGTGCCGACGGCGGATGCCACGGACGCCCTCGCGTCGCCCCGCGGTTGCTCAGCGAGCGGTCGGCACCCAGACCAACGCCAGCTGCGTGACGTTGATGTCGTTCTTCTCCAACGGCACCTGCTGCACCTCGGTCCGGGTGGCGACCTCAGCCCACCGCTCGTCGATCTCGACGATGGCATCGGCCAGGTTGGCCTCGAGCTCGCCGAGACCCTCCTGGTGGTCTTCGAGACGCGCCGCGTACTGCTCCACCTTCTCCTTTGCCTTGGTGCTGCGACCCCGTTTGGAGGCGACCGAACGCACGGCGGTTGCGATGGAGCTCGAGGACCGGCGCCCGCCCATCAGGGCGCCGAACACCGACCCTGCGCCGGAGATCAGCTCGTCGGTCTTCGACGTCGATGCGGTGGTCTCGGCCGACGAGAGCCGCTCCTGGTCCTTGGCCATCGTCGCCCTGATCCGGTCGGCCTTGACGGCCAGCTTCTTGCGCAGTTCGTTGGCCTCGAGGTCGGCGTCCGCTTCGGCGACGCCCTTGGCACGGGCCTCGAACTCCTCGCGGGTCTCGTTTGGGCGGGCGGCCAGTTTCAGCGTGGGGTTGGTGAACAGCTCGGTGCTGCGGCTGCGGTAGAGATGGTCGGTGAGCGCCCGTTGCAGGGTGGTGAAGTAGGCCTTGGTGGCGACCTTGGCATCGGGCAACGCAAACGCGGCACCGGCCGGGGCGACTTCGGTCAGGTCTCGGTCGTCGTAGTCCACGACCCTGGCCGATTCGGGGGCAGGGTCGGTCGACAGGGGAAAGAACACGGCCTCGTAGGTCTCCTCGGACCGAAAGTCGCCCTCGTCGTACAGCAGCTGAACCCGGGCGACGACCGCCGGCTCCAGGCGGGGCCCACCGGCCGTCGACCCAATGTCGGCCGCCCAGGGAGCCGCCGGATCGAGGAAGCGCACCGGGGTTCCCTCGGCCACCTCCGGCATCGTTGGGGTTTCGTCGTCGGCCAGGCTCGACGTGCCCGGTGTGGGAGCTGCCGAAGCGACCGGCTGGGCAGCCACGGGAGCTGCCACCTCGGGTGGGGGCGAAGGCAGTTCGTCAGGGCTCGGCGAGGGAGCGGCGGCAGGGCTCGTCGCGCCGGGTGACGCTGCCACGCTCTGGGCTGCCAGCGCGGCGGCGCCGTCGGCTTGACCCGGCAACAACCCCACCTGATCCTTCGAGAGCGGCCCGGCCAGGTAGCTCATCGCCCAGCGCACTCCGAAGCGCTTGGGCGCAGACCCGCCGGTGCGCTGCATCAGAAACTGGCGTTTGCCCAGGCCCGAGATCGTCTCGGACAGGGCGCTCAGGTCGACCGACCCGGCGGCCGACGACATGCCGTCCAACAGGCGTGACTTGTCGCGTTCGGTCTGAAGTCGCCCGATCATCCAGGTGCCGGCGTTCGAGATGGCCTTGTAATCGAGGTCGACCGGGTTCTGGGTGGACAGCACCACGCCGACGCCGAAGGCCCGGGCCTGCTTGAACAACGTCAGGATCGGCTTTTTTGAGGGTGGCTCCGCCGTCGGCGGCACGTACCCATACACCTCGTCCATGTAGATCAGCGCACGCAGATCGGTGGAGCCCGACTGGCCCCGCATCCACGAAATCACCTTGGACAGCACCAGGCTGACCACCATCTGGCGTTCGCTCTCAGACAGATGGGCCAGGTACAGCACCGTGCACGCCGCCCGGCCGTCGGCATCCCACAGCAACGACTCCACGTTCAGCGGCGCACCCTGTGTCCATGGTGCAAATCCCGGCGACGCCAGCAGCCCGTTCAGCTTCATCATCAGCTTGGTGCGGTCGGCCTTGGGGAAGAACTGGTCGAGTTCGATCACCCCCAGCTTGCGCATCGGTGGATCCTGGACTCGGGTGAGCAGGGTTGCCAGATCCAGCGTCTCGCCGGCGGTCCATGCGGCCGCGATGATGTTGGCCAGGAGAATGTGCTCTCGATCGGCCAAGGGGTCGGCGTCGATGCCGACCAGCCCAAGGATCCCCGACACCAGCGCAGAGATCTCGTCGGTGATCGCCTCCGAGTCGGTGGTGTCGGGAGGGGCCAGGTTGCCGATCAGGTTCACCGGCATGCCGGCGGTCGACCCGGGGGTCAGCACACAGAACCGGTGTCCGTCCCGCAGGGCGGCAATGTGCTCGGTGGCCAGGCCCCAGCCCTCCAGACCGCTGCGCCAGGTCTCCGCAGTCTCGGCGGGATCGGTCTCACGGGGCACCCACGGGGCGAAGTCGTCGGCCGACAGGTTGGGGAACGTCAACAACAGGTTGCCCATGTCGCCCTTCGGATCGATCACCAGGGTGGGAATGTTGTTGCGCAGTGCCTCCTCCATCATGACCACGCCCAAGCCGGTCTTGCCGCTGCCGGTCATTCCCACGATCACCCCGTGGGTGGTCAGGTCGTCGGCCTTGTAGGCCGTGGCCTCATCGGTGCGTTCGCCGGTGTCGTCGAGGTAGGCGCCAAGGGCAAAGGCTGCATCGGACATGTTGAGTCTCCGGGGTGTTTGTCAGCGAACGGTCGTTCAAGGTTGCCACGGACGAACCACCTGGTGGGAGGTGGCGTTTGGGTGCCCGCGCCATGGTCTTTGTCTGGGGCGCCGTCCTCAGGCATGCTGCGTTGCCGGGCGTCGAACGACGGCGGCCCAAACCCCCCGATGGAGGAATCACATGAGCTTTCTGGACGATGCCAAGAAGAAGTTGGACGACGTGGTCGACGAGCACGGTGACAAGATCGCTGACGGTGTCGAGAAAGCCGGGGACTTCATCGACGAGAAGACGGGCGGCAAGCACGCCGACAAGGTTGACATGGTGCAGGAGAAGGCCGGGGATGCCATCGACAGCCTCCGCAACAACGACCAGTGACGAGAGCGGCGCCTGTGACGGCGCCGTACCATTGTTGAGTGAGGGCGACCCCCGGGGTCGCCCTCGACGCGTCAGGCCGGAGACTGGGGGCCGGAATCGCCCCTGTCCGGGTCCGGGTCCGGGTCCGAATCCGGTTCCAACTCCGCATCCGAATCCGTCCGCACCGATCGGATCGCCACGTTGCCGGCAAGGATCAGGGCCAGCAGGCTGACGCCAACCAACCCCAGCGCCCAGTAGTAGGCGGCCCAGTCGATAATCGAGCCAAACGGTGGTGAGCCGGGCAGCCCGTTGCGCAACTGGGGGAGCGCAAACAGCACGCCCGCGTAGAATCCCCATGACCACACTGGTATTTCCCGGGCCTGCACCAACACGCCCCAGGCGAGGGCCACGCATCCCAATGCCAGCAGCCAGGCCAGCCCCATCAGGGCGACCGCGAAGACCACCACCGATCGCGGCCGTTCCAGATCGAAGTCGGCGTTGAGCACGTTGCTTTCGTTGCCGGGGTGGGTGGTGCCGGAGGCACGCAGGTCGCTCAGGCTCGACTGCACGGTCGCCACGATGGGCACGTTCTCAAACTCGGGCTGGTCTGGGATCGCCTGGCCCTCGCCGGGATCGATCTCGCGCTGCACCAACAGCTTGAAGTTGACCAGGTAGTTGTCGACGGGATACCTGGTGAGCCGACTGCCGCTCAGCTGAAGCGTTGCAGTGACCGGTTCCACCCTTGATCCGGCATCGAAGACCGTTTGGATCCGACCTGCGACGTCGCTGAGCACGTTCACCCGGATGGTACGGGTCAGGGTCAGGTCGCCCGCGATCAGGTCCGAACCCGGCTGGATCACCACGCGGGCGGTCAGCTCTCCTCGCGCCAGATCGGGGTTCAACAGTGTGACGCTGGCGCCAACCTCGTTCCTCCCGATCTTGACACCTCCGTCCTCCGTTGGGCCTGAACTCAAGACCTGGTCGGTGGGTCCCGCCGGGATGGAGGTCACCGCTATGGCCAGCCCCAACAGGGGGCCAAGGAGGACGACCAGGATCAGCAGGTTGCGGATCGGTCGTGTCTGCTTGTCGGGCCAGCGGCGCAGCCCCAGGTTGGTGATGGGTTCCACCTGGCGTCGGATCCGGTTTCGGCCCGCCAACGCCCCGTCGCGACCTCGGCGGGTCCAACGCGCTGAGGACACACCTCGTCGCACGGGCCTGGTCGCGTCGCCGGGGGGGTCGGTGCCGTCGCCCGTGGTTGGTGTGTTGGCCACTGCTTTGGACCATAGCGGGCCAAAGCGATCCGGCGGTGGCCGGGTGCAAGCGGTCGGCCGGGCCTTGCGACCTGGTGCTGATCGCCGTGGTGACGGGTGTGGTTAGCCTCGCTCCATGGACACCGACCGCATCACGGCACCCGCCTCCGACTCGCCGAGCACCAATGGAACCTCGGCATCTGCCAACGCCGGACCGGCTTCCCTGCAGGGGGTGGCGCCTGCAACGTCCGGTGGCCACCTGCTGGCTTTGGGTCTCTCGGCGTTGCTCGGTTTTGCAGGGGTCGCCCATTTCGTTCGCCCGCAGTTCTTTGACCCCATCGTGCCCGATTGGATGCCGGGCAACCCGCGCACCACCACCTATGCGTCCGGTGTCGTGGAGTTGACCGCCGCCGCGCTGGTGGCCGTGCCACGAACGCGACGATTCGGTGGCTGGTTCGCCGCACTCACCTTCATCGGGGTGTTTCCCGCCAACGTGCAGTCGGCGCTGGACGGCGGCATGGATGGGCTGGAGCCGCCGTTCAACTCGGCGGCCGTGGCCTGGGCCCGCCTGCCGCTGCAACTGCCGTTGATCGCGTGGGCCATTGCCATCGCCCGTCGAGCCCGCCCGAACTCCTAGCCCGGCAGGTCCAAGGCGGGGTACGTCGGTTGGATTCTCTATCGGGCGTATCTGGGACGGCCGAGGATGCCGTGAGGATCCAACATGGTCTCCATGCGGTTCAGCAGCTCGCGCCGCACCGGATCACCGTGGGTGGCCAGCGCCTCGTCGTTGGCGGGGCCCCAGCCGTGCTCGGCAGCCCACGAGCCATCAAGGTCGGCCACCACCTGCCACATCCGACGCCGAAGGCCTTCAAACGTCTGGGCATGCAGGGGGCGGCCGCCGAAGGTCTTCTGTGGGAGGACGATGTTGGCGTGGAGGCCCCCGTCCGCCCAGTGCCCGAACTCCACCAGTTGCGCCCCGTCGGGTAGCGCTGGGCGAACGTGCTCGTCCAGCGCCACCCGAAGCTCGGGGAGCCGACTGCGACGAACCGACAGGTCGAAGCCCAGCACCATGCCGCACCGGGCGAGGGCCTCGCTGATCTGGTGACGGAAGGTCCATGCTTCGGCGGGCGGCACCACCACTGCGTCGGCCAGCAACCCGGAGTCGAGGTTGGACAGCGCGTCGGTGAGCGCCTCCTCGGAGGAGCGGTCGCCCCGAGCAGCGGGGTTTGCGTCGCTGGAGGCCACCTCCACCAGCAGGGTCAGCGGCGGCGGGTTGTCGCCGCGGAACGGGCTGCGCACACCCTCGTGGTCTGCCGCCACCCGAAGTGCCTCGGCGCCGATGGCTTCGACCGCACGCAACCGATGACCCAGCGATCGTTCCAATGCCGTCGTGATGTCGACCGCAGCGCGGTCGTCGGCGGGCACGAGGTACGCCGTCGCCCGATCCCGGTCGACGGGGCTCAGCTCCAGCGCGACGGCGGTGACCACCCCGAAGCGCCCGGCCGCTCCGATAAACCAGTCGCTCACGCCGGGCCCGGCATTGTCCTTGCGGAGGCGCCGGAGGTCGTCGAGGACCGCTCCGGGTGGATCGGCAAGCACCACCTCCAACCCCAGCACGCGTCGGCGCATGTCACCGTGATGCACCATGCGGGCGCCGCCGGTGTTGGTGGACACCATGCCGCCGACCGAGGGATCGGATCCCAGATCGATGGGAAGGGTCAGCCGGTCGGGCGCCACGGCCTCGTTCAGGCTGGACAGCAGCACCCCGGCACCCACCACGGCGGTGCGGTCGGCGACGTCGATCTCCAAGCGATCGTTCAGACGCTCCAGCGACAACACCGCCATGGTGCCAAAGCGATCGGGTACTGAACCCTCCACCAGCCCGGTGTTGGCACCTTGGGGGATCAACCGCACCCGGTGTCGGGCAGCCAGACGAACGACCTCGGCCACCGCCGCCGTGTCAGCCGGACGAGCAACCACAGGGGTGCGACCCACGGTCCCTCGCCACGGGGTTGCGTAGGCCTCCAGGGCAATCGGGTCGGTCAACACCGGCGCGGCATCAAGCCGATCGAGGAGTGCGGCGATGAACGCGTCGAGTTCGGGTGGCGGGTCAACCTCACCGCGCCTGGGCATGGCAGACGCGAAACCACCCCCGGTGCGACCCGCGATCACGGCACCAGCACCGCCTTGCCCGCCAGTACCCGCTGTTGCAGGTGGGCGAGCGCAGTGCCAACTTCGGCCAGCGGATACTCGGTGGGTTGCTGGGGCGAGAGCATGCCCGAAGCGGCATCGGCGATGATCCCGGTGACCAGGGCATGGTTGTCGGTCGGGTTGGACATGGCCCAGGCGCCCCAATCGACCCCGACCACGGTGCGGTTACGCAACAGCACCTGGTTGGCGGGCAGCGCCGGAATGTCGCCCGAGGCGAAACCGATGACCACCAGCCGCCCGAACGTGCCCAGCGCTCGCAGGGAAGCATCGGTTGCCGACCCGCCGACCGGGTCGACGATCACGTCGGCGCCGCCGTTGGTGGCGTCGCGTATGGCCGACTTGAGATCGTCGGTGGTCGTTGAGTTGATGAGGACGTTTGCGCCCTGGTCGGAACAACGTTCCAGACGCTCGTCGGACGATGCCACGGCGACGACCTGGGCGCCTGCGTGGTGCGCAACGTCGATGGCCGCCATGCCGATCCCACCCGAGGCGCCCAGCACCACCACGGTCTCGTCCGGTCGCACCGTGGTGCGGTTGGTGAGCGCAAAACGCATGGTGGCATAGCTCTGCGCCACCGTGGCGGCCACCGTGTCGGCCAATCCGTCTGGCAGCGGAACCACCGAGGTGACCGGCACCGTCACCTGCTCGGCGAAGCCGCCCAGGCCCACCGAGGCCATCACCCGAGTGCCCAACGCAGGTGCCCCGACGGTGTCGGGACCTACGGCGGTCACCGTGCCGGCGATTTCGCTGCCGGGCACGAACGGCACCGGTGGCTTGATCTGGTAGCGCCCCTCCACGAACAGCGCGTCCACGTAGTTGACCCCGGCGGCGCGAACCTCGACCAGCACCTGTCCGCTGCGGGGCACGGGGTCGGGCAACTGGCCGAGGGTCAGGTTCCGGGCCGGGCCGGGTTCGGTACACACCGCTGCACGCATCTCCCACGTTTACCCCATGGCGAGACCGACGTGCCGGACCAGCCGGTCCGGATGGGTGTGGGAATGCCTACCGGTCGAGTTGACGGGCCAGGGTGCCCAACTCGGCCATGGCGGCCAGTTCGGCATCGATCGGCACGATCACCAGGTGATCGGCGACGGTGCCGGTGGCGTCCACCAGCAGTTTTCGGGCCTGAGAGCTGCGCCTTTGGCCGCCCACGCGCGCAACCCAGCCCACCACCAACGCAAGTATCAAACCGGCGACGGCTCCGCCCACCGCCAGCAGCGTGGGCACCGGTACGACCCCCACCTTGGGGGTGGGCAGGTCGGGCAGGCCCAGCCACGACACGCCTCCGATGATCACCAGCCACACCACACCGATCACCATCAAAGCGGTGAACAGCCACTGCGCCGCCGATGCCGCCGACCACCAGCCTGGGCGCTGCGTGGGAAGGTCCACCGAGCCGATCGCCCGATCGAGCGCGTCGGGTAGTTCTGCGCGTCGTGCGCCCGCCATCTCCCCCAACCGCCGCCGCCACCGGTCGGGCAGGCCGGTTGCCGTCCGGTCCACCAGCGCCCGCAGTGCCTCGTCCATACCCGCTTCTGCGACGGCGCCTGGTGTGGCACGTGAGGTGCGTCCGACGGTGACCGTGTCGAGCCCGGTGCCCGAGTCACCGGTTCGGGCGGCGTCGCGCTGGTTGCGGCGGGTGGTTGATCGGGCCTTGTCCAGCCCCAACCTGCGAAGCGGGTCGGGACGAAGCCGTCCCGCCCACCGGACGGGCGGCCAGCCCGCCACCTGGGACGAGCGGTGGCGGTGGGCGGCGCCGGCGGCGTCGGCCACCACGTCCACGCCGGCGGCGACCGCAAGACTCCGGGCCAACCGGGCCGCCGAATCGGCGGGCACCTGCGCCGGGACCGTATCGCCGACGGCCACGGCCACTTGGCTGGCCACCCAGTCGAGGTCGGCGTCCAGCCGGGTCACCAGCGCCCGGCGCTCGGCAACCCTGGCCGCCAGTTCGCGGCGGAGGGCGTCCACGCCGGCTCCGGTGGTGGTGGAGGTGGGCAGCACCCGCACTCCCACCAGCCCGTCCTCGGCCAGCAGCCGGGTCAGGTGTTCCTGCGTGGCAGCCCGGTCGGCCTCGGGCAGCAGATCGATCTGGTTGAGCGCCACCAGGGTCACCCCGGAATGTCCGGCGAAGCGCCGCAGGTAGCCCTCGTGGAGGGCGGCATCGGCATATTTTTGTGGGTCGACGACCCAGATGAACGCGTCGACCACCTCGACCAGTCGATCGACCTCGGCCCGATGCGCCGCGGCGGTGGAATCGTGGTCGGGTAGGTCGACCAGCACCAGGCCTGCCAGCTCGTGGGTGGCATCGCCCACAACGTGTCTGCGCGGAATCTTCAGCCAGTCGAGAAGCCCTTCGGCCCCACCGCCCACGATGGCGGCCCGGGGCTCCGACGTGGTGGGACGACGTACCCCGACCGGTGCCAGGTCTTCACCGAGGATGGCATTGAACGTCGACGACTTGCCGCTGCCGGTGGCGCCCGCAAGCGCCACCACGGTGTGGGTGGTGCCATGACCGAGGCGCCCACGGGCCGACTCGAGTGCCTGTCGGGCATGTGCGGCTGCGTCGTCGTCCAGGCGTTGCGGGGCCAGATCCACCACGCGTGAAAGCAACTCCAGCCGTTGGGCCAACTCGTCGGCGGCCCGCGCCGACGAGCGACGCTTCCGGCGTGATGGCAGGTTCGTGGCATCTTCGTCACTCATCGGGCCACCTCCGTTCGAAGCCTGCCGGCCATGGCGTCGAGTCGCTCCGCCGCTGCCGGATCGACCCCCAGCGAGGCCACCTCGGAGCGAAACCGGGCCGCTTCACGGTCGATCAGCACGCCGAATCGACGGTCCAGGTCGGTGCGCGCCTCCAGCGCCAGGCGACGTACCGCCTGATCGCCCAGCAGAGCCTCGGTCAGCTTGTGCCCCACGGCGGAGGACCCACCCGCAATGGCGATTTCGGCGCCGGTCAGCCCGCCGGTG
This sequence comes from Candidatus Microthrix parvicella Bio17-1, assembly GCF_000299415.1. Lineage (NCBI taxonomy): Bacteria > Bacillati > Actinomycetota > Acidimicrobiia > Acidimicrobiales > Microthrixaceae > Candidatus Neomicrothrix > Candidatus Neomicrothrix parvicella. Next base: position 138,158 of record NZ_AMPG01000003.1, read on the forward strand.
TGGGCAAAAGTTGCGACCATCAACACCATGGCCATTCCGTTGACGCCGTAGCTCAAGGCCCGTGCCGTGCTGCGCTTGTCGGCGCCTTCGGTGCGCAACAGGTCCAACAATCCGGCCTGCCAGGCCCGGATCATGGCCTCGGCGCGTTCGGGCAGGTCGCTCGATGGGCGGGTGAGGTCGTCGGACGACTCGGCCAGCAGCGCCACTCCTGCAGGGTGAAGTCGCCAGGCTTCGGCGGCGGCGGCGGTTGCTTCGGCCACCCGGGCCCGAACCAGGGTCTCGACCCCGGCCTCGATGGCGCCCTCGAAGCGATCCGACGAGGTGGGTCGCCCGGTGACGGCGGCGGTCAGCCGGTCGCGCCAGCGTCCCAGCGTGCTTTGCAGCTGTCGGAGGAGTTCGCCGGTGCCCACCAGGTCGGCCCATCGGGCCATCACCTCGCCGCGCAACACCGTGCCGTCGCGGACGTCGTCGTTCAGCTGTGCACGCGCCCGATCGAACGGGGCGATGGCCGACGCGGTCAGGGCCTCGGTGATGGCGACCTGCGCCCGCAGCTCACGTGCCGTTTCGGTGGCGTGGTCGGCCAGTGATCCCACTGCACCGGCCAGGGTTCGTCGGACCACCTCGGCCCGGACCGCCTGATCCGAGGCCACCCGCTCCAGCCAGGAGCGCAGCGGGGCCACCGCAGCCTCCGGGATGCGTCCGTCGACCAGCGTCTGCTCCTCGATGGTGAACAACGGAGCTTCTCCGAGGCCCTGGGCCGCCAGCATGGAGCGGAGGTGATCGGACACCTCGGCGGTCGCGCCCGGTGGGATGCGGTTGATGACCAGTGCAAGCACCACGCCACGGGCCGCAGCGTCTCGGAGAAACAGCCACGGCACGGCGTCGGCATAGCGGGCGGCGGTGGTCACGAACACCCACAGGTCGGCGGCCTCCAGTAGCTGGGCCGCCAACACCCGGTTCTCGTCGACCACCGAGTCGATGTCGGGTGCATCCAGCACGGCCAGCCCGGGCGACAGGGTTCTCGACGCGACCACCTGAAGCTCGCCCGCCCCGGCGGCGGCACCGCTGACCCGAGCGAGGCCGCCCAGGATGCGTGCGTCGTCGAAGTGGCCGGCCGAATCGGGATGGTGGACGAGCACGGGTGACGTGGTGGTGGGCCGCAGCACGCCGGGCCGGGTGACCTCCGAACCGATGATGCTGTTGACCAGGGTGGACTTACCGGCCCCGGTCGACCCGCCGATCACGGCCAGTGCCGGCGCGTCCAGCGAGGACAACCGAGGAATGACGTAGTCGTCCAACTGCTGGACGGCGGCGGTCACCGCCTGTCGGGTTGGCTCGGATGGTGCTCCGGCGAAAACCGGGGCCACCTCCGAGAACTCGCAGCGCAGCTCGGTTGCGGTGGCCAACAGGGCGTCGGCGTCGATGAGGGACCTCCGTTGCTCGGTGCTGCTTCATCCTTACCCATTCTGACCTTGAACCACTCCGAAGAAGTCCGGTGCTACCGTCGTAGGGAGATTCACCAAGCAGTGAGGAACACCATGAGTGACGACGGCCAGCAGTTCGATCCACCGCCACCAGCCCCCGGCGCCGGGACGCCACCTCCACCGCCTGGGCCACCGCCCGCTCCCGCCGGTGAATCCGGGTTCGGCGCACCGCCGCCCAGCCCGGGGTTTGAGACGCCGCCCGCCTACGGCCAGCCGGCTCCGCCGCAGCCTCCCGTGGTCGCCCCGATGCAGAACATGGCTGGTTCCGGCGTCGCTGAGGACACCGGCTCTGCGGTCATCGCCCAGGTGCTGGCGCTGATCGCTGGAATCCTGGGTACCGGCATCTTCTATGCGGTCACCACCGACAAGTCGCCGTTTGTGCGCCACCACGCCAGTGAGGCGCTGAACTTCTCCATCACCCTGTTTGGCGCCTACCTGGTGACCGGCATCACCTTGATTGGGATCATCCTGTGGCCAGTGCTGCTCGTTGCACAGGTGGTGCTGCCGATCATGGCGGCCATGGCGGCCAACAAGGGCGAGTGGTACCGGTACCCGTTCACGCTCCGCCTGGTGAAGGGTCCGATGGACCAGCCCGGCGCTGCGCAGGGCCCTGGCGGGGGCCAGAGCTTCTGAGTTATCAGGCGCCCGGGGGTTTCGACGCAACCCACAGCACGACGGGGTCGTCCCCGGTACCTGGTTGGTACACCGACCCGGCCGGTGCGGTGCGGTGGTGGGATGGGACCAACTGGACCGGTCACGTGTCCGGCCCGGGCGCACAGGCCGGCGTCTGGGCGCCAAACCCCGTGCAGCGGGTCGACTGGTCGAACCAGGCGTGGAGCAATGATCCGGCGGGCGACTGCAACTCGGCCCTGATCGCGCACCTGCTGGCCATGCTGGCCGGCATCCTGGGCGTCGGCATCTTCTATGCGCTCACCAAGGAACGCTCGCAGTTCGTGCGCCACCACGCCACCGAGGCGCTCAACTTCACCATCACCCTCATGATCGTTACGTTCGTCGTGCCCCTGGGGCTGTTCATGCTGATCGGAGGCGCAATGCTGGTACTCGGAGAGCGTGCCGCGGTGGGGAGCTTCTTCGGGTTCTTCTTGATCTTCCCTGTGGTCGGTGTGGTGTCGCTGGCGGCCCTGATCCTCCCGATCATGGCCATGATGGCGGCAGGCAGGGGTGAGTGGTACCGGTACCCGGCGATCTTCCGCTTCGTCTCCGGCCCGATCGAGCCCCATTCAGGCTGAGACCGATGATCGGGGTCGCCAGCTCCGTCAGACGTCTGCTCATCCGCCCAAAAACCAAGCCGGTGGGGCCGCCCGATGTGGCGATCCCACCGGCTTGCGGTGTCTCAACTCGGTTGAGTTCGGCCCCGTGCGGGCCAGGCCGTCGGGAACGGCTCAGTTAAGACCTTCCTCGGCGAGGTAGTCCTTGGCGATGTCCTCGGCGTCGTCCTTGTCGATGTCGAAGCGCTTGTTGAGGTCCACCAGCTTGTCGGTGGTGAGCGTCCCCGACACCTCGTCCACGGTGGAGGCCAGATCTTTGCCGCCGGCGTCGGCCAGCTTGGTTGACGCCACCGGAATGATGTTGTCGGCCTTCAAGAGCCCCTTGTCGTCCTTGAGGACCACCCAGTCGTTGGCAGCGATGGCACCATCGCTGCTGAACAGCACGGCAACATCGATGTTGCCGTCCTTCAGCGCCCGCTTGGTGTTGGGACCCCCGCCATCGAGCGGGGTGAAGTTCTTCGACAGGTCAACGCCGTAGACGTCCTTCAACCCGGCGAGACAGTTGGGGTTGGTGGGGCAGTCCTGAGGGCCACCCAGCTTGAGGTCGGCGGTCAGGTCGCCGATGGAACTCAGGTTCTTGGCCTCTGCCGTCGCTTTGGTGACCACGAAGGTGTTGGTGTTGACCGCTTCGGTGGGCTCGAAGGCGGTGAGGTTGACCTTCTTCAACTGTGGGGTGAGCGCATCGACCGTCTCGCCCACATCGCTGGTGGCTTCACCGGCGTTGTCGTTGAGGAACTCCAGGAGTGAGGCGGCGTATTCGGGGGTGAAGTTGATGTCGCCCGATTCGAAGCCGGTGAGGACCAGGTCGCGGAAGCCGCCCAATTCCTGATACTTCACCTTGTAGCCGTTGGCCTCCAGGTGCTGACCATAGATTTCCGACACCACCTTGGACTCACCAAAGTCCTGGATCCCGATCTTGACCTCGGGCTTCTCTGCGTCGGGAGCCGACGCCGAGTCGTCGTTGCCGCAACCAGCGGTGACCGCCATCAACGCCAGCGAGGCCAGGCCCGCTCCAATGCGCCATTTCAAACGGTGTGTACTCATATCATCGCCCTTTCGGTTGGGTATCGAAACAAGATAGTCAGGTGCTCGCTGCTGACGAGAGCCCTGGCCGGTTCATTGTGATCGTGGGCGTTGCCAGCGCGAGGCGCGATGGGCGGCGGCTCCAACGACGCCGTCCGCCAGGAGGGCCAGGGCGATCACCAGCACCGACCCACCCAGCAACTTGCCGCGGTCCGGCTGGAGGCGACCCTCCTCGATGAACGAGCCCAGTGCCACGAAACCTACGAGTGCCCCGAGGGTGGCGGTGGCGACCACCTGGAGGGCGGCGATGCGCACGCCGGTCAGAATCAGCGGCATCGCCAACGGGATCTCCACCTGGCGTAACAACTCAAAGTCCTCAAACCCCAAGCCGACGGCGGCGCTGCGAACCCCGGGGTCGACGCCGCGAATGCCGGTGAAGGTGTTGGTGAACATCGGGGGGATGGCCAGGGCCACCATGGCGATCAGCGTGGGCCAGAACCCGATGCCCACGGCCACGGTGGCCAGACCGAGGAGCGCCAGGGTGGGGATGGCCCTGCCGGCGTTGGCCACCGCCGAGGCGAGCGCCGCCCCGCGGTTTCGGTGCCCCAACCAAAGCCCCGCCGGGATGGCGATGATGGCGGCCACCCCCATCGACAAGACGGAGACGTACAGGTGGGCGACGGCCCGCTGGGGGATACCGGCCGTACCCGACCACGAGCCCGACGCGCTGAAAAAATCGATCAGGTCATGCACGACTTTGGTCCGTTCCCGAGTTTGCAGCAACCGCGCCGTCGGCCAACTCGCCGGTGAGCCCAGGCGAGGCCGATCGCCCGCGGTCCACCCTGTTCCAAGGGGCCAGATAGCGCTGGAGGACACTGAACATGGCGTCGGCGGCCACCGCCAGCATGAGCGAAAGCACCGAGCCCAGCACCAACGGCGTGGGGAAGTCCCGGTTGAGTCCGTCGGTGATGAACGCGCCGTAGCCCCCAAAACCGACGGCCGAGGCAACGGTGACCAGGCCGATGGTGGTCACGGTGGCGATGCGGAGCCCCGCCACGATCGTGGGCACCGCCAAAGGGAGGTCCACCCGCAGAAATCGTTGCGTCGGGGTGTAGCCCAGCGCGTCGGCGGCGGCCCGGGCTGCGGGCGGTACCCCATCCAGCCCGGCGATGACGTTTCGCACCAGGGTGGACAGTGTGTACGCAATCAGCGCAATCTCGGCGGTGGCGATTGAAAACCCGGTGAACGGGATGAGCAGACCGAAGAAGGCCAGGCTGGGAATCGCGTAGAGCGCACCCGAGACCCACCCAATGGGGGTGGCCGTCCAGCGGTAGCGCACGGCCAGCAGGCCGAGCGCCAACGAGATCACCAGGCCAACGCTGACCGCAATCACGGTGAGCTCGAGGTGTTCCAAGGTGCGCCGCAGCACATCGTCGAGGTGGTTGCCCACCCAGTCCCAGCGGAAGAGTGGCTCCCCGGCATCCGGCTGCTGCGTCGGCATCGTGATGCTCACCGCTCGCCTGTAGCTGGGCTGTTGCCGCCTGCGGCGGTGACCAGTTGGTCGAAACCCAGCTCGCCTCGGGGTTGTCCGTCGGTGGTGACCACCACGGTGGCAGCGCCCGATTCCAACAGCAGGTCCAGTGCCTCGCGTGCCGAGGCCGACCCTTCCAGTTGGGGTCCCTTCGATCCGTTCAAGGGAGCCAGCATCAGCTCGTGCACCGGCACCAGGCCCAAGCCGCGCAGTGCCCGCTCGCCGCCAAGAAAGCTGGTGACGTATTCGCTGGCGGGATTCTTCAGCAGTTCCGATGGTGGTCCGGCCTGGGCGACGCGCCCGCCGGCGGACATCAACACGATGGTGTCGCCCAGCTTGAGTGCCTCGTCCACGTCGTGGGTGACGATCACAATCGTGGTGCCCAGCCTGTCGTGGATCTCCAGCAGCTCGTCCTGAAGCCGGCCGCGCACAATGGGGTCGACCGCCGAGTAGGGCTCGTCCATCAACAAGATGGGCGGATCGGCGGCCAGCGCTCGTGCCACACCCACCCGCTGCTGCTGACCGCCGGACAACTCGGCCGGGTATCGGTCCAACAACACCGGGTCGAGCTCCAACAGTTCGCCCAGTTCGCTCACCCGGTTGGCGATGGTTGTGACGTCCCACCCCAGCAGGCGTGGCACCGTCGCAATGTTGTCGGCGATCGACCGGTGGGGAAACAGCCCGACGTCTTGGATCACGTAGCCGATACCCCGTCGGAGTTCGGCGACCGGCTTGGCGCCGATGTCGACCCCGCCAACCTCGATCCGACCGGCCGTCGGTTCCTCCAGCCGGTTGATCATCCGCAGCGTGGTGGTCTTGCCGCATCCTGAAGGACCGAGCAACACCAGCAGTTCGCCGGCGTCGATGGACAGGTCCAACGAATCGACGGCGGGGGCTGCCGCTCCGGGGAAGGTCTTGGTAACGCCCTCAAGCGTGATGGCGGCGGACGGGGTAGGGCTCATGTGGGCCGGTCCTCATCTGTGACGGTTCTCGGCGCAGTCGGGACGTGCGCTGAGGCGTTGCCCCGGAGGAGCGCCGCCTTCCCAGACTAACCGCGGCTCGCCTTGCGATGGCTCGGTCCGGTGTCGTGGGCTGATCGACGAGTATGCGGTTTACACCGCTGCGGAGGGGGTATGAAGGCACAAGGTTCCCGGGGAGATTTCATGCCGAGGCTGGAACAAGTCGGACACCATCCGGGTTTACACGGTCGCTGGTTGATATTTAGCACTAAAACAGCTACCGTGGTCCCCGGCGACTCCGGAACCAGCCCCACTCCAACCGACACCATTCCGGTTACCGCTTTCAAGGAGGCGACGTGCGAACCACTCACACCACGAACGCAGGCGGCGAGGCGCTGACCCGCCGTCACGACCGGCAGACGAACCGACGGACCGAGCGCAGCCGTCCGAACAGCGCCTCAGATCCGGTGGCGGCCTACCTCGACGAAATCGGTCGCTACGACCTTCTGACCCCGGCGGGGGAGCGAGAGTTGGCCTCCGCCATCGAGGATGGACGTCTGGCGGCGGCATCGCTCGATTCCGATGCGGAACTCAGCCGGGGGGAGCGGGCCCGTCTGCGGGCCAAGGTGCGGTCCGGTGAACGGGCCCGCCAAGACTTCATCAACGCCAACCTGCGTCTGGTGGTGTCGGTCGCCAAGCGCTATCAGGCGTCCGGGTTGCCGCTGCTGGACCTGGTGCAGGAAGGCAACCTGGGCCTGATCCGTGCGGTGGAGAAGTTCGATCACCACAAGGGCTTCCGGTTCTCCACCTATGGGGTGTGGTGGATCCGCCAGTTCATCGCCCGTGGCATCGCCGCCACCCGAACCACGGTGCGGCTGCCGTCGCGCACCAACGACGACCTGCTGCGCATGCGTGAGGCCCAAAACCAGATGGAGCAGTCCCTGGGGCGTCCTCCCGGTGTGCCCGAACTGGCCGAAGCGCTCGACCTTCCGGAGGACCGGGTGCTCGACCTGATGCGGGTCGGGGCCGATCCCATCTCGCTGTCGGCCAACGTCGGCGAGGATGGCGGGGCGGAACTGGGTGACTTCCTGGCCGATCCCGACGCCCAGGCCGAGGTCGACAACGTGGGGGCGCGCCTGTTGCCCCACGAGTTGGAGGCCCTGTTGACGGTGCTGGACCAGCGCGAACGTCGCATCATCGAACTGCGCTACGGCATGGACGGCGACGAGCCACGCAGCGTCGTGGAGGTTGCGGACGAGCTGGATTTGTCCCGTGAACGGATCCGTCAGCTGGAGCATCGAGCCCTGGCCAAGCTCACCCATCCATCGTGGCGTGCGATGCGGAAGCTCTCGAGCATCGCATGAGTGGCGGGGATCACCCCGAGACGCTTCTCACCCTGCCCGCCGCCGCCGAACTGGCGGGCGTCCACTACATGACCGCCTATCGGTGGGTGCGCACGTCCCGGCTGAAGGCCCAAAAGTCGGGCGGCGTGTGGATGGTGCGCCTCGGTGACCTGATGGAGTTGACGGACGCGAAGGGCACCCCCGAGGTCGGTGCGTCATCCGGGACTCAACGGCCCGGCGGTTGCACCAGCACCCGCATCGGGCCGATGACCGAGGCGCTCCTACGTGGCGACCAGGGCGGCGCCTGGCTGTTGGTGGAGGAGTCTCGTCGGGCGGGAGTCGATCCGGTGGACGTGCTGTGCGAGGTGCTCGAGCCGGCCATGGTCGAGATCGGCCGCCGTTGGCGGCGTGGCGAGACCAGCATCGGCGCCGAGCACCGTGCCACCGGCGTCGCCACGCGGTTGGTGGCACGCCTGGGCTCCACCGTCACCCGGCCCGGCCGAAGTCGGGGCCACGTGGTGGTCGGCGCCGTCGAGGGCAACCGACACGGCCTCGGCCCGGCAGTGCTGGCCGACGCGTTTCGGGCCGTGGGCTTTGACGTGTGCGACCTGGGCGCCGATGTGCCGTTCGACGAGTTCGTCGAGATCGCCTCGACCACCCGGCCACTCACGGGTCTGTGCCTCAGCGTGGCCGACGCAACAGACCTCGCCGGCGTGCAACAGGCCATCGCCAGGGTGAGGGCGGTCAGCGACGCCGTCGTGCTGGTGGGGGGCGCCGGCGTGCCGGACCAGGACTGGGCAACCGAGGTGGGTGCCGACGGCTGGTGCGCTGACGCCCGGGGCGCCCCCGAGTTGCTGGAACGGTGCACCACCCGCCCGTCGCAGCGCGGTGATCAACCCGTGCAGAGGCGCCGCCAGGCGGCGCTGAGCTAGAACACTGCCATGGTTGAACCCGCTGTAATGGTGACCGTGCCCGGGCCCATGCTGGAGCTGGCCGTGGCGACGGCCGTTGGCGACGGCGTCTCGCTGGGCACGGTGGTGCGCACGATCGCGCTGCCCATGATCGACGATCTGAAGGTTGGTCTGACCGTCGAGGTGGTCGGCGCCACGTTCGACCTGGTGGCACGCAACGACTCACGGGTACCGATCCGGGTGCGGGGCCGCGTCACCGTGGCTCAGCCCAACGGCGAACCGCTGCCCCTGTCGCTGCCACCGCTGGACATCGAGGTGTCGGCGCTGGTTGAGGTGCAGATGGACCTCGGCGTCGACCAGATTCGTGTGGTGGTCGACCTGCCCGGGGTCGAGTTTCTGGGCGCGACCGTGGTGGGTGTGGAGGGGGCTTCTCCCATCGACCCGATGGCGCAAATGGCCCGGATGGCGCTTGCCGAAACCGGCGACACACTGTTCAACGCGCTCGGTCAGGATATGGGGCCGGTGGGCATCGACCTCACCGGTATCCCGGTTGCCGAGCTGGGGCTCACCCCCGGCCGAGCCGAGATCCGCAGCACCGACGGTGCCCTGACCGTTGCGGTCGGTGGGGTCACCGGAAAGGTGGCCAGCGCCCACCGGGCACCACCATCGAGGGATGACCGCATCGGCGTGTCCATCGACGCCGACCTTCTCGGCCCGATCCTCTCGTTTCTCGGCAACCGGGCCTTGGGCGGGGTTCCCACCCCGTTCGACCTCAACCTGATCGCCACGCCCGGTTCGATCTCCGTGGGCGTGCGCAACTCCCGGGTGCTCGGTCCGCCCATGCCCGACCTGCGCACCGGGTTGCGCACCGACGTGCACCTCAGTCGACGGGACGATCATGTGGAACTGCGCCTGGCCGGGGCCTGGCTGGAATTGCCCGGCCCGCTGGGGGTGTTCAACGGCATCGGCCGGGCTGCGTCCACCTTGGGGGCGTCGTTGGTGCCCATCGTGGCCAGGCTGCCCTTGTCCTATCCCGTGCCCAACGTGGACGAGTTGGTCGTCCGGATTGCATCCCTGGCGGTGGGCAAGGACCGGATTGATGCACAGGTCGAGCTCGTCGAGCAGAACGTCGTGCTTGTCGAGCAGGCCGTCTGAGCTCTCGTCATCCGATCGGGCGTCCCGTTCCGAAGAAGACACGGAGCCTGTCGCGCAATCGCCGCTCAGCCACATCGCCACATCGCAACAGAAGAGGGAACAACACCTATGAACGTTGGAACCAAGGTTTCGGACTTCACCGCACCCGATCAGGCCGGCGAACAACGGTCGTTGTCGTCGCTCCTTGCCAATGGGCCGGTGGTGTTGTTCTTCTACCCAAAGGCGATGACCAGCGGCTGTACAGCGGAAAGCTGTCACTTCCGGGACCTGGGGTCGGAGTTTGAGGCCGTTGGTGCGCAGCGGGTGGGCATCTCGGCTGACTCCCCGGAGAAGCAGGCCAAGTTCGATCAGAAGAACACGCTGGGCTATCCGCTGCTCTCGGATGCCGACCGGGCCATCGCCAAGGAACTGGGTGCCAAGCGCCCGGGGCCACTGTGGAACAAGCGGTCCACGTTTGTCATCGACACCGACCGCACCCTGCTGGCCGAGATCAGCTCCGAAACCAACATGAACACGCACGCCGACGAGGCGCTCGAGGTGTTGCGGAAACGCTCGTCGGGAACTCCAGGGACATGACCGCCGGCTCCCCCAAAGAAGTTGTCCGCCGGGTGGCCGACGGAATCCTCGAGGCCACCGTGATTGGCAGCTTCACCGAGATCGGCCCGATGGTGCGGTCCCGCCTTTTTGGTTGGAATCCCCCGGACCGTCTCGATGGCCGCGTGGTGGTGATCACCGGCGGCACCTCAGGAATCGGCCGGGCGATGGCCGAAGGGGCGTTCGAGCGCGGCGCCACCGTGGAGTTGATCGGCCGCAACGCCGAGCGTGGCTATGGCATCGTCGCCGCGATGACGGCCGGTCTCGCCGCCGGTCAACCGGCCCCACGGTTTCGTCGTTGCGACATCGGCGACCTTGACGACGTGGGTGCGCTCGCCGCCGACCTGATGGCCGATCATCCCCAGATCGACGTGTTGGCCCACGTGGCGGGGGCGATCGTCGCCGAACGCACCGAGTCGGCTCAGGGCATTGAGGCAACCTGGGCTTCGATGGTGGTGGGTCCGTTTCTGCTCACCGAGTTGCTCCGCCCCAGGCTCGGCCGTGCCGCCCCCGGCAGGGTGATCTGGATGACATCAGGGGGCATGTACCTGCGCAGCCACTCCGACGACGAGCAGTGGCTCGACCGTCCCTACAACGGCACGTTTGCCTACGCCGAGGCCAAGCGGGCGCAGGTGGATCTGGTCGCGGAGTTTGCCAGGCAGTGGCCGGCCGACGAGGTGGTCAGCCACGCCACACATCCGGGCTGGGTGGACACGCCCGGCGTGACCGAACAGCTGGCGGCGTTCTCCAAGGTGATGGGCCCGATCTTGCGCACCCCCGCCCACGGGGCTGACACGGCATTGTGGCTGGCAGCCGCCCCCGAGGCGCTGGACCACTCCGGCGAGTTGTGGTTGGACCGCCAAATCCGAAGCGATGTCCGGGTGCCCGGCACCCACACCTCCGATCTCGACCGGGCCCGGCTGTGGGCCAAGGTGGCTCAGCAGGCCCATTCCGGCGGTGCGGCCTGATTCATCGGCCGACTTCGATCGTTGACGGTAGTTTGAATACCATCTCCCGATGACGTAGCCGGAGAACCCCAAAGCCGATCCCCAGATGGTCGTGGGACCCACCGGAACAGACCGAACCGGAACCGTCCGGTGACGAGATGGGTGCCGGCCAAGGGGCGTACGTTCCAAACCTGAGCGATGGTGTGTTTGAGCTGCGGCCCACCGGCGCCATTGCGCCGGGTATTGCGTGGACCCTTGCCGTTCTGGCCCTCCTCGGTGCCGGGGCCGGGTACCTGGGGTTCACCACGGGCCTGGGTTTCGTCGGCGGTGTGAGCCTGATTCAGGTCGGCGTGTTGGTCACGGCGTGACCACCAAGGTGCTGGCAGCAGCCTCGCCCCTCGCCGGTCAGGCGACCTTTGGGTCGGGACTCGTTTTTGGGGCGGCCGCCACCGTGGTTGGCCTGATTGGAATCGCCAAGGCCCGGGACGGAATGTTGGTCACCCCGGCCCCGCCCATGCCGTCGTTGGTTGGACTGCTGGGTGGTTTGGGTGGGCTGCTCTTCGCCGCGGCGGTGGGGCTGTTGGTTTCCTCCGCGGGTATCACGTGGCCGGCACTCAACGACCACTCCCGGTCGTCGGTCGACGTCAACGTTCCCGGGTCGAGCGACGGCCCCTTCGCAGGTCCCACGACGATCATCTCCACCGACGGTCTGGGCCCGTCCTTCGCCGACGGTGGATCCTGCGAGGCCCGATTCGCAGCCGGTCAAGCCGGCTGAGGCTGCCTGCGCCATGATGTGAGGGTGGGAAACAACCTCTCAAACGAAACACCCCTGCCGCAGATCGATTTGCTGAACGGCAACCTGTATGCCGCAAATCCGGAGCCCACCTATCGGTGGCTTCGGGATGAGGCCCCGATCTACTGGGACGACATCAACAACTTGTGGGGCATCAGTCGCTACGCGGACGTTGCGTTGGTCGACCGGGACTCCGAGCGGTACTCCAGCCTGGGTGCGTTCCGGCCGCTGAGCGTTCGAGATCCCGAGTTGAACCCGTCGATGATCAACTTCGACGATCCGCGCCATCAGGATCACCGGCGGTTGATCCACCGACGCTTCACGCCGAGGGCGGTCGCCCGCCGCCAGGAACGCATCGATGAGGTGATCGATCAATTGATCAGCGAGGTCGAACGCCGCATCGCCGCGAGCGAGGAGGTGGATGCCGTCGAGCACCTGGCGGCACCCCTGCCCGCCATGATGATTGCCGAGGACCTGGGTTTTGGCGCCGAGCGCTGGCGCGACATCAAGCGCTGGTCCGAGGTGACCGTGCCGCTTGGTGGCGGCGACCGCTACATGACCGAGGAGGGCGCCAACTGCGCGTTCGAGGTGGCGATCGCCACCTCCGAGCTCATCGAGGCCCGCCGAGCCAATCCCACCGACGACCTGGTGTCGGTGTGGACCCAGGCCGAAGTGGCCGGTCGCCCGATGAACGACGGTGAAATCGTCGCCGAGTGCCTCTTGGTGATCGATGGCGGCGCCGAGACCACCCGCACCGTGCTGGCCAACACGCTGTGGGCGTTGGCGGTTCACACCGACCAGCGCGACCTGTTGCGTGAGCAACCCGACTTGATCGATGGCCCGGCGGTTGAGGAGTTCATCCGCTGGACCACCCCGATCCTCAACATGTCCCGGGTGGTCACCGAGGATCACGAGCTGGGCGGGCAAAAGCTGAGCGCAGGGGAGATGGTGCTGTTGATGTACTCCTCGGCCAACCGCGACGAGCGGGTGTTCGACGAGCCCCAGCGGTTCGATGTGACCCGGCAGCACAACAACCACATTGCATTCGGGCTGGGTACCCACTTCTGCCTGGGCGCCAGCCTGGCCCGTACCGAGATCCGCTCGATGATCGGGCAGGTACTCAAGCGGCTGCCCGACTGGTCGCTCAGCGACGAGGCGCCGCCCCGCTACGTGCCGGGAGCGTTCGTGCGCGGCGTCGAGCACTACCAGCTGGTGTTCTGAGTCCGCTGAACCTCCTTATTCTCTCCCTGACCCGACCGGAGCCACCGACGTGAGCAGTTCCCCCGCCGAGCCGTTGTTCGATCCAACCGACCGGTTCTGGGAGGACCCGTCGCTGACCGAGCGCAACCGTCTTCGGTCCCGGCCGCCCCTGGCATCCCACGGCCGGATCGAGGCGGCCCGTGCTGCTCCGAGCCTGTGGCAGGCAGTCCGGCTGAACGCCGACGAGCCGGGCGGTCGTTTCGCCAGGTCACTCGACGGCGAGTGGGGCTTTGCCCACTTCGATCGTCCCGAGGCCGTCCCTGCAAGCGCTGTTGCGAACCCGGTGGTCGCGGGTGCCACCGAGGCGCCCATTGAGGTGCCCGGCGCATGGACGCTGCAGGGCTGGGACTCACCGATCTACACCAACGTGCAGATGCCGTTCCCGGGCAAGGCGCCCCTGGTGCCTGCCGACAACCCAACCGGGGTGTATCGGCGCACGCTGGAGGTGGACGTCGACTGGGCGGGGCGTGACGTCATTCTCAGCCTTGGGGGCGCCGAAAGCCTGGCCGTCGTCTACCTCGACGGGGTGTTCGTCGGCTTGGGCACCGACAGCCGGCTGGGCTCGGAGTTCGATCTCACGCCGTTCGTGGAGGTGGGCCGTTCGCATCTACTGGCCGTTGTGGTCATCCGCTGGTCGGCGGCCACCTGGATCGAGGACCAGGATCAGTGGTGGCACGGTGGCATCCAAGGGTCGGTCACGCTGTGGTCCCGTCCGGCGGTGCACCTTGACGACGTCGGCATGGTGCCCGGCCTGGCAGTTGACGGCACCACCGGCACCCTCAACGTCGATATCACCATCGGCGGCGACCTCGGCGGCGACCTCGGCGGCGACCTCGGCGGCGACCTCGGCGGCGGTCTGGCCGACGGTTCAACCGATGGCGCCAACGGTCCCGCCGAGGCCGGAGGTGCCGGCCCGGGTGATCCGCAGGTCACCCGGATCCTGCCGGCCTCCCGGTGGTGGGTGGGTGTTTCGGTCGAGCAGCTCGCCGGCACGGCGCTCCTCGAGTCCGAGCCGGTGGAGGTGACGGCCTTCGACGAGGCCAACGCCCTGGCCCGACTGCTCGCCTCGGACACCTGGCCAGGCCAGATGGTGCGCACCTCGTTGGAGGTGCCCGGCATCGAGGCCTGGAGTGACGAGCGCCCGACGCGCTACCGGGTGCTGGTGCAGCTGTGGCAAACCGCGTCCGATGCGGGCCCGCCCGACAGCGCTGTCGAACCGATCGAGGTGGCGGCGGTGCTCACCGGGTTCCGCTCGGTCGAGGTTGGTGGCCGCGAGCTGCGGATCAACGGCGCTGCCCCGCTGATCCGGGGGGTCAACCGGCACGAGCACAGCCCGACCCGGGGTCGCTACGTCGACCCGGAGACCACCTGGTTCGAGCTGTGCCTGGCCAAGCGGCTCAACGTCAACGCCGTCCGCACCGCCCATGCCCCGGCCGCCCCCTGGTTCTACGACTTCTGCGACGAGCTCGGTCTGTACGTCGTCGACGAGACCAACGTCGAGAGCCACGGCCGCCAGGTGTCACTGACCACCCAGCCCGGCTTCACCGGAGCCGTGATCGAGCGTGGGCTTCGCATGGCGGGCCGCGATCGCAACCATCCGTGCGTGATCGTGTGGTCGCTGGGTAACGAGGCGGGGGAGGGCCCCGCCCACCACGGCCTCGCCGGAGCGCTTCGTTACCTCGATCCCAGCCGGCCGCTCAGCTACGAGGGGCCGATCATGTTCGACCTCGACGCCGACAACCCGGTGAGCGACCTGGTGGCGCCCATGTACCGCTCGGTTGAGGAGATCACCGCGTGGGCGAAGAGTCGCAAAGATCGCCGCCGACCGCTGATCCTGTGCGAGTACTCCCATGCGATGGGTAACTCCAACGGTGGGCTCGACGACTACTGGCGGGCCTTCCGCACCCATCACGGGTTGCAGGGTGGGTTCGTTTGGGAGTGGCGTGACCACGGTCTGGTCCGAGGCAATCACTCGTCGGCTTCCGCCGAGCATCCGGCGGGCGACGGTGGAATTCGCCGGCACTCCAATCATTTGTCGGCTTCCGCCGAGCATCCGGCGGGCGACGGCGAGACCCGCTGGGGCTACGGCGGTGACTTCGGTGAGCAGCGCCACGACGGCAACTTCGTCTTCGACGGTCTGCTGGGCCCCGACCTCGTGCCCCATCCGGCCTGTATCGAGCTGGCCCATCTGCAACGGTCGCTGCACCTTGAGGGCGTGGACGTGCGGCTCGGGCACCTGCGGTTGCACAACGAGCGCAGCTTCACCGACACCTCTGACGTGGTTGGCACCTGGCAGCTGGTGGCCGACGGTGTTGGTGTGGCCGGCGGAACCTGGGATGTACCGCAGGTTGAACCGGGGAGTGAGGCCAAGGTGACGGTCCCGGTGCCCCCCGACCTGACCCGGTGGTCCGGTCAGGAGCTGGCTCTCACTGCAGAACTCGCCTTGGCCACGTCGACGTCGTGGGGGCCCGAGGGCCACGTGGTGGCCAGACACCAGTTTGAGTTACCGGCCGAAACGGCGCCGCGGCGCCACGGTGCCGTCACGACGGGCTCAGCCGAGGTGCTCTGCGAGCGGATGGATGATCGTTGGTCGCTCGGAGACGGATCGTGGGGCCTGGACGTCGACCGGCACCTCGGGGTGGTCGGGCTCTCACGCTCGGGACATCCGTTGTTTGTCAATCGACCGGGGCACAGCCTGTGGCGGGCACCGATCGACAACGATGGCATGAAAACCGCCTGGATGAGCGGGTTCGGCCATCAGGACAGATGGCGCCAGGTTGGGTTGGACTCGGTGGATGGCCCCCAGACTCGACGCCTCGACCGGGTGACGGTGCGACGACGCGAGGACGGGGTTGCTGCGGTGCTGACAGGGGTGTTGGTCCCCCGGCGCCAAGACGGTGGTGATGGGCCCGAGCCACCCGAGTGCCCGATCACCGAACGTTGGTGGCTGCGAGGTGACGGAACCATCTCGATTGATGTCACCTGGCGGCTGCCGGAGGAACTGGCCGATCCGCCCAGAATCGGCCTCGTGCTGGCGCTCGACCCGTCGTTCGACCAGTTGGAGAGCTCTGGGCTGGGCCCCCATGAGTGTCCGCCCGACCGGATCGAGGGCGCCGTGCTCGGGCGGTACAGGCGGAGGGCGTCCGAGGAACGCTGCCCCTATGTCGTTCCTCAGTGCTTCGGTCAACGCGCTGGCACCCGCTGGTTGTCAGCTGCTGCACCCGACCGGGGGACGTGGATCATCACCGGCGAGCAACCGTTCGTACACACCGCCCACCGCTATTCCGAGGGCCAACTCACCCGGGCCCTCCACGCCGATGCGCTCGAGCAGGAGAACTCGGTGTTCGTACATCTCGATGCAGCCCATCGTGGCGTCGGCACCGCCTCTTGCGGTCCGGACACGGCCGCCCGTCACCGCATCGCGGCCGGCACCCACCGTCTGGGTTTGACGCTCTCCTGGTTAGCGCCGTTCACCGAAAATCCCGGACACGACATGTGATCGTCCGGAGACCCTCAAACGGGGCAGTCGGTGCTGGAACATGCTCGAATCAAGCCCCGTTCAAATCGTCGCCGACTTTGTCTGACGGTGGCTAGATGACGGGGGGCGTTGAGGGGGCGCCGTCGCTCGAACCGGCCGCGTCCAGCGCGCGTTGGGTCTGGACGAATCCCAGCATGCGGTATGCCTCGAAGTCTCGGTGGTCCATCAGCTGGTACCCGGTGGAAATATCGGGGAAGTCAGCGTTCTGTTCCGCGTAAGAATGCACGTCCCACGGCGCATCCCCGATCAACGCCGCCTCGATGACCGTGATCTTCCCGGGGATGCGATCACCATCTGGTGTTTGCGATGGGTAGGAGAACGTTCCGGTCACGAACGACCTCGGGGCCGTCGCTACCGACTCCCCATCCCGCAGCAAGCGACGTTCCCGACGGCAGGGCTTCTTTGGGCTCCGCAACGGTTCAAGCTCAAGGTCGAACTCCACGCCTAGCTCTTCACGGGCCAGCGCTATGGCCTGGGCCAGGGTCTCAAATGAGCTCGTTCCATCCCCAGCAGCGCTGATCATCCAAATCTCGCAGCAGCCCCGACGCAACAGCTCCACCAATCCAAGATTCTCCCAATGCCCACCGTCGGTCAGGTAAATGAACCGGGCAGTCCGGTCGTAGAACCCGGTGAACTCACGGAGGTACCAGGGCCATTTCGCCGTCCAGAGTTTCCGGCGGAGGCCCATTGCTGCTGGCCGGCCCTGGAGGAGCATGGGGTTCGGCACCCAAACCCCAAGGCGAAGGTTCAGCACGGCCATCAGGCGGCCCTGGTTTTGTACGGAGTTCTTGCCCATCGCCGGCGAGAATGCTGCACCTGACATTGCGATGGTGCTGCCGACATCGACGTCAGCCAGATCCCCGGCGATATCCAGATACTCTCTCGTGCGCATCCAGCCGACTTCCGGACCTCCGATCCAGGACCGAGAGAAGGTAAACGAACCTCCCGCCCGACCAGGAGCGGCCTCACCGCTGCCACGAATGTTCGCTGTCGTGCAAACCACCCACTCCGTAGCCGGGTCGCTCGACGAGGAACTGGGCATCCCAACTTCGGTCCACTTCCAGCTCTTCTTCAATCGAGGAGTCACGGAACGATCCGACGGGGAGCCCGGATTTGCCTGCATCAAATACGCACGGTTCAGCCTGCCGCCGTACACCGAAAAGAGCGACCATGCATGAGCTGACGGTCCGCATACCCACCCCAGGAGGAGGACGCCAAGTGCGATCAGCCACCTTGTCCAGCTCGGGAGATAGACGTTGAAGAGCTCGCCCGTCGCTCCGGCGAGTCGGCCGCTCGGCCCATTGGCCACCGCCACATTGCCGATGGTGGCCAAGAGCACCAGTGCCACAGCGAACGCAACTGCGCCGACCAAGGCATCCAGTATGCGTGAACCACCTCGGATGCCGCTCAAACCACCGAGCGCCTTTGTTGCGGGCTGGAAGTAGCGACCAAGCGCCGCCGCGGTTGCCAGCAATGCCGGCAGCCAAACTGCCGACCCAGAACCACCGGCCGGACCGCTGGGCAGGTTGCCCACGGCGTTGGGTACGGCCTGGATGAACCATGGGAAACCCACGAGCACCAGGAAGGTCCAGACAGCCCCGAGCGCCAAGGCGCTCGGAATATCATGCCCGTCGGCAACGAGTTTCGAGCGCTGCAGGCGACGAGCGAGGCGCGGCCACGCTGTAACAATCCAGGCAATGCCCCCCAACAACAGTTCGGCCACTCCAGCAACGACCATCCACGTCTCGATGGAAAGCGGTTCGCGGCCTGATGTTCCGGAGTGCTGCTCCAGGAGTGGTTGTTGGTCTATCGACACAGCCCGCTTCACTGAGTCCTCAGTTCGCACCGATGGCGGGCCTGCGCTTGATCCTTCCAACGCTCCAATCGAAACTGACGGCTCTGCCGCAACGACGACCGACGGGACTTCCTGGTCGCCCGTGTGATGCTCGCCGATGATGCCATCGCCGAGAATGAGTGAGGGCTGGCGGACCACCTCAAGACCGCCATCGTTCGACTCGGCCACCACGGCGTCCGTGACGTAGAGGCCAGCCTGGGGGCTGCGGATCCTCAGAAAGCTCAAAATGCTCCAACACAGCGTGCCAGGTGGGCAAGGAGCCAACGAACGTTCCGTGGGTACGTCCGCCGCCTGCGGTGCCGTGCGAACCGTTCCCCACGTCGGCTTCAACGAAACGAGATAGCCCGGCCCGTCCGTCGCGAGGCCATCATTTCCGCCCTTCGCTGGGGGTAGCGGTACCGCTGCCGAATAGGTGACCTTCGCAACGCTCACCTCAGGCTGGTCGGTGATGTCAAGTATCGGGGTGCGTGCATCCAGTTCGGGGTGAGAAAGCCCGATGGCCCACCCCAAGGGCAGGACGATGATGGATGCCACAGCCAGCAGGATCAGCAGATTGACAACAAGTCCACCCAGCAGGGCACCGACCGCACCGGCAATCACCGAGAATGACGAGACCAGGTAGTCCGTGTGGTGACGCACCCATCGCTCTTCAGCGCTTCGCGGCGCGAAGACATGTTCCCCCGGTTGAACGCTCGACTCTGGTGACCGCATCGACTGCCAGGCACCTGCCATATAGGCACCGCCCGACACTGAAGTGATGTACTTCGGTATCGGCAACTTGGAAGTTTGGATGGCTTGCAATGCCCCGAGAGAGAATGAGGCAGACCGGATACCACCGCCCGACAGACAGATGCCCAAACGTGGCTGGTCGGGCTCGGGCTTGAACTCCTCGGGTCGCTGATTTCTGCCAGCTGACCACTCTGGTAGTTGGTGAGTCTTGTCCTTACAGACTTTCTCGTCCCCGGAGTTGCCGACCTTGCCGGCGTCGAGCACGCGTTCGACTCGCAACCGCCAGAGTGCACTGATGCTCGCAGCCACGAAGAAGCAGACCCCGAGCGTGAGGTTGATCCACTTGAGCCAAGCAAGTGCTCTCATGCCATCCACGGCTGCATCGGGTATCGAGTGGTTGAGGCTGAAGAACATCAGTGCGTTCTCGATGACGTCCGCCAACCCGGCTGCGGCCACGAGAACGGCACCGAATCCTGCCCATTGGTGAATCCGGCGGCTCGCCGGACCGAAGCGGTTCGGGTCGCTCCCACTTATTTGCGCGGCGCGGTCCCGAAGAAACCCCAGCCAAGCGAACCCGGCGATCACGTAGACGAGAGAGAACAGACAATCAAGCGTCAGAAGCCATCGATCGTCGTTGGGGAGGAGTACCGGCATGACATCGGAGTGAAGGGACCACGTCCAAACGCGGTGATCCTCAGTCCTGCAGATGATGCAGGTCAGCAAGCTGAATGCGATCACAAGGAGAGTGATGGGGAGGGCGCCACCGACGAGACGGCGACTCGGCGGCTGGCTGTCGGATTCGCAGACCATGAATCCTCCCCTACGGTATTCAATTGAATATAACTCACGGGAGTTCGATTGGGAAGTGTCAATTTCGCGGAGGATTCCCACGACCGCGGAGCGTTCATCCGGCCATCATCGTGAAGGTGGGCCTCTGCCCCGGGCAACTCGCCTCCGACGAAGGGTTAGCCTCGCCGACGTAGTGCGACACGCACACGGGAGGGGAGCGCATGGCAAAATTGTGTGAGGGACGGGTGTGTCTGGTGACCGGTGCCGGGCGGGGCATCGGCCGCGAGCATGCGCTGATGCTGGCCGAGCACGGCGCCAAAGTGGTGGTGAACGACCTTGGCGGCGACCGTCGCGGAGACGGCGGTGAGGACGATGGTCCTGCGCACCAGGTGGTGGCCGAGATCGTCGAGGCGGGCGGCGAGGCGGTGGCCGATGGTGGCAACGTCGCAGACTTTGCCGAGGCCAAGTCGATGGTTGACCTGGCGATCGAGAGCTACGGGCGTCTGGACGTCGTGATCAACAACGCAGGCATCCTCCGTGACCGCATGCTGGTCAACATGACCGAAGCCGAGTGGGACGCGGTGATCGCCGTGCACCTGAAAGGCACCTTTGGGCCGGCGCACCATGCGGCCCAGTATTGGAGGGAGCGGTCCAAGGCCGGTGAAGAGGTGGACGCACGCATCATCAACACCACCTCGCCGTCGGGCATCTACGGCAACGTCGGCCAGACCAACTACGGCGCCGCCAAAGCGGGCATTGCGGCGTTCACGGTCATCGCTGCCAAGGAGTTGGCTCGCTACGGGGTCACCGCCAACGCCATCGCCCCGGCTGCGCTCACCCGCATGACCGAGGACCTGGGCATGGGGCAGGCGTCCGAGGAGGACAAGGCGCAGATGTCGCCCCATTGGATCGCCCCGCTGGTCACGTGGTTGGCCAGCGAGGAGAGCCGGGGTGTGACCGGCCGGGTGTTCGACATCACCGGTCGAGCCATGTCGGTGTCGGAAGGCTGGCACCGGGGCCCAACGGTCGACCCCACCGACGATCCGACTCGGGTCGGCCCGCTGGTCGAGGAGATCGTGGCTGCTGCCCGACCAAATGCCGATATGTCCGGTCGCGACGAGCAGGTCTGACCCGGGCACGGATCTACCCAGCTACCAAAACCAGGTTGACGCTGCGGTCAGCAACTATTGGAGTGTGCGGCAGTCCCAGGCCAAGCGCTCGCGGGCGTCGGGCGTTTTGAACACCGGGACAGGGCGGAGGTGACAGGTGGCCGCCACCTGGACGCGCTTCAGGAGCTGGTGGTCAGCGTGTTCGTTGACGCAGGCATTCCTGCACATCTCATCGACGTGAAAAGCGGCCGATCGCCGGGTACTTCCGACGGTGTCAATGGCAGGCAACAGCCCGGGGCAGAACTACAACAACCGGCCGGACTCGGCGCTCGGCCAGGCGCTCGATGCCTGGAAGGCCGCCGAGCGCGAGATTGTCGACGGCCCCTTGCGCCCGTGGCTTGGCTAGTTCATGCTCCTGGAAGACGACGACGCGTTCAACACCACCGTGAGGGGCCGTCTTTGAAGGAGCCACTGACGCCGACCGCTACCTCATCGTCTTCGAGCGGATGGTACGGGAACGGCTGCTCGACGCAGCTTGCCTCATCATGGGCGCCATGGAGAGCGGTCGATTTTTCAGCCGCCGGTGAAGAATGACGCATCGATCCCGTAGGCGGCCGCAACAGCTGTTGTTGCCTTGGCGGTGTCGCGTAGACGAAATGCATCTCGAAGGATGCGAACTCGGGCCTGGCTGGTTGAGGGGTCCGGGACTCGAATTCTGTGCAGGTACTGAGCCTGGAAACGATAGGTGCCGCCCCGCATCTTGACGCAGTAGCCGCCGACGAAGAGGTTGGTGATGTCCGACAAGAGAATGCCGCCGAGCACCTCAAGATCCCACGCATCCGAGACCACGAAGTAGAGGTTGTGGTGGGGATAGTGGTCGCCGGGGTCAAGAACGGGGTGTGCCGCTGCCTTCATGTCAGGGAGCAGCAACTTCGGTTTCGCAAGCAACCCGGGATCTATCCGGTCGATCGTCAGGTACCAGGAACGCGGTTGCTTCTTGGCAACGTGACGCCCCCATAGGCGGTCACCGTTGACTTCGTAGTAGGCGCCGAGCCATGGAAAATTGCCGAGTTCGACGAGCCTGCCGTCCTTCCACGGATTGACCAGGTGCCGGCCTGACCACTCGATGGTTCCGGCTTGGATGTCGGAGGCCATCACCAGTGGCAGCAACCGATCACTCCCGGCGTCGGGCGAGTCGGAGCTGATGTACACGTCGTCACATCCAGACGCCACGCCAATTCCAATGCGGGTTCCAGTCCGTGGGTCTTCGAGGGCCGGGAACCGCTGCTCCAGGTCGGCAATCAACTCAAGTTGGTGGGGTGATCCGGACGGCCAGAGGCCGGGACCTGAGAACCAGGTCGATCGCCTCGAATGCTTCGGCGTCAACCGGCGTACTGATTGCGCATGCAACGGTCGGCGCAAATGAAGGCCACTTTCCTTCGGGCCGCAGCAGATCGAGGCCCTTCTCGTAGAAGCCGACGTGGATGTCGGCGCGTCCTGGCATGGACGCGTATTCGGCGCGGTAGGCATCGCTGATGTCGTTGGGAACGTCTTCGAGGCGGATGTAGGGCGGGTTGGGGTGCCCCGAGGATTTCGGACAGTGGGTGATTAATAACATCCACTGACACAAAGGAATCCAATATGGTACGCAAACGAACAAAATACTCTGACACTTTCAAGGCCGAGGCCGTGAAAATGGTGATCGACGGTTCCCGGCCGATCGCCACGGTCGCCAACGAGTTGGACATCAACCCGGGCACACTCGGTGTGTGGGTCAACAAGTACCGTGATGCCCACCCGATCGAGGAGGACCCTTTGACCCCAGCCGAACGTATCCAGTTCCGCGAACTCCAAGCCGAAAACCGGGAACTCCGAATGAAAAACGAGTTCTTGGGAAAAGCGGCGTCCTTCTTCGCCCAGGAGTATCGGTGATCTCGAAGTACGAGTTCATCGACGGCGAGAAGGCGAACTACCCGGTCACCAAGATGTGTTTGTGGGCGGGCGTGTCGAAGTCCGGCTACTACGACTGGCGGAAACGTCCGCTGTCAGCAACCGCGGAACGACGCGAGGAACTGGCGGTCGATGTCCGCAAGGTCTTCGATGCATCCGATGGCACCTACGGGCACCGTCGGGTCCATGCCGAGCTGGGCCGCAAGAAGATCGCTGCCGGCCTTGAACTGGTCCGTCGGGTGATGGTCGAGGGTGACATGGTTGCCTGTCAGCCCAGGCCATACAGGCGAACGACCGACCCTGACGGCACGCCGAGCACGGCGGACTTGGTCGACCGGGACTTCACCGCCGCGGAGCCGGGCGTGAAGCTGGTCGGTGATATCACCTATATCCGCACGTGGGAAGGGTGGGTGTACTTGGCGACGGTGATCGATTGTTTCTCGAAGATGGTGGTCGGGTTCGCGATGGCCGACCATATGCGCACCGGTCTGGTGATCGACGCGTTGCAGGCCGCGATCGACGCTGGTGGCATTCAGTCGAATGCCATCTTTCATTCGGATCATGGGGCGCAGTACACCTCTGAGGAGTTCAAAGCGTTCCTTGCGTCAAATGACATGGTTGGGTCGATGGGTAAGACCGGGGTGTGTTGGGATAATGCTATGGCGGAATCGTTTTTTGCTTCGTTGAAGAACGAGTTCGTTTATCGGACAGTGTTCCCGACACGAAGAAAGGCTGTTTCGGGTATTGCGCATTGGATCGAGATTTGGTATAATCGTTCCAGGCTTCATTCGGGGATCGGTTACCGGACACCGGTTGAAGTGCATGACAGCTATCGCGACGAGACACGGGCAGCGTAAGGGCTGCCACAGATCACTGTCCGAGAAACGCGGGGCTCACCAGGTTGCCAATCACGAAGTCGGCCGATTGGCCGTGGTGCGGTGTGAGCAGGAAATCACCAGTGGTGATCCATTTACCGGATAGGAACTCGGCAACCTCTACCGTCTCACCGCTCTCAAGGAGCTTGGCCGCTACCGCTTTGCGGGTGAACTCGGCGTTGTGTTCCAACAGGTCGAAGCCGCGAATCGCCTGCTCGGCGTCAGCCAACGCCCCACCGTGCTGTCGACACGAATCGATAAGCCGCTCAACCATCGGCAGCACAAATGCCCCGCAACCACAAGATGGTTCGACGCCACCTTGGTCGCCAGGTCCGTGTCGGGGGAGTAGCCAACCAAGTCCAGCATCAGGTCGACGACCCATCGGCGGGTGAAGACCTCGCCGATTTCACCGCTTGGATCCGGGGTCCACTCTCGCATTGGCCTCGGCACATCTAGGAGCGCCAGGTGGCGGGTGGAACTCATCAGCCAGCCTTCGTCAGTCCCAAACTACACAGGCGCAATCCCATGATGACGAACCTACCGACGCACTGTGGCACACCTGATCGTGCAGGTAGCTGCGCAAGGTGCCGTTCAACGTCGCTGCAACACCCCACCGTCGAACAACGATCAGACCTTCATGACCCCATTTAGGATGCAAGACTCCACTGTGCATCGTGTGGATAAATGTTCCGGGGTTGTGGCGGGGGCGTCGTGCACATCGCCTGCACCGCACGGCCTCCATGACGTGCCCGCCGGCGCCACCGATCGCCATCGTCGCAGGTGACTCACATACGTGTGCGCTCAAAGCCGACCATACGGTCGTCTGCTGGGGAGACAACTGCTACGGGCAGTTGGGTGACGGCACCACCACCAACCGTTCGACCCCCACCGTGGTGATCGGGCTCACCGGGGTCACGGCCACCAGGGATCACCACTACGATCAGTGGACCCCGATACCGGTGCTCGGGCTTTAGTCCAGTTGAGAATACATGAACTGCCGCAATTCTTGGGGACGGGGGTGTTGGGATATGCGCCGGTGGCTCAGGCTGTTTCGGCGAGCCCCGTGGTGGTGTCGGGCCCGTTCTGCGGTTGAGGGCCATCGCGACGGGGAGCGCGATCGGGCAGCTTGCCCAGGGTTGGACGACCCGCAGGGTGATGACAACAAGGTTCAAGTCGAGCGGGTCCTCACGAGCCTCGACGTCTCAGACCTCTGGGAACACGCCGACGAGAACGAGCGCAGGACGCCGCTCGACGAGCTGCTCCAAGACGTCACGGTCCACCCGGACCGGCTGCCTGAGACCCCGCACGGAGCACCAACGCCCAACGTGGGATTCTCCGAAGTCGGACTCAACGACTCGGAGTTGAGTGGTGTCGGAGGACCGTCATGAACCCCCAATTGCCGACGCCGACACCGAGCTTTGAGATATCCGATGTGGTGATGGCCGACGGGTCCGCGGCGGCGTCGCTCGTCAGCCTGCACGCTGGAGGATTGGTGGCGTCGGTGCTGTCCTATGGCGCTGCGCTGGTGAGCTTTGAGGCGCCGGATCGGGCCGGACACCTGGCCAACTGCGTGGTCACGCTGGCTGATCCCGGCGATCTCGCCGACCCAGCGCTGAACCCGCACCTGGGCGGAATTGTGGGGCCCTACGCCAACCGTATCGCCGGCGCGGCGTTCGACCTCGACGGCGTTCACGTGCGGTTGGAGGCCAACGAGGGTCCCAACATGCTGCACAGCGGGTCGGCCACCTGGGATCGTCGTCGCTGGGACATCGCGTCGATGTCGGCTGATGCAACCTCAGCTCAGTTGTCGTTGACCCTGATCGACGCGGACGGCAGTGGCGGGTTCCCCGGCCGGGTCGAGGTGACGGCCACCTATGTCCTGCATGAGGACGGCACGCTCACGCTGAACCTGGAGTACACATGCGACCGGCCGACGGTGGTGGCGCCCACCAGCCATACCTACTGGAACCTGGGCGCAGCCGGCACCGTGGCCGGTCAGCGCCTGACACTGCGGGCCGACACCGTGCTGGAGCTGGGAGCCGGTCAGATCCCCACCGGTGCCGCTCTGCCGGTCGCCGGTAGTGCATGGGACCTTCGCGATGATGTTCGGCTGCGCGACCGCCTGGGCTTGGACGCCCTGGCAGACACCGGCGGGTACGACCACACCTATCTGGTGGGCGGTGCGTGCGGAAGCGACCTGTCGGTGGTGGCGATGCTGGTTGATCCGGCCAGTGGCCGAAGCCTGGAGATGCGCACCAACCAACCTGCGGTTCACCTGTACACCGGCAACCATCTGGGTGGGCAGCCTGGACCGCCGGGGCCCATTCCTCAGCACGGTGGCGTCTGCCTGGAGGCCGGGCAGGTGCCCAACGGGCCCAACCTGACAGCGATCGATGGCCCGGACGGCCCGATCCCCGTAGACGTCACCATCCGCCCGGGGGAGACCCGCCGCTGGGTCACCAGTTGGAGGCTCGGCTTTGAAGCCTCCCCGGCACAAGTCCCGCCCGGGTAGCGTCGGCCCATGGGGTTCAACGAGAATTTTGCGACCGTGTGGGAGGCGATTGCGGATGAACTGGTCGACGCACCGGCGCTGTCGCACGGCCCGCTGACGCGGAGTTGGGCCGAGCTGGATACTCGCGCCGCTCGGTTTGCCGGAGCGCTCGCCGCGTTCGGCGTCGGCGCAGAAGCCAAGGTGGGGTTGGCGTTGTACAACGGCCCGGCCTACACCGAGGTCACCTACGGCGCGTTCAAGGCCCGGGCGGTGCCGTTCAACGTGAACTACCGGTATCGCGAAGCCGAGCTGGCCTACCTGCTGGACAACGCCGATTGCGAGGTGGTGGTGGCCCACCCCGAGTTGGTGGAGCGCATCGAGGCCGTTCGCGATCAGGTGCCGTCGATCCGGCTTCTGGTGGTGGTGGGCGGCGAGACCGATGCGTCACCTTCACCCGAACCACCCGACGGCTGGGTCCACTACGAGCGTCTGTTGGCCGACGCTGAACCAGCGCGCCGCATCGAGCGCTCCGGTGACGACCTGTGGTTCCTCTACACCGGTGGCACCACCGGTATGCCCAAGGGGGTGATGTGGCCTCATCGCTCGCTGCTGGGGGTGTTTGCCCCCACATGGAAGGGCTTGAAGCAGCCGCTGCCAACCACCCCGGTGGAGGCGGCAGCGACCGCTCGACGACTTCGTGATCAGTCGGCCGAGCAGCGACTGATACCTGCGGCGCCGATGATGCACGGCACCTCGTCGCAGCTGACGCTGGGCGGGCTGAGCGCGGGCGCCCACGTCATCACCCTGCCGTCGCGCAGCTTTGATGCAGCTCGGCTGTGGGCGACGGTGGAGGACCGATCCGCCAGTCACCTCTGCATCGTCGGCGACGCGTTCTGTCGACCGATGATCGCCGAACTGGAAGCCGCCGAGGCTGCGGGGACGCCCTACAACCTGGCATCGCTGAAGGTGGTGACGTCGTCGGGCGCCATGTGGTCGTCGGCCCAAAAGGAGGCGCTGCTGGAACGGGCGCCGGCGCTGCTGATCGACCTGCTGGGCTCGTCGGAGGGCAACGGATTTGGTGCGTCGGTGGCCCGACGGGGGCGCAGCGCCGGGACCGCCCGGTTTCAGCTGGGTGATCATGCGGCGGTGTTTACCGAAGACGGCCGAAGGGTGGAGCCCGGTTCGGGGGAGCGCGGCATGCTGGCCACCGGCGGACACCTCCCGCTTGGCTACTACAAAGACCCGGTGAAGACCGCTGCGACCTATCCGGTCTACGAGGGACGGCGTTGGGCCGTGCCCGGCGACTACGCCACCGTCGAGAGCGACAACACCATCACGCTGCTGGGGCGGGGTTCGGTGTGCATCAACACCGCTGGAGAGAAGGTGTTTCCCGAAGAGGTGGAGGAGGCGACCAAGTCGCTCGACTGGGTGATCGATGCCACCGTGGTCGGCGTGCCCGACAAAAAGTGGGGCAGCGCAGTGACAGCCGTCGTCTCCCTGGGGTCGAACAGGCCCGCCGGGGTGGCTTCGCCGCCCGCCGGGTCGGGAACGCTCGCTGCGTCGGACCTCCTCGGACAGGTTCGCGAACACGTCAAAGATCAGCTGGCTGCTTACAAGGCGCCCCGACACGTGGTGGTGGTGGACGCCGTGAAGCGTGGTCCTAACGGCAAGGCTGACTACCGCTGGGCCACCGAGATCGCCGAGGTTGCGCTGGGCCATGGCACGTCCGCACCCTCGGCCGAGCCTGTGCGCTCCGGTCGTCCGTGATGGTCGCAACCTGATCTCCCCAAGCCGGTGGGTACCATCGAGGCTTGGGTACCATCGCTTCGGCGACCGACCCATCGGCGGGGCGGAGATCGCTGAGTCGTCGTTGATCATCGGCTCCGGGCGAGCGGAGGAGGGGAGAGGCCATGCAGACCTGCGGCACCTCCCCAAGCTGGTGGTGTGAACGAGCGCTGGATCTGACCAATTCGGCCACGGCGGCGGAAGTGGTGGATTGGGTCACGCGCACCCCGCTGAGAATCCTGCTGATCGTCGTGTTGGCATGGCTGGCCAACCGGACCGCACGTCGCTTGGTGACCCGAGCCGCCGAGCGGGCACGGTTGGCCGCGCTGGAGGGCACGCGTGACGACGAACGGTCGGAGCGTGACGGGGCCGTGGTTGCGGCCAACCGGGCCGACGCCCGAGCCCGAACGGTGACCGATGTGTTGGGCTCGCTGACCTCGGCGGTGGTGGTGATCATCGCCACCTTGATGATCCTCGGTGAACTCAACATCAACCTGGGTCCGCTGTTGGCGGGCGCCGGGGTGGCCGGAGTGGCGCTGGGGTTTGGTGCCCAGTCGTTGGTGCGGGACCTGCTGGCGGGCCTGTTTGTGCTGATCGAGGATCAGTACGGCGTGGGCGACGTGGTGGATGTTGGCCCGGCCGTCGGCACGGTGGAGCGCGTCACGCTTCGCTCCACCCGCCTACGCGACGTGGCGGGCACCGTGTGGCACGTGCCCAATGGTGAGATTGTTCGGGCCGGCAACAAATCGCAACGCTTCAGCCGTGCGCTGATCGATGTGACCGTCGCCAACGATGCAGACCTCACCAAGGTGGAGGAGGTGGTTGGGTCGGTGGGGAGCGAGCTGGTCGAGGATGAGATCTGGGGCAGCAGGTTGTTGGGGGCACCAACCCTGTTGGGCGTGCAGGCGCTCGATGGTCTTGGCACCACCGTGCGGCTGGTTGTCGACACCGAGCCGGCGTCCCAGTGGGCGGTGGAACGCGAGCTGCGGAGCCGACTCCGAGGTCGGCTGTTGGAGGCTGGGATTGTGCTGCCGCACTCCACCGGCGCACCCATCCGACCCGTCCAATAGTGGGGTCCCCGTCTTGGTCACGCCGCTGTCGTACGATGTCTGCGGGCGGAGTCTTGGGCCGTGGCGCGCGGTCCAGTGGCTGAATGAGGTATTCACATGAAGGCACAGCAGGCTCTCCCACTTGGGATCATCGTCGGCATCGTGTTGATTTTGATCTGGAAGTCCCCGTCGGGTTCCGCCGAGTTTCTTGGCGACGTCATGGGTGCAATCGGCCGCTTCCTCGAGCGGTTGGCCAACACGATCGCCACCTTCTTGGGTGGGTTGACAGACTGACTTTCCACCGCGCAGGGACGGGGGTCGCCACGCTGTGATCGGACGACTTGTACAGTGGGTGCAACGGCTGGTCGGCGCGTCCACGATCGACGAGATCATCTACGACCGGCTGCTGCCCAACGAGAAGATCTTCATGGTGGACGGCCCGGCCACTATTGCGTTGGTCGTGCGCAAGTTTCCTTGGGTCGTTGTGTTGGCTCTTTCTCTCCTTCTCGCGATCGGTTTACCCGGCACCGGGTTAAAGCTGACGATGTTTGTGGTGGCCATCCTCGCCTCTGGTGTGCTGTTGAAGGCAGCGGTGCAGTTTCATTACACCCGCTATGTGGTCACCGGTACCCGCATGATCTACCTGTCCGGGGTGATCAATCGCTCCCACCAGTGGATTCCATGGGCCAAGGTCACCGACATGTCCTATATCCAGGGCTGGACAGAGCGCATCCAGAACATCGGGCGGGTGCGCATCGAGTCCGCGAACGAGGCATCACCGTTTAAGGAGATGAAGGACCTCTCGCATCCCGGGACGATGATGCGCGTGTTGGTGTACATGGTGAGCGAGCGGCAGGGCAAGGTGAAAACACCGGAGGACCTGCATGCCGAACTGGGCATCGCCGGTTTGGATGGCGTGTACCGGCTGCCACCTCCACGTGATGACGGTGACGGCAGTGGTGACGGTGACGGTGGCGGGGGTCATGACGGCGGCGGAGACGGGGGTCATGATGGCGACGACCCCCGCGGGTTCGACCCGGACGACGGCGACCCCCGCGGGTTCGACCCGGACGATGGCGACCCCACAGCAGTGCTGGCGGCGCCGTACGAGCCCGGAAACCGGGCTGGAGGTGGCTCCTTGCCGGCGGGCAGCGCCACGGTTCCGGGTCCGACAGGTGATGCCGAAGCCCGTCCCAGCCGGGCCAACCCGGTGCGAGACCTGTCGGGTAGCGGCCCCAATCGCCGACCGGAACCCCCGCGAAACGCGAGTTCCGTCAAGGGAGGTCGCCGCAATTCGGGCCGCGGTTCTGGTGATGGTGAATCCGCCCTCTGGGACTGACACCTGAACCTGCATCCTCGGTCAATGCGGTTTGTCAACCACAAGTTCCGCGTGGGCGACGAGCTGAGGCTGGTCGGCCTCGACCGCGATCGTCAGGTCTTCGATGACCCCCGCATCGGTCAGGTCGTCGCGAACCAGTTCGAGACGCTCGGCGTCGTCGGCCGAAGCGGTGATCTGCAGAAGTCGCACCGGGGTGCGCATGCCTGTACGAGCTTCGGTCTTGGTGCGGCGCACCTCCTGCAGCACCTGTGCCGCCAAGCCCGCCAACTCGGGGTCGGCGCCCCCGATCGCGTCACCGAACTCCGCCACGTTGGGCCACGGGGCCCGGTGGATCGATCCCTCCATCCACCAGCTCCACACCTCCTCGGTGGCGAAGGGGAGGTGTGGCGCAAACAGCCGCAGGAGGGCCGACAAGGCCAGCTGCAGCGAGGCCCGGGCGGACCCGGCACCAGCATCGTCCCGGTAGGCACGGCTCTTCACCAGCTCGAGATGCACGTCGGTGAAGCGCCAGAAGAACGCCTCGGTTCGTTCCAGCGCCCGGGCGTAATCAAACTGGTCGAACGCCTCGGTGGCCGCCTCGACGAGCGCGGCCACCTCGGCCAGCATCGCCCGGTCGATCGCATGGGTCACGGCCTCTGGCCCCAGATGGAGCACGGCTGCGTCGGCGCTGGACTGACCGTCGGCCGAACCCTCTGAATCGCGTTGTTGGCCGAAGCCCAGCACGAAACGACTGGCGTTCAGCACCTTGAGGGCCAGCCGTCGGCCCACCTTCATCTGTGTCTCGTCGAACGCGGTGTCGGTGCCCGGTCGCCCGTTGGCCGCCCAGTAGCGAACCGCGTCGGAGCCGTGGGCCTCCAACATGGCGGTGGGCACCACCACGTTGCCCTTGGACTTCGACATCTTCTTGCGGTCCGGGTCCAGGATCCAGCCGGAGAGGGCGGCGTGGCGCCACGGCGCCGTGTCCTCGGCCAGATGACTGCGCACCATGGTGGAGAACAACCAGGTGCGGATGATGTCGTGGGCCTGCGGGCGCAGATCCATTGGGAACACCTTGGCCCACAGCTCCGGGTCGTGATCCCAACCCCCGGCGATCTGGGGGGTGAGCGACGAGGTGGCCCACGTGTCCATGATGTCGGGGTCGCCCACGAATCCGCCGGGTTGGCCTCGCTGCGCCTCGTCGAAGCCGACCGGCGCCTCGCTCTGCGGGTCGATCGGCAGTGACTCGGTATTGGGGGTGAGGGGCGAGCTGTAGTCGATCTCGCCGTCCTCGCCCACCGGGTACCACACGGGGATGGGGACTCCGAAGTAGCGCTGGCGGGAGACCAGCCAGTCGCCGGTGAGCCCCTCGATCCAGTTGGTGTATCTGGCCTGCATGTAGGCGGGATGCCAGGTGACTTCGTCGCCGCGTGCGATCAGCTGGTCGCGGATTGCGGCGTCACGGCCACCATTGCGGATGTACCACTGGCGACTCTGCACGATCTCCAGCGGTGCCTCACCCTTTTCGTAGAACTTCACCGGGTGCTCGATGAGCTTCGGCTCACCCAACAGCTCGCCGGATGCCTCCAGCAGTTCAACGGTGGCGCGTTGGGCGGCCTTGACGCCGAGCCCGGCCAGGCCGTCGTAGACCCCGCGGGCGGCGTCGCTGGAAAGCCAGTCGGGGGTGTCGGAGGCAAAGCGGCCGTCGCGGCCGATGACCGCCCTGGCGGGCAGGTCGAGTTCGCGCCACCAGATGACGTCGTTCAGGTCGCCGAACGTGCAGATCATCGCAGCGCCGGTGCCCTTCTCAGGGTCGGCCAGGCGGTGGGCCAGCACCGGCACCTCGACGCCGAAGAGCGGGCTGGTCACCACGGAGCCGAACAGGGGCTGGTAGCGCTCGTCGTCGGGGTGAGCAACCAACGCCACGCAGCTGACGACCAACTCGGGGCGGGTGGTGCTGACCACAATGTCTCCCGCGCCGTCAGGCAGGTGGAACGCCAGGTCGTGGTAGGCGCCAGGTCGGGGGCGGTCCTCCAACTCGGCCTGGGACACCGCCATGCGGAACGTGATGTCCCACATCGACGGAGCATCCGCCTGGTAGGCCTCGCCCCGGGCCAGGTTGTCGAGGAAGGCCCGCTGGCTGACCCGGCGGCTGCGCTCGTCGATGGTGGTGTAGGTCTGGTTCCAGTCCACCGAGAGGCCGAGGCGGCGCCACAACTCTTCGAAGACCAGTTCGTCCTCGCCGGTGAGCTGCACGCACAGTTCGATGAAGTTGCGGCGGCCGATGGGCACAAAGTCGCGACGGTTCTTGGGCGTCTTCTCGGGCGGCGTGAAGCCCGGGTCGTAGGCCACCGTCGGGTCGCAGCGCACCCCGTAGTAGTTCTCCACCCTGCGCTCGGTGGGCACGCCGTTGTCGTCCCAACCCATCGGGTAGAACACCTCGCGGCCGGTCATCCGCTGGTACCGGGCGACGCAGTCGGTGTGGGTGTAGCTGAACACGTGGCCGACGTGCAGCGACCCGGACACGGTTGGCGGAGGGGTGTCGATCGAGAACACGTCGTCGGCGGGCGCATCAGCATCGAAGCGGTAGGTGCCGTCGGTCTCCCAGCGCTCACCCCACTTCTGCTCCAGGCCCTCGAGGGCCGCTTTGGGAGGGACAACGGGGGCCGATCGGCGTCGGGGGGCGTCGGTCATAGGCCCGCCAAGGTACCAGCGCCTGCCTTGCTCGCTTCAGTGCGCCCGGCTGGTGCTGCCCGCCGGACTGGGTCCGGGGGCGGGCAGGCCGGGTGTGGAGGTGTGCCGGTGAGTTTCACCGGCACACCTCCACACCTCTCGGTGGCGCCGGGGCAAACTGGGCGCCATGAACAGCTCAGCCGTCAGCGCCGCCGTGTCACTGCCGGGAGACGCTCCCGGCCCGGAGGTGTTTGCGGCGCGGCGACACCAGGTGGCCCAGGTCGTGGGTGGCGACGCCGTGCTGGTGGTGCCCGCCGGGGTTGAGACGCCACGCAACCACGACGTCGATCACGAGTTTCGCCAGGCGAGCCAATTCTGGTGGTTGACCGGCTTCGCGGAGCCCGACGCGGTGCTCGTGCTGGTGCCCGGGCACCCGGAGGGCGACTACCAGTTGTTCGTTCGGCCCCGAGACCCCGAGCGCGAAACCTGGGACGGGTATCGGGCCGGGGTCGAGGGTGCCATGGCTCGCTTTGGCGCCGACTCCGCCCATCCGGTCGGCGACCTGGCCGAACGCCTCCCCCAACTTGCGGTCGGCCGGTCCCGGCTGCTGTACCGCATGGGCGAACGGCTGGACTCGGTGGTCGGCGGCCTGATCGTCGGCGGTCGCAACCTGCGTGACCGTCTGGGCGACGTCACCCCAACGGTGGTGGAGGATCCCACGCCCATGCTGGACGACCTGCGGTTGCACAAGGACGCCTCCGACCTCGCCTCGCTGCGGCGCTCCGGGTTGTTGGCCGCCGAGGGACACCGCGAGGCCATGCGCCTCGCTCGCCCCGGGGTGACCGAACGCCAATTGCAAGGCGCGATGGAGTGGGTCTGGCGAGCCCACGGATCGCCCCGCAACGGGTACCCGTCGATTGTGGCGGGTGGCGCCAATGCCTGCGTGTTGCATTACACCGAGAACGCCGACGTGCTCGCCGACGGCGACCTGGTGCTGATTGACGCAGGCTGTGAGATGGACATGGCCTCCGCCGACATCACCCGCACCTTCCCCGTCAACGGTCGATTCACCGGCCCGCAGCGGGCGGTGTACGAAGTGGCGCTGGCCGCGCAGCACGCCGCCCTCGCGGCGGTACGACCTGGCGCAACCATCCGCGCACCTCACGACGCCGCCCGGACGGTCATTGCTGAAGGGCTGGTGGACCTGAGGCTGATCCCGGCGCAAGTGAGCGTGAACGACGTGCTGAGCATGGGCCTGGACGCCGAGTTCTTCATGCACGGCACCAGCCACTGGCTGGGGCTCGACGTGCACGATGCCGGGTCGTACCGCGATGGCGAGGCCCACCGATATCTTGCCGAAACGATGGTGCTCACCGTCGAGCCCGGCATTTATGTGGCGCCCACCAAGGGTGAGGTCACCTTCAAGCTGCATCCCCACGACCGGGATGCGTGGGCCCGCCGTCGGGTGGAATTGGGGGCCGAGGCGGCCAAGGTGGCGGAGGACGCCGAGTTGGCCGCTGCGCCCGACCTGGTGCACACGATCCCCGAGGAGTTTCTGGGCATCGGGATACGCATCGAGGACGACGTGGCGGTGACCACCGAAGGCTGCGAGGTGCTGACCGGCGCCGTTCCGACCGACCCCGATGACATCGAGACGCTGTGTGCCGAAGGGCCCCGCTGGGTCACGCTTCCCGGGTGAGCCGTGTCGCCTCGCTGCGGGCCGTGCGGCACTGAGCGGCGCTGCGGCGGGCATTGGCCGGGCCGCTCGCCCGCACCAGGTTGTCGACGCTGACGGTAGGGGGGTTTGGAGCGCTGGTTACCGGCGGGTAACTTAGGAAGCCGACCAACGCCATCCCGTGTCGGATCGCCGACGCGTCCACCCGGAGGTACCACCCATGGCCGAGTTCTCCCTCGCCCTCAACGACGACCAGGTGCAGCTGCGCGACTGGATCCACACCTTCGCGAAGGACGTCGTTCGTCCCGCCGCCGAAGAGTGGGACGAACGGGAGGAGTTCCCGTGGCCGATCGTTGAGGAGGCGGCCAAGATCGGGCTGTACTCCTTCGACTTCATGGCTCAGGCGATGATGGGCGACCCCTCCGGGCTCACCATGCCGATTGCGCTCGAAGAGCTGTTCTGGGGCGACGCAGGCATCGGCCTGTCGATCTTCGGCTCAGGCCTGGCGGCAGCCGGTATCGCCGGTATCGGTACCCCTGAGCAGGTGATGGAGTGGGTGCCCCAGTGCTATGGCACCCCCGAGAAGATTGCGCTGGGCGCCTTCTGCGTGTCCGAGCCCGACGCAGGCTCCGACGTCTCGTCGCTGCGGACGAGCGCCAAGTACGACGAGGCCACCGACGAGTGGGTGCTCAACGGCACCAAGGCCTGGATTACCAACGGTGGCATCGCCGCCATCCACGTGGTGGTCGCCACCGTCGACCCCGAGTTGCGCAGCCGGGGCCAGGCCAGCTTCATCGTCCCGCCCGACACCCCCGGGCTCAGCCAGGGCCAGAAGTACAAGAAGCACGGCATCAGGGCCAGCCACACCGCCGAGGTGGTGCTGGACGACGTGCGTATCCCGGGCTCGTGCCTGCTGGGCGGCAAAGAGAAGCTGGACGAGAAGTTGGCTCGGGCCCGTGAGGCCAAGACCAACCCACAGCCCAAGCCATCCGGTAAGCAACCGGCGATGGCCACCTTCGAGGCCACCCGTCCCGCCGTCGCCGCCCAGGCGGTTGGCGTGGCTCGTGCCGCCTACGAGTACGCCCTTGAGTACGCCCAGGAGCGCAAGGCGTTCGGCAAGGCGATCATCGAGAACCAGGCGATTGCGTTCATGTTGTCTGACATGATCACCGAGATCGATGCGTCCCGCCTGTTGGTGTGGCGTGCGGCCTGGCTGTCACGCAACGGCGAGTACGTCAACGCCGAGGGCAGCCAGTCCAAGCTCAAGGCCGGTCGCACCGCCGTGTGGGTCACCGAGCGGGCCATCCAGATTCTGGGCGGCTACGGCTACACCCGGGAGTACCCCGTGGAGCGCATGCACCGCGATGCGAAGATCTTTGACATCTTCGAAGGCACCGAGCAGATCCAACAGCTGGTGATCGCCCGGGCCATCTCCGGTCTCCGCATCGAATAGGACCAGCATCGAAGAGGACCAGCATCGAAGAGGCCCAGCCTCGCTCGCGGCCCAAGCGCTGCACCGTCCGGTGGTTGAATCCCCAAGAGCGGCGACATGCGACGAACGACGAGAATGCCGCGTCGGTGAGCGCCGTGTCCGCAGCCGGCGATCTGAGAAACGACCGGATCGGGATGCTGGTCGTCAGCCACCACGTCGGCGAACCGATGATGACGAGGCCGAAATGGCCGGTCGTCACGACGTTTGGGACCTTGATCTCGCGGGTCGCCTTGCGCATCTGTGCAGGAAGCATCCTCAGCACATCGGTGAACCCGTTGTTCATCGGGAACTTCGAGAAGTTCTTCGCCCAGCGCTTGTCGGTCAGCTCGATCTTCGCGGTCGTGACGTCGCAGCCGCCGGCCTCCAACGTGTCGGTCATGGCCTCGGTCACTCGACGCGCCTGCTGGGTGTACGTGTAGGAGACGAACAGGACTCGCTTGTTGACAGCTGTGGCCACGGTCGGCCTCTTCGTTGAGGTGCCCGGGTGACGTTGTTCGCCGGGATGCGGTGGAGGTCACCCTCACCCGGCAGAGCGATATCCATCATCACCCGCTGCGGGTGATTTCGAGAAGGCAGCCGGGAAGTGGCCGACCGTGGGGCCGACCGTCAGTAGGTTTGCGAGGATGAGTACAGATTCTCTCCCCAGCTGGCGCCCCGGTCCCACCAAGGAGGCTGTTGTCGAGTTCGTCACTGCGGTGACCGACGACGGGTCGCCGGACTACGTGGCGGAGGTCGACCGTGTTGCGGTGTTCGACAACGACGGCACGCTCTCGACCGAGATGCCGCTGTACACCCAACTGGCGTTCGCTTTCGACCGGGCGGCGGCACTGGGTAAGGCCGCCACGATGGAGGAGCTGAAGGCCGGGGGGCTCCCCGCTGTGCTCGAGCTGGTCAAGCTGACCCACGGTTCCATCAGCACCGACGACTTCGAAGCGGTGGTCCAGGAGTGGGCGGCCAGCTCGACCCATGCCCGGTTCGAACGCCTCTACACCTCGCTCGTCTACCAGCCGATGCTCGAGCTCCTCGCCTACCTCAAAGCCAATGGCTTCTCATGCTGGATCTTCTCGGGCGGTGGCGTCGACTTCATGCGGGGTTGGGCGCCGGAGGTGTTCGGCATCGATCAGCACCAGATCATCGGCAGCACCGGGACGGTGACCTTTGAGTTGGCCGACGACGGCAAACCGCGTCTGATGAAGGGCGCCGACCTCGCCGTACTCGACGACGGGCCGCAGAAACCGATCTCGATTCACCAGCACGTTGGCCGACGCCCGATCTTCGCCGCCGGCAACACCGACGGGGACCTGCCCATGCTGCAGTGGACCGACGGCAGCCCGCATCGCTCGTTCGGCCTCGTCGTTCACCACACCGACGGCGAGCGCGAGTACGCCTACGACGTCGACCCGCTGCTCGGGTCCGGCACCGAAGCCGTGTTGGCCGGAGCAGCGGAGCACGACTGGTCGGTCGTCGACATGGCCACCGACTGGGACACGATCTACAACCAGGAGCAACCATGACCGAACCATTTGCCGGGAAAATCGAAATGGACATCCGGGATTCCGAACCGGACTGGACGCCGTTCGAGCCGCCCAAGGCCCCGGAGGGTTCGCCCAACGTCATCTACATCACGCTGGACGACGTGGGCTTTTCGGCGTTAAGCGGATACGGCGGGCCCATCGCGACGCCCAACATCGATCGCATCGCCGACGATGGCGTGCGCTACACGCAGTTCCATACCACGGCGCTGTGCTCGCCGACGCGCTCGTGCCTGCTGACCGGGCGCAACCACACCCGCAACTCGATGGCGTGCATCACCGAGGCTGCGGTGGGGTTCCCCACCGCCAGCGGCACGATCCCGCCCGAGAACGGGATGCTGTCGGAGATCCTCGGCGAGCTGGGTTGGAACACCTACATGGTGGGCAAGTGGCACCTGTGCCCCACCGACGAGATGAACCTGGCATCGACGCGGCGCAACTGGCCGAGCGGTCGGGGCTTCGAGCGCTGGTACGGGTTCCTCGGGGCCGAGACCAGCCAGTGGTATCCCGAGCTGGTCTACGACAACCACGCGGTGGACCAGCCGTCGCTGCCCGAGGACGGCTACCACTTCAGCGTCGACATCACCGACAAGGCGATCGAGTTCGTCCGCGACGCCAAGGCCGTCGCCCCGGAGAAGCCGTTCTTCCTCTACTACTCACCCGGCGCCTGCCACGCCCCGCACCACGCCCCCAAGGAGTGGATCGACAAGTTCAAGGGCCAGTTCGACATGGGCTACGAGGAGATGCGCGAGCAGACCCTGGCCCGCCAGAAGGAGATGGGCATCGTCCCTGAGGACACCGTGCTGCCGCCGATCAACCCGATCGGCACCTCCGAGACGCGGCAGGGTCCCGACGGGCAGCCCTTCTCTCCGGTCGACGTCACCCGCCCGTGGGACTCGTTGTCGCCGGAGGAGCAACAACTGTTCGCCCGCATGGCCGAGGTCTACGCCGGGTTCCTCGCCCACGCCGACCATCAGATCGGCCGGTTGCTCGACTTCCTCGAGTTCATCGGCGAGCGGGACAACACCCTGATCATGCTGGTCTCCGACAACGGCGCCAGCGGCGAGGGCGGCCCCGACGGCTCGGTCAACGAGATGATGTTCATGAACGGCATCCCCGACGACATCGACGCCAACCTGGCCATGATCGACGAGCTCGGCGGACCCAAGACCTACAACCACTACCCCAACGGTTGGGCCATGGCCTTCAACACGCCGTTCAAGATGTGGAAGCGCTACGAGTTCGAGGGCGGCACGGCCGACCCGTGCATCGTCTCCTGGCCCGCCGGCATGGAGGCCCGCGGTGAGCTGCGAACCCAGTACCACCACGCCATCGACTTGGTTCCCACCGTGCTTGACGCCCTCGGGGTGACCGCGCCGTCGTCGATCAAGGGCACCACGCAGAGCCACTTCGACGGCGTGAGCATGCGCTACAGCTTCGACGACGAATCAGCCGCCGGGGAGCGTACGACGCAGTTTTATTCCATGCTCGGGTCCCGCGGCATCTGGCACGACGGTTGGAAGGCCGTCACCACCCACCCGACCATCAGCGGATGGGGCAACTTCAACGACGACGAGTGGGAGCTGTACCACACCGATGTGGACCGCTCGGAGGTCAACAACCTCGCCGACGAGCACCCCGACAAGCTCCGCGAGCTGATCGGGATCTGGTTCGCCGAGGCGGGCGCCAACCAGGCGTTTCCGCTCGATGACCGAAGCGCTCTCGAGATTCTCACCACACCGCGCCCGCAACTCACCCCGCCACGCGATCGCTACGTGTACTTCCCGGACTGCGCCGAGGTACCCGAAAGCCAGGCGGTCAGCATCCGCAACCGCTCGTTCGCCATGGCCGCCCTGGTCGATATCCCAGGTCCCGGCGCCGAGGGTGTCCTGTGCGCGCAGGGTTCCCGGTTCGGTGGGCACAGCCTCTACGTCAAGGACAACCGGCTGCACTACGTCAACAGCTTCGTCGGCATGTTCGAGCAGAAGATTGCTTCGACCGTCGACCTCCCGACCGGGACCAACCTCATCCTGTCCGCCGCATTCGAAAAGACCGGCGAGGACCCGCCCGGCGTAGCTTCCGGGACGCTCTCGCTGTTCCACGGCGACGAGAAGGTCGGCGAGGGCGACATCAAGCTTCAGCCCGGCAACTACATGATCGCCGGCGAAGGGCTGTGCGTCGGTCGGGACAGCGGCCACCCGGTCACCGACGA
The DNA here is from genome assembly GCF_000299415.1 of Candidatus Microthrix parvicella Bio17-1. Classification (NCBI taxonomy): domain Bacteria; kingdom Bacillati; phylum Actinomycetota; class Acidimicrobiia; order Acidimicrobiales; family Microthrixaceae; genus Candidatus Neomicrothrix; species Candidatus Neomicrothrix parvicella. The sequence continues at coordinate 178,516 of NZ_AMPG01000003.1, forward strand.
CTACTCCGGCAGCTCACCGTGGAAGTTCACCGGCGGCACGATCCACCGCGTTGCGGTCGACGTCAGCGGCGAGCCCTACCTCGACCTCGAGCGAGAGGCCGAGGCCCGCTTCAGCCACCAGTAGGCAACCACCGGTGGGCAACCTCCGGTGGGCAACCTCCGGTAGCCCCGTCAGACGTCGTCGGGGCGCTGCTCGTGGAAGCGGGCACCGTGGGTTCGGCGATCCTCTTTCATCTCGGACTCGAAGACGTGGTGTCGTCCTCCGACGAGCTGTTTACGCAGCTCGTCGGAGGCGGCGCGGACGACCGACCAGTAGATCGCGTCGTACTCCTCGACGATCTGAAACGACCAGCGGCCTTCGAGGGCGTTGCGGCCGACGAGTTCGGTCTCGATGCGCTGGGCCTGGTCCGGGTGGCCGGCGTCGCGAAGCTGGTCGGCGGCTTCGCCGATCAGCGCGTCGGCGTGGCCCATCATCTGATGAAAGTCGTAGAGGTGGCCCCTGGCCCGCTCGATCCACTCGAGGGCCTCGTCGAACTTGCCGACCGCCTCCACAGTCTGGTCGCTGACCCCTGGGGGGCGTCGATCTCGTTCGAGCCATGGACGGTCGCTGGGTTCGCTCATCGGGGGCTGCCCTTCGCTCGGGGAGGCGGATGGCCAAACCTTAGAGCGACGCGGAAAGACCCGGTTCGAAATCGAACCGGGTCTCTCTCAGTGTCCCCCCGGACAAACGTGACGTGCGACAAGTGTGACAGAGGGCGTGAGAAATTGCCTAACTGGCCGTGCGAGACCGCATCGTCGTTGTGACGGGGAATCGCCGTGACGAGCGACGAGCGCTCGCTGACCGTCGGATCCGCAACCAGCGTGAGCAGGTCGGTGACCCCAAAATCGTCGACGAGCGTGTCGGACACCTCGATGAAGGCCTGCGCCAGTTTTGCTTCCCGCAGCATCAAGCCACCCTCGCGCAGCGGCCATCCGAGCGACGGTCAACCGACGTTCAGCGTGCCCGATTCTCCGGCCTTGGGCGCGCTGTCGCTCACCTTGGCCCGGACGAGGTCGAGCACCTGCACCGCAGCGTTGGGGGCGGACCACCATTCGATCTGGCGCGCTTCGATCCGCATCGCAATCGGCTCGCCGTCCTCCTCGAAAAAGGTCTCGCTCATCGCATCGAGCATCCCGTCGAGTCGCTCCTTGGAGCCATCCAAGGAAAGGCGGCCCGAGCACGACACCCACAGCCCCCGCTCGCCGGTAAACGAGGCGTTCACCGGCGACCCGTCCGACGGCGTCACCCACGACGCATGACGGTTGACCAGAAACCACAGCGCCCCGTCGTCGTCGATGCGTTGCAAGGTGACCGGACGCGACGACAGGTGGCCATGTTCGTCTCGCGTGGTCACCATGGCCACCTGCCTGCCGCTCAGTTTGTCCTGAAGATCCTCGATCGATTCGATCCGCTCGGTCATCCGCTCGCTCCTCGATGGTTGTACATGGCGATTACCCCGATGGTCCGGTCGACAAACCGCCGCTGTGGCTCTTCGGAGTTTGGTGGTGTCCGGGCGCAGCGCACCCGACGGACGGACCGGGGTGCGAGACCCGGTGTCGTGGGGCGGATACCGGTTCACAGTGAGGGGGTGCCGACGAGCGATGCGCTGGGTGCCGACCCCGAGGCTTTGGAACGGCTGGCCGTTGCCATGCGCGCCGGCGGTGCGTCGCTGGACGGTGCCGACGTGCGCTTGCGTCGTCGTCTGGCGTCGGTCGCGTGGAGCGGGCCCGACGCCCGATACCTTCAAACGGCTTTTGACGCCGGCGTGCGGCGGGAGTTGGACCGCGCCGGTGGCGAGCTCCGATCCCTGGCCGATCGGCTGGAATCCCAGGCACTCGAGCAGCGTCAGGCATCGGGCGACGCCCAGGCCGGCCCGGGGGAGCGCGTCGGCGAGGTGCGAACCGATCCGTCGGTCGGCGGACACGCCGGGGCGGCCGGTGGCGAGACCACGCCGTTGAACGTGCTGACCGAGACCCACACGCTCGGCGTCGAGGCCGGAGCGTCGCCGGTCGACGCGCGCGCTGAGGCCACGTTGACGCTCACCGTGTTGGACGACGGTTCGGCCAAGGTGCGCGTGCACACCGACCAGCGCATCGGTGCCCTGCTCGGCGAGGCCGGCGCCGGTGCCGGTGTTGGGCTGACCGGATCGAACGAGGTGATGGTGTCCTTCGCCGACGAGGCCACCGCCCGGAGCTTCGTGACCCAGATGTCCGACGCCCTCATGCCCGACGGTGACGCACTGGCCGACATGGGGGCGCCACCCCGGTGGGCGGTCGCAGCGGGTTTGTCGCTCCCGGCCGTGCTCGTCGGTGGCGGCAAGGCGATCGTCGACGACGTGTCCAGCGATGCCGCCGGAGTGCTGATCGCCCATCAGCCGACCGCGATCGATGGCTCCGCCGGAGGTTCCTTGGACACGTGGGCAACCGGCGCGGTCGACCGGTTTGGCATCGACGCCGAGATCGCCCGTGGAGCGGCCTACCACCCGACCACCGACACCTGGGTGACGTCGACCACCGTGAGCGCCGGCGCAACCGCGCAGGCCATCGGCGACCTGGGGATCGACCTGTCCGGTGAAAGCACGATCTCGACCACGATCGGGGCCGAGGGCATCACCGAGGGCACCTGGTCGGTCGAGACGACCGGCGCCGGCGCCGCAGCGCTGTTCGGCGGGTTGGGCATCGGCACCGGGGCCCCGGCGGTCGATCCGGGGGGCGATGAGGTCGTGCGCTTCGAGGCCACGTTGGCTGCCGACGACGCCCAAACCCGGGCGGCGCTCAACGAGTTCAACCAGGGGCACCCGGCGCCGCACCGGGCGGTGGCGACGCTCGGTCGGATGGTGCGTGAGGGCGAGTTGACGATCACGGTGGAGCGGAGCGAGGTCTCCGACCTGGGCCGCAGTTACGGGCCGATCCGTGTGATCTCGGACCACGGGGTGACCCGCACCCAAACCGCTTCCCGACGCAGCCCGGGCGGACCCTGGCGACGTGTGCGCTGACCGCGCTCAACGTCGAGGGCCGCCGACCGCGGCCTGCGCCGCCTCGCCGCTGCGAGGCCCGGCCTGACCGGCGCAGTGGGTATCATGGGGCACACGGAGCGTCGGAATCGTCCGGCGATCGCTATCCGTCCGGGAGGAGCGCCCATGAAGGTGGTTGTTGATTACGACCTGTGCGAGTCGAACGCGGTGTGCATGGCCATCGCTCCCCAGGTGTTCGAAGTGCGCGACGACGACTTCCTCTACGTGCTCGACGAGAACCCGCCCGAGGAGCTGCGCTCCAAGATGGAAGAGGCGGTCAGGCGCTGCCCCAAGCAGGCCATCAGCCTTGAGGGCTGAACGCCGCGGGGTTGTTGTCGACATCGCTCACAGCCTGGAGAGCGTTGTTGGATGAGCCCCGGCCGGTCACCCCGGCCGTCTCCGGAGGGGACCTTGCCCGGGTGGCGATCGTCGGTGCGTCCATCGGGGGCATGTCGACCGCGTCCGGGCTGAGAGGTCACGGCTTCGACGGCGAGATCGTCATGGTCGAAGCGGAGGCCGAGCTGCCCCCGGATCGACCGCCGCTCTCGAAGCAGGTGCTCACCGGCGAATGGCCGCTGGAACGCGCCCGCCAACCCGGGAGCGCCACGCTGGACGAGCTTGGTGTCGACCTGCGCTTCGGGCGGCGCGCAGTCCGCCTGGATGTGGCCACCCGCACCCTGACGCTCGATGATCACGAAACCGTCTCCGCCGATGCGGTGGTGCTGGCCACCGGTTCGGCCGCCCGTCGGCCACCGATCCCGGGCATCGACCGCCCGGGCGTCCACCTGCTGCGGACCGGCGCCGACGCAGCGGCGCTGCGGGCCGGCCTGGCCGCCACCCCGCAGCGGGTCCTGATCGTCGGTGCCGGTTTCATCGGCTTGGAGGTGGCCGGTTCGGCACGGGAGCTCGGCCTTCCGGTGACGGTGGTCGAGGCCTTCGCCACCCCGGCCAGCCGGGTGCTGCCGCCCGCGATCGGCATGGCGCTGGCCGCCGCTGCGGTCGACGCAGGCGTCGACCTGCGCACCGACACCTCGGTCGAGGCGCTGCTCGGCCCGGGCGTCGAGGGCGCAGCCGGAGGCGACGGCGATGCGCCGGTGGCCGGCGCCCTCCTGAGCGATGGCACGACGCTGGCCGCCGACCTGGTGCTCGTCGCCGTCGGCGCCGCTCCCGCCAGCGGTTGGCTGAGCGACACCCCGGGCATCGATCTTGACGACGGCGTGCTCGCCGACGCCACCGCCATGGCGGCGCCGGGGGTTGCCGTGGTTGGGGATCTCGCCCGGTGGTGGCATCGTGGCGCAGGCGGGTTCGTGCGCGTGGAACATTGGGACAACGCCATCGAGATGGGGCGCTACGTCGGCGCCCGGCTGATGGCCGGCGACGACGCCGAGCCGTACACGCCGGTGCCGTGGATGTGGTCCAACCAGTTCGGCGCCAAGTTCCAGCTGGCCGGCCGCGTCAGCCCCGACGATGCGCTCACGTGGATCGATGGCACCCCCGAGGACCGGGCCTGGGTCGGCGTGACCCACGACGGCACAACCGTGAAGTCGGTGATGGGCTACAACCGCAACCCGAAGGTGATGCGCATCCGGATGCGCATGGACGGACCCGATGGGTTGGCGCTCGTCGACCTCCTCGCCGCCGAGTCGACGCAATGACACGATGACCGGAGCCGCCTGGGGCCTGTTGTGCCTGACCCTGCTGATCGCGCTGGCAGATTGGGTTGCGGTCGCCGCCGACCGACGACCCGCCGAGTACGCGCTGAAGCCGGCCACGATGGTGGCGCTGGGGGCCGTCGTTCTGGCCCTCGACCTGCCCGACGGCCAGCTTCGATGGTGGTATCTGGCGGCGATCGTCGCCTCCCTGGCCGGCGACGTGTTCCTCATGCTGCCCGAGACCGCCATGGACCCGGAGCCGGCGTTCGTCGCCGGGCTGGGCTCGTTTCTGGTGGCCCACCTGCTGTACGTGGTCGGCATGATCATCCTCGGTGTCTCCGGTGGGGCGCTCGCCGTCGGTGCGGCGGTCGCCCTGGTGGTGATCGCCACCGTCGGCCGACGGGTTGTCATCGGCGCGAAGGCGACCGACCGGCGCCTGTTCGCGCCGGTGATGGCCTACGTGGCGGTGATCGCTGTGATGATCGCCACGTCGTTTGGCACGGGCATCGTGGTTGGAATTGTCGGCGCGTTGTTGTTTGGCCTGTCCGATTCGGTGATCGGCTGGACCCGCTTTCTGCGGGACTTCCCCCACAGCCGGGTGTTGGTGATGGTGACCTACCACCTGGGGCAGGTCGGCCTCGTGCTGGCGTTGGCCACCGCCGGCTGAGTGCCGGCGCCCTGGGGACCCCGGCGGCGGTCGATCAGCTCCCAACCCTGCGGACCTGCAGGCTTCGATCTGCCAGGCGGCCGACCGACCACCGGCCCCAGACACCGCCGACCGCGTGCCGGGTGTGGTCGAGCCAACGGTTTACCTGGGGCGAGTCGACGCGGCGCAACACCTGGCGGACACCGCCCTCGGCGATCGTGTAGCCGGCCCAGACGCCGGGAAAGTCCTTGGGCGAGCCGACCTCGGTGGTGGCGACGCCGGCCACGGTGCGGAGGCGATGGGAATGGGTGTGGCCGGAGCTGACCAGCAGCAACTCGCAGACGTCCGCCAACCGGCGGAGCAGCGCTTCGCCTTGGTGACGGGGCACACCGGGCGGGTAGCTCCAGGCGTGGTCGAAGCGCTCGATGGGGTGGTGGGTCAGCACCATCACCGGGTTGGGGGCGGCGCGGGCCAGCTCGATGGCGGCGGCGCCGACCTCGTCGGTCACCCGGCCACCGTGAGCGCCGGGTCGGATCGTGTCGACGCACAGCACGCTGAGGCCGGGCAGGTCCACCCGACGGGCCGGGTGGACCGCGTCGATGCCGACCGCTGCCGCTCCGTCGACCGGCGACATCATGCCGGCGCCGTTCTGTTCGTGGTTGCCGCTCATGACGGTCGCCGGCGGCCGCGGGAGGTCGAGCAGATGGCCGGCCAATGCCCACGCGGCCGGGGTGGAGCGGTCGACCAGGTCACCCTTGATGAACAGGTGCCCGGCGCCCCAGGCGTTCAGTTGGTCGAGCGCCGCCGAGGCGGCCCGGAGGTGAATGGGCCCGGCGTCCGCTCGCGGCGGGTCGCAGCCGAGCGGTGAGGTCGGTTGTGGCTCGAACATCCTCCCTCGGAGGCCGAACACGTCGAGGCCCAGGTGAAGGTCGGAGAGGGTGGCGAACCGGCCGAGCTCGGCGCCGAGGGGCGCCATCGTGGTCAGCCGCACGCACCCGGCCGGTCGGCCATCGACATCGAGGGCGACCCGGCTGCTGCTCGCCGGTGGCAGCCCGGCCAGCTCGATCGATCCGCTGCCGTCCAGGTAGGGCCGCGCTCCGAGGATATCGCCGCTGCCCAGGTCCCGAGCGGTGATCGTGGCGTCGGGATCGGTTTCACAGCGCTGCACACCGGCGGGGCCCCGATCGGACTGGAGCAGCGTGCCCAACCAGGTCAGCTGGGCGGTCGTGTCCTCGACGGCGAAGACCAGCGGCCCACGCCTCAGCCCGGTCGGGCCCAGCGCCGGCCGCGCTCCGGGTACCTCGATGAGGGCCTTCGGCCTCACCGCCGATCCCGCGTTCAGACACGACAGCGTGTCTGCAACCGCTGGGATCGGCAAGCGGGGCCCCACTCAGGCACCGCCGGGGACGCGTTGTGCGATCAGCCCTCCAAGCGATGGGCGCGAGCGCTCGACCAGCGCCCGATGCACCGCCTGCAACTCCAGGCTCTGTTGCACCAGCTGGTCGCCCGACCCGAGGGGATGCCGAGCGAGGAACTGCGGAGCCCCTCGCTCGGCGTCGGGGTCGGCGACGGCATCGTCGGTCAGCCAGCGAATGCCCTCGATCATGCGGGGCAGCGCGTTGGTCGGGAACCGTTCGGTGATGTCGCCCCAGCGGTCGATGAGGTAGCGCCAGGCGATCGCACCCAGCGTGGGATGGCTCAACGCGCGCATCAGGACGTAGGGGGCGTTTTGGGTTCGCACCTCGTTGGTGACCAGGTCGAGCGTGGCCTCGAAGTCCTCCCGGGACGGTGTATCGACCAGCGCATAGAGAAAGCGCACCTCCTCCTGCGGGTTGTCCGCAGCACGCCAGCGGGCCATGAGGTCGCGGTGCTCGGCGGCCGACGCGTCGGCCGCCACCACCCCGGTGGCCGACGCCAGCAGGTTGGCGTCCACCTTGGCGGGGTCGGCGGCGAGAAGTTCGCGGGCGGCCTGCTGCGTGGCCGGATCGGCACCGGTCACCCCGGCGATCCCAAACAGCACGGCGTACAGGTCCTGGGCGGCGGCGTCGCCGTCGTGTGCCAACCGGGCCGCATCCTCGAGCGCAACGAAGGAGACCGAGCGCACCCAGGCCTGGAACTGGTCGAGGTGGTCGTTGGCGATGAGCCGACGAAGGCCGCCGAACACGCCGCCGAGACGCCGCCACACCGCCGGATGGCGGTCGTCTGTCATCGCCTCACACACCTCGACCACACGCGAGACCTCGACTCGGCCCGCCAGGAGATCTGCCCACGTGTCATCCACCACCAGGTACCGCTCGATCGGCTCCAACTCGCCAAGGTGTGCAAGCAGGTTGTCCATCAACTCACCGTCGTGGTGGGTGCGCCAGAAGCCATTTCCCGACGCATTGCCCATCACCCACCGGGCATCGGACGGCACCGTCATGGTCGAGTCGGCCTCCACCAGTTGGTCCAGCACCAGTCGGCCGTCGGGCGTGCCCACCGAGAGCCGCGCGGGGATGGGCCAAGTTCGGGCCTCGGCCTCGTCGGCGCCGAGGGGTACCGCACGCCGCTGCGTGAGCGCCAGAGTGTCGCCGCTGCGAGCCACGTTCAGTGCCGGGTGGCCGCCGCGAAGGATCCAGGCGTCCATGATGTGCCCGACCGGAGCATCGGAGGCCGACTCCAGGGCGCTCCAGAGATCGTGTGTCACCGTGTTGGCGTAGGCGTGGTCGGCCAGGTACCGCCGAATGCCGTCCCTGAAGGTCTCCTCGCCCAGAAACTGCTCCAGCATGCGCAGCACCGAGGCGCCCTTTTCGTAGGTGAGCACGTCGAACATGCCCTCGGCGTCGGCCGGGGTGTGAACCTCAAACTCGATGGGTCGGGTGGTGCTGAGGGCATCCACCGTGAACGCCGCCGACCGCTCCAGCCCGAACTCCGCCCACACCTCCCACTCGGGTCGGAAATGGTCGGTGCAGCGCATCTCCATGAACGTGGCGAAGGCCTCGTTGAGCCACAGGCCCTCCCACCAGGCCATGGTCACCAGGTCGCCGAACCACATGTGCGCCAGTTCGTGGTTGACGACCGCCGCCAGGCGTCGCTGCTCGGCCCGGGTGGCCCGCGATGGGTCGATCAACAACAGCACCTCGCGGAAGGTCACGCAGCCCAGGTTTTCCATGGCACCGAAGGCGAAGTCAGGCAGGGCGACCAGGTCGAGCTTGTCGCCCGGGTAGGCGATGCCGTAATAGTCCTCGAAGTACTCCAGCGCGTGCTCGGCGGCCTCCAACGCAAAGGCGGTGAGGTGGGCCTGGCCGGGTTGATGAACCACGCGCACGGGGGTGGTGCCCACCAGGTGTGGCTCGGTGGCCTCGAGCGGACCGACCACCCAGGCCACCAGGTAGGTGCTCATCACCATCGTGTCGGCAAAGCTCACCCGCACGAGCCCGCCGTCCACCGGAACCCGCCCGATTTCGGCGCTGTTGGAGATGGCGAGGTGGTCGTCGTCGGTCACCAGCGAGACACCAAAGGACGCCTTCATGTCCGGTTCGTCGAAGCACGGAAACGCCCTCCGGGCATGGGGGGCCTCGAACTGGGTGGCGGCGAGGGTTGCGGTGGTGCCGTCCGCCGCCTCGTAGGTGGACCGGTAGAACCCCACCAGGCCGTCGGAGATCTCGCCGGTCCAGGCGAGGTGCAACGTGGCCGTGCCTGGGCTCAGCTGGTTTGCGAGGCGCAGCGTGACCGTCTCGGTCTCGTCGTCGTCGGTCACCTCCGCCGTTTGGGTGGTAACAGCACCCTGACCAGCAGCCTGACCATCGCCCTGGCTCACCTTGGCCAGGGTGATGGTCAGGTCCAACGCGTGCAGCGTCACCGTGTCGGTCGCCTCGGCGAGGGCAACCTCGATGTCCACCGTGCCGGCGAAGGTGGCGGCCACCAGGTTGGGGGTGATCTCCAGCGCGTAGTGGCTGGGGACGACGGTGCGGGGTAGCCGGTAGGCGGACTCGGACACGTGGACTCCTTGGCGCGTGTGCTGCGCGGAACGTTCGAACGATGGCGGCCGCCCAACCTACCGCCGCAGATTCGCTGACGGTCTCGGGGCGGGACCCGTGGCGTCTGAGGCGCCAACCTGGTCGATCGGCATCATGGAGAATCCAGATCGGGATTCCAGTACAGTGGCGTCAGCCAAGGGGGCCCATGAAGGTCGACGCAGCCGTCAACGAGTACGTCAGGCGCGGGGCGGAGGTGGCCGGGGTCCACGGTGGGCTCCTCGAGGTGCTGACCAGCTCGTATCGCGAGCTCGACGTGCAGCTACCGATCCGGTGTGAGTCGGGCGAGCTGCTGTTGTGTCGGGGTTACCGGGTGCAGCACAACGGTGCGCGTGGCCCGTACAAGGGAGGCATCCGTTACCACCCGTCGGTCAACCTCCCCGAAATGCGGGCGATGGCATCGCTGATGACGTGGAAGAGCGCGTTGGTGGACGTGCCCTTTGGTGGGGCCAAGGGCGGAGTGGCGGTGGACCCGGACGTGTTGACCGAGTGGGACCTTCAGCAGATCACCCGAAAGTTCGCGCAGCACATTCATCACGTACTCGGTCCGTATCGTGACATTCCAGCACCGGATGTCAACACCAACGCGCAGACCATGGCGTGGTTCATGGATGCGTACTCCGACATCAACGGGTACACCCCGGCCGTCGTCACCGGGAAGCCCGTGAGCCTGGGCGGTGCCCCGGGCAGGGAACAGGCGACCGGGTGGGGCGTGGTTGACGTGCTGGCCGCGTACTTCGAACACCATGGCGACGACGTGGCGGGTAAGCGCGTGGCCATCCAGGGCTTTGGAAACGTGGGCTCCTGGGCGGCCGAGAAACTTGGGCGCATCGGCGCCACGGTCGTGGCCGTGTCCGATGTGTACGGCGGCATCCACTGCGCTGATGGCCTCAACATCGAAGCGCTCTCGCGGGACGTCAAGGAGGGTGCAAGCGTTGGCGAAGTGAGTCAGGGCGAGCTGATCACCAACAACGAACTGCTTGGCCTGACCTGCGACGTGGTGATTCCGGCTGCGCTTGGCGAGGCCATCACCGAGAAGAACGTGGGACGCATCTCCGCCGAACTGGTGGTTGAGGCCGCCAACTTCCCAGTGACGCCCGAGGCGGACGCGGTGCTGAACGACCGGGGCATCCCGGTGATCCCCGACATACTCGCCAACGCCGGTGGGGTCGCCGGAAGCTACTTCGAGTGGACCCAGAACATTCAGCAGTTCACCTGGAGCGAGGACAGATTTGGCAAGGAGTTGTGCGCCAGGCTCAATACGGCCACTCGAACGACGCTGAGGAGGGCCGAGGATGCGGCGGTCACCATGCGGGAGGCGGCGTTTGCGATTGGTGTCGAACGGGTGGCAGAGGCCACCCGGTTGCGCGGCTACGTCTGAACACGCACCCGTATGGGTGGGACATCACCTTGGTCGAGGCGTGACCGGGTTCTAGCGTGGCGCTCCGCGAGAGGTGGGGAAACGAGAGCTTTGGGGGGACCTTGGCAACGCTGACCACAAACCTTTTTCACGGTCAGGGGGAGCGCAGCCATCGGCTTCGGGTGGTGGCGGGCACGTGGCCGTCCGACATGGACGGTTCGGTCGTGGTGGTTGGCCCAAACAAGCGGGCACCCGGTGGTCACTGGTTCGGCGCACACGGGCTGGTGGAGCGTATTCACCTCAAGCCGAGCCACGACGGCGCCATCACCGTGGAACACAAGCTGGTGAACTCACCGGTCAACAGGTTGCGCAAGCGCCTGCCATGGCTGTTTCGCAGCGTGGCGTTCGTTGAGGCGTCGCCGTTCGGCATCAGCAACCTGGCCAATACCAACGTGGTCAGCGTGCAGGACCGCTTGATATTGGGCTACGACGCCGGTCGGCCGGTGGAGATCGATGCCGAGACCCTCGAGTTCATCTCACCCGTCGGCGCCAACGACGAATGGCTTCAAGGTGTGCCCGGGCTGCTGGAGCCACTGATCGCAGTGGCCGCGCACCCTGCGGTGGACATCGACGAAACGCTGCTTCACTTCGTGAACTACTCGCAGGTCTCGATCCCGGGCGAGGTGGCCGAGACCCATCTGGCCAGCTGGGATCTGCACGGACAGATCCAACGGCGACGAATCGACGGTATGTCCCCATTCGACTCGATCCACGACATCAAGGTGTCGGATCACTACCTGGTGATCTCGGATCTGCCGTTTGTGATCGAGCCCGAGACGTTCCGCGGCGAGCAACGCCGGGAACGCAGCCAGGACCACACCAAACTTTGGATCGTTGCCAAGGCCGACCTGGCGTCCACGCCGGAGGGTGGCACGGTGACGGCCACCGAGGTGCGCGTACCGATGCCGAGCGGGCACCTGTGGCTCGACGCCGAGGAGGTGGATGGGTGCCTGCGGGTGGTCCTCCAGCAGATCCCGCTCGCCGACCTGACGATCACCGTGACGTCCGAGGCACGCAACCACACCGATGGCGCCGTCTTCGATGCCGACTTCGAGGGGTGGATCGCCCAGGCCGTGCAACCGTCCGTGATCACCTGCCTGGTGATCGATCCGGTCACCGGCGTGGTGAAGGAGTCGGAATCGCTGAGCGACCCCGAGCATCTGTGGGGCGGGATTCTGGCCACGACCGACGTCACCCATTCGACCTCCCGAGCGCACCTCAGCCAACTCTGGTACGCCAACGTGGGATTCGATCCCGAGCTGGTACCCGAGGAATGGTGGCGGTTGTACTCGACGGCGACCGACGGCCTGGTTGCGCCCAGCGAGCTTCCGACGGAGCCGATCCCGGGTGCGCTCGCTCGCTTCGATCTGGACCTGATGCAGATCGCCGAGTCGTGGGAGTACCCGGCGGGCTCCTTCCCGTCGCCGCCCACGTTCGTCCCTCGAAGCGGCGCCACCGAGGCCGACGACGGCTACATCGTGTGCGTGGTGCATCAGGACGGGCCCAAGGAACTGCACGTGTTTGAGGCCGGGAACATCGCTGCCGGGCCGGTGGCGCGGGCGTCATCGGCGACGTTCAACCCCAACCTGATGTTGCACTCCTGCTGGTCGCCACCCCGTATCGGCCCCCGCCCAAGCAACTACTCGGTGCCGGTCAAGCGGGACGTGGTCGGCGCCTTGAAGGGTGTGCCCGGGAACATGAAGCGGATCGTGGCGATGGGCAAACGCATGGCAGAGTTGCGCCGGGAGGACGCCTCACGTTGATGGGGTGCCGGATGCAGGCTTCTTACGTGCCGTGCGCACGGTGGCACCTCGCTCGGTGACGCGGGTTCCGGCGGGTGCCTTCTTGGCGGCGGCCTTCTTGGCGGGTGCCTTGCGTTTGGCCGATGTCTTCTTGGCGGGTGCCTTGCGTTTGGCTGGTGTCTTCTTGGTGGCTGCCTTGGGCTTCGGCTCGGTCGGGGCCTGGGCGTTTGGGGCGATGGAACGGGCGGCGGCGAGAAGTTCGTCGTAGGCGTCCTCGACAGCGCCGGCCAGATCCCACACGTCGGGGGTGAGTTCCCGGTCCACCATGAAGCCGACGTCGATGTTGTCCTCGTAGGACAACACCGTGACGTTCATGCCGGCACCCTCCATGATGGGGCCCATCGGGTAGGCGGCGATCAGCTTGGCACCGGCGAAGTACAGAGGAAACGGCGGGCCGGGCACGTTGGAGATCACCAGGTTGTGGATGGGTCGGTGCATGTTGGCCATGTTCATCTGGCTGTAGAGACGGGCGGCCAATTGGAACGTGCGGGGCGCCGCATACTCGCCCCAGTCGGTCATCAGCCGGGCGCCGAGGGCGTTGTGTTCCTCCTTGGCGCCCTTGGTGCTGTCGGCGATGAGGCGCAGCCGCTCGGCCGGGTCGCTCTCTTGGGTTGCCAGGTGGGCGAACATGGCCGAGACCCGGTTGTTGGCCGACCCCTGCTCCTCCTCGGTGCGCACCGACACCGGGATACACGCCACCAGTGACTCGTCGGGCAGGTCGCCACGATCGCTCAGGTACTTGCGCAGCGTGCCCGACATGATGGCCAACACCACATCGTTCACCTTAACCCCGAACGCCTCTTTGATCTCCTTGGCACCCGACAGCGGAACGCGTGCGAAGCCCACCCGTCGGTGGGGCGTGATCGCCGAGTTGAACGGCGTGGGCGGAGCGGTCAGGGGAAGCGCGCCGTGAGTCTCGGTCTCGTCCGACATGCGGGTGCTCACCACGTTGCTGAGGTTGCCCACGGTGCGCCCGATCAGCGCAGGCATGTTGATGATGCGCTTGAAACGAGAGGACATGGCGTAGCCGATGAGCTCCCACTCGTTGGGGATGTGCTCCGGCTCGTGCGGCTGCGGCGGTTCGATCTCGGCGCCCTCAGGGCTGAGGTCGTACAGCGTGGTCATGATCTCGGCGCCGCTGGCACCGTCGATCGCCGAGTGGTGCACCTTGGTGACGACACCGACGCGGTTCTGCTTGAGTCCCTCGATCACCCAGATCTCCCAGAGCGGTTTGCTGCGGTCCAGGGGCACCGATGCGATGCGGGCGGCCACATCTGCCAGCTCTCGTCGTCCTCCTGGTTCCGGTGCGTTGACGCGGTGGATGTGGAAGTCGAGGTCGAAGTCGGGGTCCTCGATCCAAATGGGGTGGTTGAGGTTGAACGGCACGGTCACCAGGCGACGCCGGAAGGGGGCAACCAGGTGCATGCGCTCTGCGATGAGCCGGCGGATGGCGTCGAAGGAGTACCCGCCGGGCATGGTGTCGGTGTCGAAGATCGCCGTCATGGCCACGTGCATGTGGGCATTGGGGGTCTCGAGGTAGGTGAATGCGGCGTCGATCCCCGACAGGCGTTCCATGTAGTGGGCCCCTTGTGAAGCGAGGCCTCGCGGTGAGGCGCTCGTCCGGGCAGTATCCCATGTTGAACTCACCTAAGGGAAGGGAGGAGGCCTGTGCCGTTGGCGAGCGCGTGGGTCTGACCCGGGGGTGTTGCGGTGCGCACCGGTGGGGGAACCCTGGAAGCAACGTTTCCCGAGTGCGTAGACTTCGGGACAATGAGCTTTCTCACTCGTTCCGTCGCCCGAGGCGCTTTGGCCGCCAATTCGCTGGCCCCCCGATCCAACTCCCGCCTATTCACTGTTCCCTCCTTTTTTGGTAGCTGGTTCACCACCGAGCTGAGCGCTTCGTTGATTGCGCTCGACGTGATCGACACCGTGAACTTTGTTCGTCAGGGCGGCCTCCGAAGCAATGCCGGCCGTGCGGCCGTGGTCATTCGGGCGTCGGCTGCCGGTGTCAGCCTGAACCAATGGCGTCAGTCGGTCTCGACCGGGGCGTCGTTTGCCCAGGGCTTTGGTGACTTCGCAGACCTTGACGGGTTGCCCGATGCGACACCCGCCGACCCCAAGGGTGATCTGCTGCCCATCTTCATGGGTTCGAAGAAGCGCCGTCGCAGCAAGGATGTCGCCTTCGCCGAGGTGGGCGGGGTGGAACTGCGCCTCGATGTGTACGAGCCGCTCGAACCTGCGCCCGAGGGGGTGACCCGGCCATGCGTGATCTATGTGCATGGAGGTGGTTGGGTGATCGGCGACAAGCGCGAGCAGGGGGTTCCTCTGCTGAACCACCTGGCCGCCAACGGCTACGTCGGCTTCAACGTGAACTACCGACTGAGCCCAAAGGTGAAGGCGCCCCACCACCTGATCGACGTCAAGCGGGCCATCGCCTGGGTGCGTGAGCACGCCGAGGACTATGGCGCCGACCCCGACTTCATCGCCATCGCCGGCGGATCTGCGGGCGGCCACCTGGCTGCGCTGGCGGCCCTGACCGACGCAGACACCTCCTTCCAGCCCGGCTTCGAGGAGGCGGACTGCTCGCTTCAGGCGGCGGTGCCGTTCTATGGCGTGTACGACCTCACCGAGCGGGCCCAGGACATGTTGGACCTGCTCGACCCGCTGATGTTCCCCAGCCCGGTTGCGGAGGACCCCGAGCTGCACCGGGCTTACTCACCGGTGGAGCGGGTGAACGAGGATGCTCCGCCATTCCTCATCATCCAGGGCTCGCTGGACGTGCTCGTGCCGGCGGAGGGCGCCCGCACCTTCGCGCGAAAGCTCCGGGCCGTGTCATCCCAGCCGGTGCTCTACGTCGAGCTCGAGGGTGCACAACACGCGTTTGACGTGTTCGTGTCGCCCCGCACCCGCCGAACCCTGGACTGGACCCATCGGTTCCTTGACGCCGCTGTGCTGAGGTTCCGGGATCGCACCGGCGACACGGTGGCACCGGTTGGAGAGGGCGAAGACCCAGACGAGGTGCTGGCCGCCGCCGGATAGCTCGGCCGTGTGTCGCAGCGCCCCTCGACGGCGGGCGTGAAGCCCGAGCCGATCAGGCGAGGGCGGCCCGGATGACCGCCGGGGCATCCGTGGGACCGGCGACGGGAATGAGGAGCGCACCGGTGGCTTCGGCGAGCGCCGTGGCATCGGCGACGTCATCCTTCGGCGGCAGCAGTACCAACTCCTCGAACAGCCTGGCGGTCGCAGTTGGCTCGGGACCGGCGGTCGATCGGCAGTCCGACAACACCAGGCAGACCTTGCGACGGGCATCGGAGCGGGCGAGCTGGTGTGCTGCGGCGTCGAGGGCCAGGGACAGGTCGGTCACCCCATGGCCGCGCAGCACCAACAGGTCGTCGACCACCTGCTCGGCGGAGCGCGACGAACCCTGCGGGCGCACCACCAAGGCCTCCCGGGCGATGGCCAGCACCGAGGCGTCGGTTGGGCGACTCAGCACCACGGTCGATGCAATCACGGCCGCGGTGGCCAGGCGGGAGCCCAGCATGGAACCCGAGCGGTCCACCACGAGGCACAGCGCGGTGCCGGGCCGTTCCCAGGCCGCCACCGTGAGCTCTTCCGGCGGCGCGGCGGCGCCGGTGACGCGGGAGGTGAGGATCGCGTCCATGGAGGCGTCCAGGTCGAGGTCGCCTTCGGCCACCGAGGCGCGGCGGCGCGCCAGGCGCCCCACGCCACGCCCGGTGCGGGGGGCGGGCCCGCTGCGTGCCAGGTCGGTGGTGACTCGGCCGGCCAGCCTGGCGGCCAGGCGCCGGAGCGTAGGATCGGTGGCACCCACCAGGTCGGCCAACAGGGCCATCGCATGGTTGGGGTCCTCGGCCAGAAGTCGGTCGAAGGCCTCGTCATCGAGCACGCCCAGCTCGGGGCTGACTTCGGCGAATCCCTGGTGTTGCGCCAATTCGGATCGGCTGGTGGTGCGGCGGGCGGCGTTGGCCACCGCCTCGGCCACCTCGGCACCCTCCTTGATCAGGTCGTCGGCGCCCCCACCGGGGCCGGGGGTTTTGGGGTGTCGTCGGGATGGTCGCTGGTGGGGGTCGAACGGTCGGCGTCGGGATCGTCGTCGGGCGCCTCGGCGGCCGGGTCGAGCTGGGCGAGGTGCCGCTGCCACAGACCGGTGAGCAGCGACTCGGCCGTGGTGGCCGACCCCTCGTGCAACCTGATTCGGCCCGAAAGCGCAGACAGGGTTGCGTCCAGGGTGACGTCGGAACTGAACACGGATCGCCGTCGCAGGGCGGCAAGCTCGCCCGCCACGATCAACAGGTCGATTGCGCCACGCACCGACGAGCCGCTGCGCAGGTCCGGATGGTCGCGGGTGTCGCGCGCCAGGGCCACCGCCCCGTGCAGCAGGGGTGCGGCCGCGTCGGCCAACGCACCCAGCTCGGACGAGACCCCGGCGGCCTCACGGGCCACGATGGTTGCCTCGGCCTCGGCGTCCTGGTAGCCGATGGCCACCCGGGCGCAGCGGTCGTACACCGCCGATGAAATGCGGGCCGTGCCCACGCTGTCGTGCGGGTTCATGGCCGCCACCAGCCTGAACCCGTCGGAGGCGGGGATCATGCCCAGCCGAGGCACGTGGAGCTCGCCTTCGCTCATCACGGTGATCAGCACGTTGAGGGTCTCCTCCGGCAACCGGTTGATCTCCTCGATGTACAGCAACGATCCGTCCCGCAACGCCCGGGCCAGCGGGCCGTCCAGAAACACGTCGGGGGTGTAGCCGGCATCGAGCACGCGGGCAGGGTCGAACATGCCGATCAGCCGAGCCGGGGTGAGCTCGGCGTTGCCCTCGGAAAACTCGAACCCAAGCCCGGCCTCGTCGGCCACCGCCCGCAGCAGCGTGGACTTGCCGGTGCCCGGGGGGCCTTCCAGCAGCAGGTGGCGGGCGCCCGCCAGGCAGGCGACCACCACCTCCAACTCGCGCCGCCGCCCAACCACCAGGGTGTCCAGGCGGTCGAGCAGGGCCACGTCAAAGCGGGCCGACCTTGGCCGCGGGGTGTCCGCAACCGGTCGCAGGGGTGGAAACTCGGTCATGGTCGGCTCCTCGTTGGTGCGTGGATGCCCGAGCTCGGGAGCGACTCAGTCAAAGACGATGACGCCGCGGATGTTCTTGCCGTTGCGCATGTCCTCGTAGCCCTGGTTGATCTCGTCCAGGGTGTAGGTGTTGGTGATCAGCTCGTCCAGCTTCAGCTTGCCCGCCTGATACATGGCCAGCAGGTTGGGGATCTGGTTGCGCGGGTTGGCCGAACCGAAGACGGTGCCCTTGATCTCCTTGTTCATCATGGAGAGCATGAACATGTTGAGCTTGGCGTCCTCGTCCACCATGGGGGCCACTGCGGTCACCACCACGGTGCCGCCCTTGCCGGTGAGGTTCATTGCGGGCTCCAACAACTCGCCCTTCATGACGCCCACCGTGATGATGGTTTGGTTGGCCATCTGGCCCCAGGTCATCTCGCCGAGGGCGCCCATCGCCTCGTCCACCGATGCGTAGGTGTGGGTGGCACCGAACTCCATGGCCTGCTCGCGCTTGAACTCCTCCGGGTCGATCACGACGACGCGCTGGGCACCGGCGATCGCCGCACCCTGCACTGCGTTCATTCCGACGCCGCCGGCGCCGATGACCACCACGGTGTCGCCCGCCTTCGTGCCGGCGCGTTCCACGACGGATCCGTACCCGGTGGCCACACCACAGCTCACCAGGGCCACTTGGGGAAATGGGAGATCATCGGCCACCTTGACCACCCCGTCCTCCGACAACAGCATGTGTTCGGCGAACGAGCCCAACTGGGTCATGCGCGCCGCCGGCTGGTCGCCGATGTGATGGGCCACACGGTCGTCGCCCGGCATGCCCAGGTTGAACAGCTTGGCGCCCTCGTCGCACAGGAAGCTCTGACCCTGAATGCACGAAGGGCAGCGGCCGCAGGAGGGGATGAACGACATCGACACGTGGTCGCCGACGGCCACCCGGGTGACCTCGGGGCCAACCGCCTCGACGATGCCCGATCCCTCATGCCCGCCGATGAGCGGGAAGTGCGGCGCCGGCATGTCGCCGGTGACCACGTGCTCGTCGGAGTGGCACATGCCGGCGGCCTTGGTCTTCACCAACACCTCGCGACCCCGTGGGTCGTCGAGCGTGACCTCCTCGATCTTCCACTCTTCGCCTACGCCCCACAGCACTGCAGCACGGGTCTTCATAAGTTTTCCCCTTGAGAGTTCCTTGATGGCCGCCCCCGTGGCGACCGCCTTGCTCCGTTTCTAGTCCAGGTTGGGCTGGGAAGTGTCACGCGTGACAAGTTCCACCCCGTCGGACCAACCTCGCTCGCCGCCCCACAAGTGCCCTCCCGGGTAGGGTGAGGCGGGCCCGTGCGGGCCGCGGCGATGACCATCGCCGATGACACCATCAGGAGGCCACCGTGGCAACAGAAACCATGGCACCAGCAACCGCTGCGACCACCGACGGATCGAAGCTCGACCCGGCCGCAGACGAGCAGGTGACCGCCGAACTCATCGAAGAAGAGTTGTTGGTAGAAGAGGTGTCGATCGACGGGATGTGCGGGGTCTACTGATCCCAAGCGATCTCATGGATCAATCGGTGGCACTCGATGAGGCCTGGTCGCTGAACCCGAGGGTGTCGCTTCGTCCCGAACGTTTTGGCGCACTCGCCTACCACTTTGGCAATCGCCGCCTGTCGTTCCTTCGCCATCCAGACCTGGTGAGCGTGGCCGAGGGTTTGGCCGACGCCGACTCGGTGGCGGACGCGCTGCGGGCCGCCGGGGTGGCCGAGGCCCGCTGGCCGTCCTTTCAACGGGCGCTGGCCACCTTGGCCGCCTCGGACATGGTGATACGACGCGACGCCGTGGAACATCCCGAGCAAGCGATCAACCTCCAACCCGAGAGGAGTTCCCGGTGAGCGATCAGATCACCCCCCTGACCCTTGGCCGCAGTGTTCCCGCCGTTGCTGATCAACCCCCGTCGGCCACGCGCAGCCTGACCGACGACTTCAAGCTGGGCCTTGAAGCCCCCATCTGCCTGACCTGGGAGCTGACGTACGCCTGCAACCTGGCCTGCCGTCACTGCCTGTCGTCATCCGGGCGTCGTGACCCCGCCGAGCTGAGCACCGCCGAGTGCTTCGGTGTGGTCGACGAACTGCAGCGACTTGGTGTGTTCTACGTCAACCTGGGCGGTGGCGAGCCCATGCTGCGCCGTGACTTCTTCGACATCGTGGAGTACTCGACCGCCCACGACGTCGGCGTGAAGTTCTCCACCAACGGCACCTATATCGACCCGGCGGCAGCCCGCCGTCTCGCCTCGATGGACTACCTCGACATCCAGGTGTCGATCGACGGCGCCACCGCCGCGGTGAACGATCACGTGCGTGGGCAGGGCAGCTTCGCCACCGCCAGGACCGCCATGGACAATTTGGCCGCCGCCGACTTCGGCGCGTTCAAGATCTCGGTGGTCGTCACGCGTCAGAACGTCGACCAGCTCGACGACTTCCGTGCGGTTGCCGACGAGTACGGCGCCCAGCTGCGCATCACCCGCCTGCGGCCCTCCGGACGGGGTGCCGACACCTGGGACGAGTTGCACCCGACCCAGCAGCAACAGCGTGACCTCTACCACTGGCTGCTCGACCGCCCCGACGTGCTCACCGGCGACTCGTTCTTCCACCTGAACGCCTTGGGCTCCGAGCAGTTGCCGGGGCTGAACCTGTGCGGCGCCGGGCGCGTGGTGTGCCTCATCGACCCCATCGGTGACGTGTACGCCTGCCCGTTCGTGATCCACGACGAGTTCCTGGCCGGCAACGTGCGCGATCAGGGCGGATTCACCGGCGTGTGGAAGGGCTCGGACCTGTTCACGTCATTGCGGGAGCCCACCTCGGCCGGTGCCTGCGCCAGTTGCGGGGCCTATGACGCATGCCAGGGTGGCTGCATGGCCTCGAAGTTCTTTGTTGGCCTGGAGATGGACGACCCCGACCCGGAGTGCGTGCTGGGCCATGGTGAGACGGCGCTGGCCGACAAGCGGGCAGCGGGCGAGCTGGTCGGTGTGGGATCGCCGCCCAGGCCTTCACAGGATCACAGCCGCCCGGGCGCAGCGGTGCCGGTCAGCATCGGTGCCCGGCTGTCCTGACCGGTCAGGCGGCCCCCGAATCGGCCTCTGTTCGCACCCGGGCCCGCCACCGACGATCATGGAGCGGTGACCCTGCTGGACCCAATTGATCTCGGTACCCGGTGCGCTCCGAACCGGGTGATGTTCGGGCCACACGTTTCCAACCTTGGTCGTGGTCGCTCGATCTCTGACCGCCACGTCGCCTACTACGGGCGCCGAGCCGAGGGCGGTGCCGGAATCATCGTCACCGAGGAGGCGTCGGTTCACCCGTCGGACTGGCCCTACGAGCGGGCGCCGCTGGCCTCGGAGTGCGTCGCCGGCTGGGCGGCGGTCGCCGACGCCTGCCATCCTCACGGCTCGCTGGTGCTGGCGGCGCTGGGCCACGCGGGAGGCCAGGGCACCTCGCACTGGAGCCAGCGTGAATTGTGGGCGCCCTCGCGGGTGCCGGAGGTGGACACCCGCGAGGTCCCGAAGCAGATGGAGGCGGCCGACATCGGTGCAGTGGTGGCCGGGTTCGGGGCAGCAGCCGAAGGCGCCCGTTCGGCGGGCCTGGACGGCGTCGAGGTCAACGCCGGGCAGCACTCGTTGGTGCGGCAGTTCCTGTCGGGACTGACCAACCAGCGGGGCGATGAGTGGGCCGACCGCAACCGGTTCGCCACCGACGTGCTGGCCGCCGCCCGCGCCGGGCTGGGGGCCGACGGCGTGCTGGGGATGCGCCTCAGCTGCGACGAGTACGCCCCCTGGGCGGGTATCACCCCCGAAGCCGCGGCGACGCTGGCCGCTGAGCTGGCCGGGCTGATCGACTACCTGGTGGTGGTGTCGGGGTCGATCTTCACCGTTGGCGCCACGCGGCCCGACGCTCACGTGCCCGCCGGGTTCAACCTTGGGCTCTGCTCAGCGGTGCGCACCGCTGTTCGAGCGGCCCACGGCGACCGCGTGCCGGTGGTGGCGCAGGGCTCGATCGTCGACGTGACCATGGCCGAGACGGCGCTTGGCGACGGCACCGCCGACGTGGTGGAAATGACCCGCGCCCAGATCGCCGACCCAGACCTGGTGTCCAAGGCGGTGGCCGGTCACGTCGAGCGGATCCGGCCATGTGTCCGCTGCAACCAACAGTGCATGGTGCGCGACAACCGCAATCCCATCGTCTCCTGCATCGGTGAGCCTCGCTCCGGTCACGAGCTCTCCGATTCGGAGCCCCCTCGACTCTGCGCCGAGCGCGGCGCCGACGACGGGCCACGACGGCCCGTCACCGTGATCGGTGCCGGGCCCGCCGGCATGGAGGCCGCACGGGTGGCGGCGCTTCGAGGTTTCGGCGTCACCGTGATCGACGCCGCGGACGCCTGCGGCGCCACGGTGCGCGCCTGGACCACGGCCTCGGGCCGGGAACCGATGGTTCGGTTGGTCGACTGGTTGGAGTCGGAGTGCCGTCGGTTGGGTGTGGAGTTCGAACTTGGCCGGACGGTCGATCCGGCCGGCGTCGGGGAACTCGGGGCAGGCGGCCCGACCTTGCTGGCAACGGGGGCGCGCCCGGGGGAGCGGTCCTATGGGACAACATCCGGCGGGGTGGTCGTCGACGCCGCGGCCCTGCTGGAACACCGCCGGGCCCAACCGGACGACGACACCCTGGGTCTCCCCACCGGTGCTGTGGCGATCTGGGATCCAATCGGCGGGCCGATTGCCGTGTCGATCGCCGAGACCCTCGCCGGGCTGGGGCGATCGGTTCACCTGATCACCGGCGACCAGATCGTGGGCAACGAGCTGTCCCGCACCGGCGACCTGGCACCGGCCAACGCCCGCCTGGCCCAGGTGGGGGTCACCATGCACCGCCGCCGTATCCTGCGAAAGGTGCGCAAGCGGGATATCGAGGTGGAGAACCGATTTACGGGAGCAACCGAGACGATCGTCGTCGGCGCCCTGATCGACGCAGGACACCGGTTGCCCGACGACACCTTCAACCCGGTGGACCGTTCGGTGGCACGTGCCGGTGATTGCGTGGCACCTCGCACGATCGCTCAGGCCGTGCTCGAAGGCCGACGCTGGGCGCAGGGCGTTGTGATGGGCATCCCGCACCCCTTCGAGGCAATCCCAGCGGAAGCATCAATCGGGACCGAACCACCGGGGGAATCGTCATGACCGAGCGACTGCTGTGGTCGCCGCTGCGGTTGGGGCCGGTCACGCTGCGAAACCGAATCGTGTTCTCTGCCCACCTCACCAACTACGCGGTCGATGGCAAACCGTCACCTCAGCACGCCGCCTACTACGCCGAACGCGCTGCGGGGGGTGCCGGGCTGATCATCACCGAGGAGCACTCCACCCATCCCACCGACTGGCCCTACGAAAAGCTGATCCACGGTTTCAACCGGGACGTGATCCCCGGTTACCGGGCGATCACCGAAGCGGTGCACGCACATCGCACGCCGATCTTCGCCCAGATCAACCACAACGGTGGGCAGGCCTCGTCGATGTACACCCGGCTACCGGTGTGGGCGCCCTCGGCGGTGGCCGATCCGTTGTTTCGCGAGGTGCCCAAGGCCATCGACCACGACGAGATCGCCGAGATCATCGCCGGGTACGCGCTCGTCGCCGCCAACTGCGCCGAGGGCGGCTTCGACGGCATCGAGTTGCAGTGCAGCCACAGCTCGATCGTCCGCGGGTTCCTGTCGCCCGCCACCAACCGGCGCACCGACGCCTACGGCGGAACGCTGGCCAACCGGGCCCGACTGCTCCTCGAACTTGTGGCCGCGGTGAGGGCCGCCATCGGCCCCGACCTGGCATTGGGCGTGCGCCTGTGCGGCGACGAACTGATCGAAGGGGGCACCACCATCGAGGACGCGGTGGAGGTGGCGAAGATGGTGGAGGCCACCGGCGCAGTCGACTACCTCAACACCTCCATCGGTGTGGCCACCTCGTCGCTGTTCATGATCGAGGCGTCGATGCACATCCCGCCCGGCTACGCCTCGTTCATCCCCTCGGCCCTGCGCGAGGTGGTCGACCTGCCGGTGGTGGGCGTCGGCCGTTTCAAGGACCCGTTGCAGGCAGAGCGGGCGCTCACCGAGGGCCACTGCGATTTGGTGGGGGTGGTGCGCGGCCAGATCGCCGATGCCGCCTTCGCCGCCAAGTCGCGTGCGGGCAAAGTCGAGTCGGTGCGTCTGTGCCTGTCGTGCAACCAGGAGTGCGTCGGCCGGATGGGCCTCAACCGGTGGCTTGGATGTATCGAAAACCCGCGGACCGGCCGGGAGGCCGAGGGCGTGGGCGCGCCCCGACCGGTGGCGCTGTCCAGGTCGGTGCTGGTGGTCGGCGGCGGACCGGCCGGGCTTCAGGCCGCCATTGCGGCGGCGCGCAACGGCCACCGGGTGACGCTCTGCGAGCGCCACGAACTCACCGGTGGGGCCGTTCGCCTGGCGGCCTCGGTGCCCAACCGGGCCGAGTTCGGCGACCTGGTGCGCAACCAGTTTCACGAGGCCACCCGGCTGGGCGTGGAGATCGAGACCGGGGTGACCCTTGACGCCGCCGAGGTGCTGCGCCGCCGACCTCACAGCGTCGTGGTGGCCACCGGCGCCCGTCCGGCTCGGCCCTACTGGGCGCCCGGGGACGAGCACCGAATCGTGGACGTGATCGAGGTGCTCGACGGCGCCGCGGCGCCGTCAGGACGGGTGGTGGTGCTCGACGAGCTGGGCTTCCATCAGGCCACGTCGGTCGCCGAGCTGCTGGCCGATCGGGGCTGTGACGTGGAGGTGATCACGCCTGGCATGGTCGTGGGCCAGGACCTGGGCATCACGCTGGACCTGGAGACCTGGTGGATGCGGGCCGAGTCCAAAGGCATCGTTCAGACCACCGAGCTGGTGCCGATGGGCTGGGATCAGGGCTCGCTGACGCTGCAGCATCACCCCACCGGGACGATGCACGAGCGCACCCCCGACTGGGTGGTGCTGGCCGTGCCCGCCACCCCCGCCGAGGAGCTCTACCTGGAACTGCTCGATGCCGGCGTGGACGTGCACCGTGCGGGCGATGTGGTGGCTCCCCGCCGCGCGCACGCCGCGGTGGTCGACGGCGAACGCGTCGGCGCCGCCCTGTAGCCCCAACCCGTCGGTTACCGGGGGCCAGGGTGTGGGCTCAGCCCGCGGCGGCGTTGAGATCGTCGCGGTTGACGACCGATGCCAGGGTGAGCCCCTCGGCGCTGAGCGCCTCGGTGCCGCCCTCCGACCGATCGATGACGCACACCACGTCGGTGATCTGTGCGCCGATACCCCGTAGGTCGGCGGTTGACAGCACCACCTGTCCGCCGGAGGTGATCACGTCCTCGACGATCAGCACACGCTTGCCGTCCACATCGGCACCCTCGGCAAACTTGGCGGTGCCGTACTTCTTGGCCGATTTGCGCACGAAGCAGGCGGGCAGGCCCGTCACCCTGGCCAACGCGGTGACCACCGGGATGCCGCCCATTTCCAGACCGGCGAGCACTTCAATGCCCTCGGGCACCAGTGTGGCCATCGCCTCGGCCACCTCGGCGAGCAACACCGGGTCGGACTCGAAGCGGTACTTGTCGAAGTACTCGTTCGACACCCGCCCGGAGCGAAGCGTGAACTCCCCGGTGAGGTGCGAGGTGGCGTAGATGCGGTGGGCCAGGTCGGCTCGGATGGCGTCGTCGGTGATCGGCATGGTTGAGCACTCTACGGGGCGGCGGCACCAGTCCCGGACTCTCCCACCCGGCACTCGCTGGGCCAGACTCTGCACCATGCCCGAAGGCCACATCATCCACCGTTTGGCTCGACACATCCGGCGAAGCATGGGCGACGAGCCGGTGGTGGTCTCCTCCCCCCAAGGCCGGTTTGCCGGTTCGGCGGCGCTGCTGAACGGGCAGCGGGTCAGCCGAACCGCGGCATGGGGCAAGGACCTGTTCGTCTTCTGGGAGGCCGATGAGATCCTGCACGTGCACTTGGGCCTGATCGGCAAGTTTCGGGTTGCCCGGGCGCCCGGTCCGGATCCGAGGGACACGATTCGGCTGCGTCTTGAGGGAGGCGGTGCCGAGGCCGACGTGTGGGACCTCACGGGGCCGATGCGCTGCGAGCTGATCACCCCGCAGGAGCAACGGGCGATCACCTCGGCCCTGGGCGCCGACCCGTTGCGGCCCAACGGAGACGTTGCTGGGGCCCGCACCCGGTTCCTGTCGACCAAAAGGCCGGTCGCCGCAGCGCTGTTGGACCAGCGCATCATCGCCGGTATCGGCAACGTGTACCGGGCCGAACTGCTGTTTCGGGCCGGGATCCACCCTGAGGTTCCGGCCGCAGCGCTGAGCGAGGCCGACTTCGACTCGCTGTGGAACGACACGGTGAGGCTGATGCGCATCGGCGCGCGCCTGGGCAACATCGTGACCACCGAACCCGACGAGATCGGGCGAACCCCGGGCCGGATGAAACCCGACGATCGGCTCTACGTGTACAAGCAGCAGCGATGTCGCCGCTGCGGCACCGACATCGCCATCGCCGAGGTTGCCGGCCGCAACTGCTACTTCTGTCCCACCTGCCAAACCCGGTAGGGCGCTGACCCGGCTCGCACGGCGCTGTGGCCGGCTACGTCTTTGGCGGCGGGCCGGCGACGGCGGCGGCCCACACCGAATCGAACGTCGCGTCGGCCGGATGCATGTGCATCGCCCAGGTGACCCCGGGGACCTCCAGCAGCGTCATGTCGTCCTTCGCCGCCACCACCGCCACATCAAAGCCCTCCAACGAACCCCGGACCGCCACGACCTGGTCGAGTGCCCGGCCGAGTTGGTCGGCGTCCACCTCGATGAGGAACAGGCCTTCGAAGCGGGCGGCGCGACGAACCGGCCGCAGGGCATCACCCCGGGCGGCGCACCAGATGGGGATTCGTGGCCGCTGGAGCGGCGTGGGACGAAAAGCCACCCCGTCGATCAGTCGGTGTTCGCCCCGGTGGGTGACGACCTCTCCGGCCCAGGCCTCGACCAGCAGGTCGGCCGACTCGTCCAGGATGTCGGCCCGGGTGCGAGGGTCGGTCACCTCGCCGAACCGGGTCAGCTCACCGTCGGTGTCGACGCCGAGCCCGATACCCAGGGTGAGCCGGCCGTTGCTGAGGTGGTCGAGGGTGACCGTCTGACGGATGAGGGTGGACATGCGCCGCCTGGACAGCGGCGTCACCATGGGACCGATCCGGATCGATTCGGTTGCGGTGGCGACCGCCGCCAACGTGACCCACACGTCGGAGATCTCCGCCACCTCGGCCGGATCTCGGTGCACGTGATCCCACAGGTAGAGGCCGTCCCAACCGGCGGCCTCGGCGGCGACGGCCAGGTCGACCATGGCCTTCGGGTCGACCAGTTCGCCAAACGGGGCGACGGACAGGGCGTGTTGCATGAGCCGCGACCTTAGCGGCGCGGGTTGGTCCTGGAGCGCCCTACGCTGGCAACTCCACGAGCGAGGAGTAGCCCCATGGCGATTGAACCGTTGAGATGGACGACCACCGCTGACGCCGGCGCGGTGCTGACCACGGTCGGCACGGCGTTGCAGTCGTTGGGCTACACCGTGACGGCGAATGCCGATGGCTGGTCGGGTCGTGCCGAGGTGGGCTCGAAGGTTGGACGCGCCCTGGCGGGTGGCTTTGTGCGACGCATGATCGTGAACTATCAGGTGGGCCAGGGGGTGCAACCCGAGACGTCGGAGGTGCAGATCGCCCCGGCCATGTCTGGCATCGGTGGCGGAGCGCTGGGCATCTCCAAGGCGAAGAAGGAGATGGCCTCGATCGCCCAGGCCGTGCACGGTGCGCTGGCCGCCAACGACCAGTTGGCCCAGATCGACAGCCAATTCCTGCCGCCCGCCCCGGGTGCGCCGCCCCAGGGTTGACGCCCCAAGGTTGACGCCCCGGCACAGCGACAATTGAGCTAGCCGGCACGGCCGTGAAGCAGCTTGATCGCCTTGCCGACCAACTCGTCGGTCTTCTTGGTGCGATCAAAGCTGGTGAGCGCCAACGGGGCGGCGAAACGCTGACGGGCCACCGACTTGGCCCGCGTGAACTCGCGGATGCCGTCCGCTCCGTGGATACGGCCGAAGCCTGAATCGCCAATGCCGCCGAAGGGCAGCGCTGCGATCGCGGCAAAGGAGATCACCGAGTTCACCGCGGTCATGCCCGACCGGATGCGGGCAGCAAGTTCGGCGCCCCGAGCCTTCGAGAAGACGGTGGAGCCCAGCCCAAACGCCGAGTTGTTGGTGCGCTCGATCGCCTCGTCCATCGACGCCACCCGGGTGATCACGATGGTGGGGCCAAAGGTTTCCTCGGTCATCGCCAGCGAATCGTCGGGTACGTCCACCAGCACGGTCGGCCCGACCACCCGTTCGCCCACGGCGCCCGGCCCGCCCAGCAGCGCCCGGCCGCCCTTGTCGAGCGCATCGGAGATGTGACCGGCGATGATACCGATCTGTTTGGGCATGGTGATCGGGCCGATCTGGGCGTCGTCGCCGCTGCCCACAGTCAGGGCGGAGGCCTTGTCGACCACCCGGTCGACGAACTCGTCGTACACGTCGCCGTGCACGTACACGCGCTCGACGCCAACGCAGGTCTGCCCGGCATTGGACATGGCGCCCCACGTTGCGGCGTCGGCGGCGGCCTCAAGGTCGGCGTCGGCGTCCACCAACATGGCGTCCTTGCCGCCGCACTCCATCAGCACCGGCGTGAGGTGCTCGGCCGCGGCCGCCATGATGCGCTTGCCGGTGGCCGTCGATCCGGTGAATGCGATCTTGTCGACCTTGGCGTCCACCAGCGCCGCACCGGTGGCGCCCATGCCGGTGACGCACTGCAGCACCGGCTGGGCGCAGGCGGCGGCAAAGCTGTTGGACAGCCAGTGGCCCACACCCGGGGTGTACTCGGACGGCTTGAACACCACGGCGTTGCCGGCCGCCAAGGCGTACGCGATCGAGCCCATCGGCGTGAACACCGGATAGTTCCAGGGGCCGATCACGCCGATCACGCCAAGCGGCTGGTATTCGAGTGTGGCGGCCATGTTGGACATCAGCAGGCCGGGGAACACGCTGCGGCGCTTCATGACCTTGGGTGCGTACTTGGTTGCCCAGGCCAGGTGCTCGACCGCCAACACCACCTCCAGTTGGGCGTCACCACGGGGCTTGCCGGTCTCGTTGTGCACCACGTCGATGAGGTGGTCGGCATGGTTCACCAGGTGCGAACGCCACCGCTTCAGCACTCTCGTGCGGCCGGCGGTGCCCTGAGCTCGCCACCAGGCTGCGGCAAGCCGGGCTCGCTCGACCACGGCGCGTACCTCGTCGGGTCCGGCGGCCGGGTAGGTGTTGACCACCTCGCCGGAACCCGGGTTGAGCACGTCAAACGTCTCGCCCGGTGATGCCGACTGCGTTGCCGATGACACGGCGGAAGCCTGGCCGGTCGTTGAGGTTTCGGTGATGCTCATGGGTGCCCCTTTGGAAGCTGTTGTGCCCAGACTGGCATGGCCCGTCGGTCGGGCATCGTGTGGTGCAGTCCAACACGTCGGCATCGGCGCTGCCACGCGGGAGATGGGCTCAGGCGTAGCGCTTGGCCGCCCGGGCGCGGGCCGCGGCAGCAAACTCCTCGCGATCCAGGGGTGCGGCCGACGTGGTCAGGGCGCCCAGCAGACGCTCGGTGGTGGCCGTGATCTCTGAGACGGCGATGGCGTAGGCGGCCTCGTTGGCCATGGACGGCTTGGACGACCCGCCGACCTTTCGGACGAACTGCAGCGCAGCGGACTCGATCTCGTCGTGGGTGGCCGGGGGCTCGAAGTTGTGGAGGCGTCGGATGTTTCGGCACATGGGGGCCACGCTACGGGCACGAGGGCCGCCGATGTGCTGCGATGGGGTGATGGCCACCAACGTGCTCGGCACCGACCTGCAGACCTGTTCCACCGATCCGATGACGGGGTTCTACCGCAACGGCTGCTGCGATACGGGAGGTCAGGATCAGGGCGTGCACACGGTGTGCGCGGTGATGACCGCCGAGTTTCTGGAGTTTTCGGCGGCGGCCGGCAACGACCTGTCGACGTCTCGACCGGAGTTTGGTTTCGTCGGGCTGAACCCGGGCGACCGGTGGTGCCTCTGCGCAAGCCGGTGGACCGACGCACTCGAGGCCGACTGCGCGCCGTCGGTGGTGTTGGCCGCCACCCACGCCCGGACCCTTGAGTGGGCCGACCTGGCCGATCTGAAACGTCACGCCGTCGACGAAACGCTGTGAAGCGACGCAACATCGTGGGGGTGGTCCTGGTGATTCTGGTGGTCGTGGTCGTCGGCGCAGGTCTCGCAATCGCCGGGATGGGGCCATGGGCAACGCCGCTGACGCTGGTGGTGGGGGATTCGGTGACCAACCTGTCGCGCGTGGAGATCGAGGCCACCACCGGCGCCAGGGTCGATGCGCAGAACGGCTACACGTGGGCCGAGATGGCGCCCAAGGTTCGAGGCTCGTTGGCCGTGATGAAGTCGGAGCGCGGCGTGCCCGAGCGGGTGGGTGTCCTCCTGGGGTACAACGACGTGCTGACCGACCGGCAGGACCTCGAGGCCACCCGCACGGTGTTGGAGGAGTTCTCCGACGTTCCGTGCGTGGTGGTGCTGACGTTGCCGAAGCTGTGGAACCGGGATGCTGCCGGGTACAACGCCGAGGTGCGGGCGATCGTCGACGATCTCCCCAACACCTCGACCGATGATGGCTGGGCCCGGTTTGTCAACGACAACCTGGACAATGGGGCAGCGCTCTTGGAGGCCGACCTGGTGCATCCGAAGCCCGGGGCCGCCCGCCAGGCGGTGGCCGATTCCTACCAGCAGGCTTTCGATCGGCACTGTTGAGGGCGCCGGCTGAACACAGGGTTCAGCGTCGCCGTGGTTTGGCCGTCGCCGGATGCTCCGGCCAGTCGTGTTTGGGGTAGCGGCCCCGCAGCTCTCGACGCACCTCGCCCCAGGTGCCCGCCCAGAACCCGGCGAGGTCCGATGTGATCTGCACCGGCCGTCCGGCAGGGTTGAGCAG
Organism: Candidatus Microthrix parvicella Bio17-1; assembly: GCF_000299415.1. Lineage (NCBI taxonomy): Bacteria > Bacillati > Actinomycetota > Acidimicrobiia > Acidimicrobiales > Microthrixaceae > Candidatus Neomicrothrix > Candidatus Neomicrothrix parvicella. The sequence goes on from NZ_AMPG01000003.1 coordinate 209,267, forward strand.
TTCCAGGCGTAACGGAAGTGCTCCATCGAGCAGCGACGGGGTGACGTTGGAGCCGAACATCTCCCCGAGGCGAACCGCCAGCGCGGGCGGGTCGGTCAGGTAGTTCACCGCCAGGTCCCGCCCGGACGGAACCGCAACCGTCTTTGGTGCCAGGCGGGCCAAGTCCATTTGGGTGTCCCAACCCAGGGTGAGCGCCAGGGCGCCGGCGACGTCGACCTTTTGGAGGTCGCGCCGGCCGGTGGCGTTGCCCAGCAGCGGCGCCAGCCACGACTCCAGCGAGTCCTTCAGCGAGGTCTCCGACCAGTCGGGCCATGCCTCGCCTCGATGATGACGCAGGAACGCCACCCGCGCCCGGAGCCCGTCGGCCTGGTCCCAACGGTCCAGGATGGTGCTTGGGCCCACCTCCCGAACCCGTTCGATCAGCGCCTGCACCGTGGCGGGGCCGGCAGATGGGCGCCGTTCGGTGAAGTCGAGTTCCAGGCTGTCGATCGCCCGCTCGACCCGTTCGGTCAGGTCGTCGCGCGTGCGATCCCAGCGCAGGTAGGTGCGACGGATCACCTGGTCGCCCAGCGCATCGACCACCTGATCGACGTCGATGGGGGTGGCCACCCTCACCAGCGCATCCTTGCGTTTGCCGTCGGTGTCGGCGACCACCACGAACTGCGACGAGGCAAGCGGGTCCGTGGCTGCGGTGGACACCCCGGAGCCCGACCGAAGCCGCCATCGGCCACCGGCAAGGCTCCGGGACCGACCCAACCGATCCGGATAGCCGACCAACAACAGTGGCCCCAACGCATCGGTGATGTCGTCGGGCACGTCGCCGGTGGTGGCGCCGCGCAACCCTGCCCGTCGCATCAACTCGTCGGCCCGACGGCGCACGGTGCCGATCGCCCGCCCGTCGGCCAGGGGGTGGTGTCGGCCGCGGTCGGTCACCAGGGCGACCCGGTCGGCCAGCGAGGTGGGCCGTTCGTTGGGACGGCCGCCAAACACATCGCGCTCCTCCAGCAACGACGCGACCACGCAGGCGAGCGCAGCGTTGGGCCCGGCGGCGGCGGCCACCACCATGCGGGCCAGCCGTGGGTGAAGCGGCAGCCGCACCATCGCCTTGCCGGTGTCGGTGATGCGTCCCGCGTGGTCGATGGCGCCGAGCAGGCCGAGCAGGGTGCGGGCCTCCTCCCAGGTGCGCTGCGGGGGCTGGTCCAGCAGTGCAAGCGAGGAGGGATCGGAGGCACCCCATGCGGCCAGCTCGAGGGCCAGACCCGCCAGCTCCACCTGGGTGATCTCCGGCTGGATGTGACGGGGACGAGTGTTGTGTTCCGACTTGGACCACAGCCGGTAGGCCAGGCCCGGCTGAACCCGTCCGGCCCGCCCCGCCCGCTGCTCGGCCGAGGCGCGCGATGCCGACACGGTGGTCAGCCGGGTCATGCCCACCCCTGCGTCGAAGCGGGGCACCCGCGCCAGGCCCGAGTCGACCACGGCGGTGACCCCCTCCACGGTCAGCGACGTCTCGGCCAGGTCGGTGGACAGCACCACCTTTCGGCGGCCCACCGGCGCGGGCGCAACCGCCGAGTCCTGCTCGTCTGCGGGCAGCGAGCCGTGCAGCAGGTGGACGTCGATGGCGGCTGCGCCGAGCGCACCGCTGCGGCCGAGTGCCTGGGCGGTGCGCTTGATTTCGCCCATGCCGGGCAGAAACACCAACACATCGCCCGACGACTCGCCCAGCGCGGTCTCGATGGCCGCCGTGGTGACCGCCTCCAACCGGTCTCGTTTCTGGCGAGGTCGCCAGCGCACCGTCACCGGATGGGTCCGTCCCGGCGCCGAGATCACGGGCGCAGCAGCGGTCACGGCGTCAGCGCCTGGATCGCCGGCGCCTGGAGCGCTTGCGCCCAGCAGCGACGCCACGTCGCCCACGTTGAGGGTGGCCGACATCACCATGACGCGAAGGTCGGGGCGCAGCAGCGAGCGTGCCTCCAGGGTGAGCGCCAGGCCCAGGTCAGCCGGCAGGGAACGCTCGTGAAACTCGTCGAAGATCACCAGCGCGGTGCCTTCCAGACCGGGATCGGCCTGCACCCGTCTGGTCAGGATGCCCTCGGTGACCACCTCGATGCGGGTGGCCCGGCTCACCTTGGCGTCGTCGCGCGTGCGGTACCCGACGATGTTGCCCACCCGGTCGCCCAACAGGCTCGCCATGCGCGCCGCGGCCGCCCGTGCGGCCAACCGGCGAGGCTCCAACATGACGATGCGTCCGTCGCCCAGCCACGGCTCGTCCAACAGCCGCAGCGGCACCACCGTGGTCTTGCCGGCGCCGGGCTCGGCCTCCAGCACGGCGACGCCCGGGTCGACCAGCGCCCGACGAACCTCGCCGATCACCCCCTCGATCGGCAGCCCGGTGGGGTCCGCTCGGGGTGGTGGCGAGGCGGTGGGCATCGGCCCAGTGTGGTGCCTGCTGTCGCCCCGGGGAAGTTTGGGGTCGGGGGTGCCATCGTGGTGGTGGGCCGACCCGGCTGGTGGCTGCTGGTACGTTCGGCCGTCGTGGAAGGTGACGTCGTGGACATCGACACGATTTGGGCGTGGACAGCCGAAGAACGGCGGCGCGCTTCGAGTGACATGCGGATCATCGCAGAGGAGGCATGGAATCTGCCCAGCCTGTGCGACGGGTGGCGCTGTCGGGACGTGCTGGGCCACCTGGTGTGGCTCGCCGAATCGACCACGCCGAGGGCGCTCCGTGACCTGACACTGGCGTGTCGCCCCCCGAATCTGGCGATCAGGCACATCGGCAGGCGCCTGGGTGATGGCGATGTCGATCGGCTGCTCGACCGACTGGATGCCGCGGCCGCCGGCAGGTTTCATCTTCCCGGCGTCGGGCCGCAGGCCGCGTTGGCCGAGGTGCTCATCCACCGCGCGGACATCGTCCGGGCGACCGAGGGGCTGGTCCGCAGCAGCGATGAGCGCACGCGGCTGGCGATCGAGACCTGCCTGGAGCACTGGTGGTTCTACAGGATGCCCCGTCGGGTGCGCTCGGCCCACCTGATTGCAGATGATGCTGGCTTTGAGGTGGGTCCGGCTGACGGGCCGGAGGTGCGAGGGCCCGGCTGGGCGCTGCTTTTGGCCCTGGCCGGTCGGCAGCGGGCGCTGCCTGAACTGCACGGTGCGGTCGAGGTGCTGAGGTAGTTCCCCATGGTGGGTGGTGCCGGTGCTTCGGCACGCGACGGGCTCGGTAGGGTTGCCCCCAATGGCCGGTCCCCCAGGAGTCACCCCGAGCCATGGCGGAGACGATGTGCCCCATGGCGATCAGCGGGCGGCGCGGCGCGCCCCGGCACTCCCAGCAACCACCAGCCGACGGAGCCTGCTTGCGGCAGCGATGCTGTCGCCGGCGGTGATCGCCGCCGCTCGTCCCGGCAGTGCCCCGCGCCAGGACGACACGACGGCGCCCAAACCCGCCGACGCCACAGCGGCACCCGACGGTGCTGCTGGGCCGGGCACGACCGCTGCCGCATCCGACGCAAGCGCTTCGCGGGCCGGTCGGCCCGCCATCCGCCCTCGCAAAGACTGGGGCTCGGCTGCGCCGCCCAGCGGCACGCTGCGCGCCATCGACAACCAACTGTTGGTGGTCCACCACACCGAGGCCCCCGGCAAGGCCTACGAGCCGTCTGCGGTGCCCGGGCTGATCGAAGGCATCTACGCGTTTCACACGTCCGACGAGTTGGGTTGGCCCGACATTGGGTTCAACTTCATCGTCGATGAGTTCGGCACCATCTGGGAGGGCCGGCAGGGCAGCATCGATACCGCCATCGCGTGTGAGATCGAGGGCGGCGACGTCGGCCACAGCCAGCACTGCGCCTTTCTGGGCGATTTCAACGTGTCGGCGCCGACCCCGTTGGCCATCGAGGCCATGGTGTCGTTGCTGGCATGGTTGGCCAACCGCGATCGCGTCCCGACCGGTGTGGGAGACACCACCAGTTTCATCTCGGAGGGCAACGACAAGTTCCCCGCCGGGCAGAAGGTGACCGTGCCCACCATCGCGGGCCACCGGGCCATAGCGGACGTGGGCTGCCCCGGGGATGCCACGCAGACCGAGGTGGTGCCACAGCTGCAGGGGCTGGTCAGCGGTGAGCGGTTGCGGATCGACCCCGACGGTGATGGTGGCGGAACAACACCGGCCACCCCGACGGGTGACACGTCCTTGCCGGCGGCGGAGGACGACGCCACCACCACATCGGTCTTCGAGACCACACCGGTGACCCGGCGCACGGTGGGCTTCGAGGCCTCGCCCCTGCCCGAGGCGCAGGTCAACGACCAGGTCGAGGGCAATGAGTGGGCGCCGGCGGCGATCACCGGCGGCCTGGCAGCTGCGGCGGTGGGCGCCGGGGCGGTCTACGCGGCGCATCGACACCGGACCAACCGGCCGGCTCAACTGCCGGACCGCACCACGGCCGGTGATGCCCTTGGCGTCGGAGAGAGCGCTCGCCGTGCGGCGGACGCCCGAACCGTGGACGACGCCCGAGCGCTCGTCGTGCGGCCTGATGGCATCGATGGCGGCTCGGCCGGGTGGATGCCTGCGGGGTCGGCCGCATCGGTGGGGTGGGTGATCTCTGCGGGGTGGAGCGATGATGCGCACGACAACGCGCTTCGGGAGTTGCGTGGGTTGGTCAAGGACCTGGAGATCGATCCGTCAACCCCGGAGGGGCGGGCCTTCGGCGATGCGGTCACCGCATCGCTGTCGGCCCTGGTGTCGGGCACGGCCGGCTCGGCGGCCCACGCCGCTGGGGAGGGCCCCGGGGCGGTGGTGTTCCTGCACAGCCGCAGGGCAACGTCGGTGGTCCGGCTGGGCAGCGGAGGGTTTGTGCTGCCCGGGGAAGGCGAGCAACCCGAGTGGGTGCCGGTTCGGGCCCGACTGCCGCTGCCTGCCGGGACGGGCGCAGGCGCCCCGGCGGAGGTCACCACGCTTGCTCGCCAGTGGCACCACCCCGAGCGCATGCCCGTGGCGGTGGCGTGGTTGGGATCGGCCGACGATGATGTGGTGATCGATGCATTGACCAGGGCTCACGACGGCACAATGGGCGAGGCCCCCAGCGGGGACGCGCTGGTTGACGACACCGTCAAGGTTCGGCAGGCGCTGTTGCGCGCAGGCGTGGACGATCTGGGCCTGGTGGTGCTGTGACCGACGCTGCCGCTGGCACGGTTGCGGTCCTCGCGGTACGTGGTGGCGAGTTGCCGACGGGAGCGCTCGAGTGCGTCGCCGAGGCGAACGGGGCCGCCGTCGTGGTGGGCGATGGCCTGGACGAGGCGATTGCGGCGTTGGGCGCCTTGGCGGCAGAGGTGTGGGCGTTGGAGTGGCCGGGGCGATGGTCGCCGCATGCGATCGCAGCGGCTGTGGCCGACCTGCTGAGCTCCACCGAGGTCGTGCTGACCCCCGCCACCCCCGACGGCCGTGACCTGGCCCCGCACCTGGCGTTGGTGCTTGGCCGTGCGCTTTACGCCGGTGCGATCTCGGTTGGGTCGCACCGGGTGGTGCAGCACGGGCACGGCGGCCGGTCGCAGCTGACCTCCTCGCCACCTGGACCGTTTGTGGCCACGATGACCCCTGGCGTGCGGGCCATCCCCGCAACCACGGGTGCCGACACCATCCGCCACGACCTGCCCGGACCCGTCGTCGGGTCGCCCGCTGAGGGTCCGGAGCCGCCCGAGTTGGTGGCGATTCACCCGCCCGACGCGTCCACCATGGATCTGTCCGAGGCGAAGAGCATCCTGGGTGGCGGCGCCGGGCTGGGCGGCGCCACCGAGTTTGGGCTGCTCGCCAAGGTGGCCGGGTTGCTCGGAGCATCGGTGGGTGCCACCCGGGTGGTCACCGACCAGGGCACGTTGGGTCACGAACGTCAGATTGGGACCACCGGCGTGGTGGTCAACCCCGATCGATATCTGGCGCTGGGCATTTCCGGTGCCGTGCAGCACACCGCCGGGTTGGGTGGCCCCGACCTGATCGTGTCGGTCAACACCGATGCGCACGCGCCCATGATGGCCATGGCCGACCTGGCGCTCACCGCCGATGCGCCGGCCACGCTGCGCGCCCTGGCCCGGCTGCTCGGTATCGACGTTCCCGGGTAGAGCTGGTTTCAGCCCCCGGGGGTTGCTTCCGGCGAAGGCGGAGCCATCAGTTCTTGAGCAGGTCCTTAAAGGCGCTCGTGGTGTCGATGCCCAGCTCTTTGGGCAGGCCCAGAACCCGCTCGGCGACGATGTTGCGCAAGGTCTCATCGCTGCCGCCCGCGATGCGCATGCCGGGGGTGCCGCACACGAACGTTGACCAGGCGTAGGTGCCCCACTCGCCCGAGTCGGCGATGAGGCGGGGCCCGAGCAACGAGGCCACCAGCTCGGCGGTGGCGGTGAGGTTGGCGGTCAGGGCCAGCTTGCCGATCGACATCTCCGGCCCGGGCACGCCCCCTGCCCGCACCTTGGCCATCGCCCGCTGGGACGTCATCCTGGCCACCTGGAAGCCCGTGTACACCTTGGCCAACTCGTTTCGCAGCACCCGGTCATCCGCCAGGTCGAAGTGTCGCATCATCTCGATCAGCCGGGTGGATGAGCCCGTGCCGCCGCCCCCGCCCCCGCCGATGGAGGCTCGCTCGTTCATCAGCGTGGTGAGCGCCACGGTCCAACCCTGGTTGACATCGCCCAGGCGATGGTCGTCGGGCACCCTCACGTTCTCGAAGAACACCTCGTTGAACGCGGTGCCGCCGGTCATCTGGCGCAGCGGCCGCACCTCGACGCCCGGTGCGTGCATGTCGACCACAAATCCGGTGAGGCCCCGGTGCTTGGGCAGATTGGGATCGGTGCGGCAGATCACCTCGCCCACGTCGGCGTAGTGGGCGCCCGACGTCCAGACCTTCTGCCCGTTGAGCAGCCATTCGTCGCCATCCCGCTCGGCCCGCATCTGAAGCCCGGCAAGGTCGGATCCGGCGGCGGGCTCGCTGAACAGCTGGCAGCCCACCAGGTCGCCCCGGTACATGCCGGGAAGCACCCTTGCCTTCACCGGCTCGGTGGCGTGAGCCAGGATCGTCGGTGCAACCATGCCGAAGCCGATGCCGAAGAACGACATGTTGGGGATCCGGTATTTGCTTTCCAGAGTCCGGTAGACGGCCTCGTGGGAGCGGGACAGGCCACGGCCGCCCAGCTCGGGCGGCCCGGTGATCCACGACAGGTTGGCATCGTTGCGGGTGGCCAGCCAGGCCTTGCCCTCGGCCAACTGCCGGGCCTCGGTCTCGGGGTCGAGTTCCTCAAACAGCGCGACGTCATCGTCGCCGTCACCCCACACGAACTCGGTGGCCGTGGGCCTTGGTGAGGAGTTGGCCTCGAGGAAGTCGGTGACCTCGGCGGTGAACTCTTCGACCGTCGGTGCCTCCGGGTTGCTCTGGTGCATCTCGTCCCCTCACGCTGACCTAATCACTTGACCAGGCGGTCAAGTGTCAGCGGCAAAGCTAGCGCAGCGCTGCGGAATCCGATCCGTGGCGTTGCAGCGGTACTCTGCAGGCCGTGCCGACGATCGATCCCAACCCCTCCCCAGAGGCTGCGGCCGCGCCCGGCGCGGCGAATCGGATCGATGCCGTGGTGGTCGGCGCGGGCCCGGCGGGCTCTGCAGCGGCGCTGCAGTTGGCGCGGGCCGGCCGGTCGGTGGTGCTCCTGGAGCGGGGCCTGTTTCCCGGTTCGAAGAACATGTACGGCGGGGTGATCTACGGCCGCATTCTCGATGACCTGGTGCCCAACTGGACCGAGGAGATGCCGATCCAGCGATGGGTGACCCGCCGCCAGACCATGATGCTCACCGACTCCCAGGCGATGACGGTGGACTTCCGGACCGAGGCGTGGGGCAGGCCCCCCTACAACGGGGCCACGGCGTTTCGGGGTGACTTCGACGCCTGGCTCGCCGGCCATGCGGTGGACGCGGGGGCCCGGCTGGTGTGCTCCACCACCGCCACCGGGTTGATCTTCGACGAATCCGGTCCGTCCAGGCGGGTGGTTGGCGTCCGGACGGACCGTCCCGACGGCGACCTGTACGCGGATGTGGTCATCGCAGCCGACGGGGTCAACTCGTTCCTGGCCAAAGAGGCCGGGATGTACCCGCACACCGACCCGGCCAACTTCACGGTTGGCATCAAAGAGGTGGTGGCGCTGCCGCGAACGGTGATCGAGGATCGTTTCGGGGTGCGGGGGCGGGAGGGCGTCGACATCGAGATCATCGGCGCCACCGGTGACGTGCCAGGCGGCGGGTTCGTCTACACCAACCTCGACTCGGTGGCGATCGGGCTCGTGTTGTCGCTGCCCGCCCTGGCGGCGGGTGGCAAACGCCCGGAGGAACTGCTGGCGCAGTTGAAGGCCCATCCTGCCATCGCCCCGCTGATCGACGGCGGGGACGTCAAGGAGTTCTCCGCTCACGTCATCCCCGAAGCGGGCTACGACATGATGCCCGACCTGGTCACCGACGGCATGGTGGTCTGCGGTGACGCCGCGGCCATGTGCCTGGCGGCCGGCATCTGGCTGGAGGGCGTCAACTTTGCGATCGGGGCCGGAGCCGCCGCGGGCCGGGCCGCAGCGGTGGCGTTGGATGCCGGCGACACGAGCGCCGATGGTTTGGGGAGCTACGTCGACCGCCTGGAGCGGAGCTTTGTGATGACCGACCACCGACGCCTGCGCCAGGCGCCGCATCTGGTGATGAGCGACCGTATGCAGCAGTCCTACCCGCAGTTGGTGTGTAACACGGTTGAGCGTCTGTTCCGGGTGGACAACCCAACGCCGAAGCTGCCGATGCACGAGATCGTTCTGGACGAGGTGCGCCGTAGCGGCCTGCGCGCCTTCGACCTGGCACGCGACGGCCTGGCTGCCCTGCGAACCTTTGGATGATGGGCGACTGTTGGATGACCGGTGACCTGGGATGCCGGGGGTCTGGATGAGTGGAGCAGCGATGACCAGCGCAGCGATCGTCAGCCGCGAGATCAACTTCGAAACCCTCATGGGCCACACCGAGTTTCGTGTTGATCCAGATCGGGCCCACATCACCGTGGACTCCGACATCTGTCGCGACTGCTCGGTTCGGGGCTGTCTGATCGCCTGCCCGGCACAACTGTTTGTGCTCACCTCGGAGGGCGGCATCTTGTTCAACTACGAGCAGTGCTTTGAGTGCGGCACCTGCTACATGGTGTGCAACGAGGAGGGGGCCATCACCTGGACCTATCCCGAGGGGGGCCACGGCGTGGTGTTCCACCGAGCATGAGTGCAACGACAACATCGGCCGCCCCGGGCGTCGTGGTGGCCGCCCTGAAATGGGCCGACCTGTTTGTGGACGTCGACCCGCTGACGGGCGAGGCGAGTGCCGACCGAAGGGCTCGTGGCCTCTCGGCCGCAGACGAGGCCGCGCTCGAGTTGGCGCTGACCCTGGGTGAGGCGCTGGGCCGTCGGGTGGTGGCGATCACCGTCGGCGGCCCCGACGCAGCCGCAGGCCTTCGTGGGGCCCTCGCTGTTGGCGCCGACCGGGCGGTGCTGGCAACGCCTGCCAATGGCGCCGAGGCGCACTCGCTCGGCGTGGCCCGAGCCCTGGCATGGGCGCTTGATGCCGCCTCCTTGCTCGATCCGGTGGTGGTGTGCGGCGACTACTCGGCCGACCGGGGCAGCGGGTCGGTACCCGCCGCCCTGGCGGCGTTGGCCGGGCTGCCTCAGGCGTTGGGCCTGGTGCAGGTGGACGTTGCCGTCAACGGGGGCGGTGACCCGGCCATCAGCGTGCAACGCCGGTTGGACGGCGCCCGGCGTGAGGAGTTGCTGGTGCGCCCTCCGGCGGTCTTGTCGGTGGAGGGAGCGGTGGCGCGGTTGCGTCGGGCCCCCCTCAGCGGAACGTTGGCGGGTGGCGCGGCTGCCGTTGAAACGCTGACCGTGCCCGCCGACGTGTTTGCAGCGGTGCCCCCACGTGGCATGGGCGAGGTCGGCCCGGCAGTTCCCAGGACCAAGGTGATGCCCTCACCGGTGGGCGACGCGGCGCTGGCCCGCTTGGAACAACTCACCGACACCCAGTCGGTGGCCGCGCCCGCCCAGGCGTTGGTCGTGTCGCCGGAGGAGGCGGCCCGGCACCTGCTGGAGGCGTGGGCGGCCAGCGGGGGAACCGTGCCCGAGGGCGTAGTCGGCGACGGTGTGGTTGCCGACGGCGTGGTGGGCGGGGCGACGTCCGAGAACACCGCGAGCGATGGGCCCGAAGGTCGTTAGCGGGACCGCCCTCGGCGGGATGATCTCGACCGACGTCCCGGACGATGCGGTGTTGCTGGTTCCCGTTGGATCCACCGAGCAACACGGGCCGCACCTGCCGCTCGACACCGACACCCGCATCGCCGCCGCAATCGCGCACGCGGTGGCCCTCGATCCGCCCAAACCCTTGCGACGCGGACAGGCGCTGGTGGCGCCTGCGTTGCCGGTCGGCTCGTCGGGCGAACACGCCGGGTTTCCCGGCACGTTGTCCATCGGCTCGGCCGCCCTCGAGCTGGTGCTCCTCGAGCTGGTTCGCTCGGCCACCTCGCCGGGAGGGGGCCCGTTCAGGGCCGTGCTGATCATCAACGGTCATGGCGGCAATGCCGGCCCGGTGGTGTCTGCGCTGCGCACCCTGGAGGGCGAGGGTCGCCACGTGTCGGCCTGGGCGCCCCACGTTGAAGGCGGTGACGCTCATGCCGGTTTCACCGAGACTTCGTTGGGCCTGCACCTGTTCGGCGATCTCGTCCGAACCGAGGCCTCAGAGCCGGGAGCGTTGCGGCCCGTCGCCGAGTTGATGGCTCAGCTGCGCACCGGCGGCGTGGCCGCCGTTGCCCCCAACGGGGTGCTCGGCGACCCCACCAGAGCCAATGCTCAAGAAGGCGCCGCCCTGTTCGCCCACCTGGTCCTCTCAGCACATGGCGCGCTCGCCGCCCTGGTCAAGGCTGCATGGAGGAGTTGAGGGTGAGGCAATCCATCGTGGCAATCTGAGGTCGATGGAGAATCCCAAATCACCCGATGACAACCCCCGCGTTGCCCTGATCACCGGGGCCGCCCGCGGGATCGGCGCAGCAGTGGCTCGCCGCCTGGCCTCCGACGGTTGGTCGTTGGTGCTCACCGATCTCGTCGGCCATGAGAAGGTGCTGACCTACGCCCTGCCCACCCTGGCCGACCTCGAGGCCGTGGCGGCCGATTGCGGTCCGGACACGATGGTCTACGTGGCCGACGTGCGTGAACAGGGTCAGATGGACGCTGCGACCGCGCTGGCCGTCGGCCGGTTTGGGGGCCTCGATGCCGCCATTGGGGCGGCGGGCGTGATCTGGGGTGGCGAGCCGCTGTGGCGCACGCCGGATGCGGCCTGGAGAACGATGATCGACGTCAACCTGGGTGGCATCTGGAAGCTCGCACACGCCGCGATTCCGGCCCTCCTACAGCGACCACAGCCCCGCAGCGGACGGTTTGTGGCGCTGGCATCGGCGGCAAGCGTCCGGGGTATGCCGCAACTCGCCGCCTACAGCGCATCAAAGGCCGGTGTCGCCGGTCTGGTGCGCTCGTTGGCCGCCGAGCTGGGACCCGACAACATCACGGCCAACGCCGTGGGCCCGGGCTCCACCCGGACCGCCATGTTGGAGGCGTCCGCGGGCGTGTACGGCCTGCGACGAGTTGAAGACTTCGGTCGTCAACAACCGATCGGCCGGCTGCTGGAGCCCGAGGAGGTGGCCGACGCGGTCGCCTGGCTGTGCTCGCCCGGCTCCTCAGGGGTCACAGGGGCGCTCCTACCGGTGGACGGCGGCATGACGGCGGCGTGACCGCGCCCCGCGCTTGCCACGCCGCCTGGGTCTTGGCTCCCGGGGTTCGTCGCGTCGAGGACGGCCGTGTGCTTATCGGCGGTTCGCCCACCACGCTGACGCGGTTGAGTGCGACGGGCTCCCAGGTGCTCGACGCCGCACTCGGTGGCGGGGAAGTGTCCTCGGCTGAAGAGCCTGCGACCGTGAAGCTGCTCGCTCGACTGGAGCGCAGCGGCTTGTTGATCGCCACGCCTCCGCCGCCGTCCGCCGCTGCCGTCCGTGGTCTCCTCGATCAGCTCACCGTCGTCGTGCCGGTGCACAACGATGCCACTGGGCTGAACGTGCTGCTGGCGTCGTTTCTGGAAGCCGAACGCGAGCTGGGGATGGTCGGCCCTCAAGGGAGACTGTCGACGCGCTGCGTCCTGGTCGACGATGGCTCCGACGCACCCGGCGACGTCTCCGTGGTGGCGCGGCGCTTTGGGGCGGAGGTGATCCGCCGTCGACGCAGCGGCGGGCCGGGGGCGGCCCGCACGACCGGCCTTGAGGTGGTGGGTACGCCGCTGGTGGCTTTTCTCGATGCCGACGTGTCGGTGACGCCGGGCTGGTTGGCCGGCGTTGCGGGCCACTTTTCCGAGCGGTCGGGCGCCGCCGTCCCGGCCATCGTCGCCCCCCGGGTGTCGGTTTGGCCAGGGGGGGCGCCCGGGACTGTGTCGAATGGCGTGATCGAGGTCTACGAGCGGCACCACTCACCCCTGGACCTCGGGACCATCGGTGGTGCCATCGCGCCGGGTGCCCGGCTGGCATATGCGCCGTCGGCGGCCTGGGTGGCCCGGGCGGGGGCGATCCGCGTCGTCGGAGGGTTCGACCCCGACCTTCGCTACGGCGAGGACGTCGATCTGATCTGGAGGCTGGTGGAAGCGGGCCTCACCGCCAGGTACGAGCCCCGCAGCGTGGTGTACCACCGGACCAGACCGACGGCGCGGGCGTGGGCCGAGCAGCGCGTTCGCTATGGCACCTCGGCCGCACCGTTGGCGGTGCGCCACCCCGGTTCGCTCGCGCCGGTTGCCGTGTCGCCGTGGTCGCTGATCGCGTGGTTGGCGGTGGGCCTTGGTCACCCCGGCGTCGGCGTTGCGTTGGGCGCCGGGTCCACCGCCGCGCTGGCCCGACGCCTGAAGGTGGCCAACCCGGGGAGCGAGGCGCTCAGGCTGGCCGGCCGGGGCAACCTGTTGGCCGGCCCGCAGCTGGCACGCGGCTTGATCCGTCCGTGGTGGCCAATCACCCTTGCGCTGGCATTGCGAAGCCCACGGTGGCGAAGGTTGGCCTTCGGCGCAGTCGCGGCCACGGTCGGACGTGCATTGATGCAGGGTCGGCACCGCTCCCCGGTCGCTGGCAATGGCGATGTGGCCCGCTCCGATCGGCCACAGCGACCCCAGAGGGTGCGGCGAGCACGTTCCGTCGGTTTCGTCGCGTCTCTGGCGGTTGCTGACGACGTCGCCTACTCGGCCGGTGTCTGGTGGGGCGTTGCACTGGAGCTGCGCCATCGTCCTCGCACCGCGCATCTCGCCGTTGGGGCGTTGTTACCGCGGGTCGGCGGCACCGGTGACGGAGCGCTCGAACGACTACGGTCGGCACGCAAACGAGGGGAGACGCGGTGAACGAAACCAAACAGGACGGTGCCGGCGACGTGGTCGAGGCGCTCTGTGCCGTCGTGCCATCGGAGCGCGTCACAGCGGCCGCCGATATCGGAGAGGATCTGCTCCACGACGAGGCCATCGGCATCTTTGGGGTGCGCCCGCTCGCCATGGTGGCGCCGCAGTCATCCGCCGAGGTGGCGGCCGTGCTCGCCTGGGCCAATGGCACCGGAACCCCGGTCACGGTTCGAGGCGCCGGTACCGGGCTGTCCGGCGGGGCGGTCCCGGAGGCCGAGGGCATTTTGCTGAGCACCGACGCCATGGCCGACATCATCGAGATCGATACCGACAACTCCATGGCCGTCGTGGGCCCCGGCGTGCGGCTCGACCAGCTCGACGAAGCGCTCGCTCCGCTTGGGCTCGTCTATCCGGTGTTTCCCGGCGAGTACTCCTCCAGCCTCGGCGGCAACGTGGCCACCAATGCCGGCGGTATGCGGGCGGTGAAGTACGGGGTCACCCGACATCACGTGCTCGGTGTCGAGGCGGTGCTGGCCTCGGGCGAGGTCATCACCACCGGCGGCAAGTTTGTGAAGGCCACCACCGGCTACGACCTGACCCAACTGATTCTGGGTTCGGAGGGCACCCTGGCGGTGGTCACCCAGGCCACGTTGAAGCTCAGCCCAAGGTTGCCGCACGCGGCCACGGTGCTGGCCCCGTTCGCCGGCATGGAGGAGGTGACCGAGGCGGTGCCCAAGGTGGTGGCTTCGGGCGCCGACCCGATGATCCTCGAGTACATCGACATGATCACGCTGGCTGCCATGGGCACCACGCTCGGCCTCGACCTGGGCATCCCCCAGGAGGTCAAGGACACGGCGCTTGCGTACCTGGTGGTCGTGCTGGAGTCGGCCCACGAGGACCGGTTGGAAGCCGACACCCAGGGGGTGGCCGAACAGCTGGCCGAACTGGGCGCGATCGACGTGTACGTGTTGCCGCCCAAGGCGGCCACCGAGCTGATCGACGCCCGTGAGAAGGCGTTCTGGGTGGCCAAGGCCAACAACGCCAACGAGATCATCGATGTTGTCGTGCCCCGATCGGCCATGCCCGAGTTCATGAACCGCATCAGCGAGTTGGCCTCCGAAACCGCCTCCTGGATCGCGGGTTGCGGGCACGCCGGCGACGGCAACGTTCACATGTCGGTGTTTCAGGGCGATCCCGAGGTGCTCGCGGACGTGATGAAACGCCTGTACGCCATCGGCATGGAGCTCGGCGGGGCCATTTCGGGCGAGCATGGCCTGGGTACCGCCAAGCGGGGCTACTTCCTCGAACTGGAGGACCCGGCCAAGATCGAGCTGATGCGCCGGATCAAAGTTGCGTTCGATCCCAACGACATTCTGAATCCCGGCAAGGTGCTGTAACCGGCAGATTCCCGGAGTCCTGAGTCCTGTGAACAGAGAGGTTTTCTAGATGAGCGATCCAACCCCCAATGGCGCACAATCCCTGATCCGCACGCTGGTCGACTCCGGCGTCGAGGTGTGCTTCGCCAACCCCGGCACGTCCGAGATGCACTTCGTGGCCGCACTCGACGAGGTGCCGGGCATGCGGGCGGTGCTCGGGCTTTTCGAGGGTGTCGTCACCGGCGCCGCCGATGGTTACGCCCGCATCGCCGGTAAGCCCGCCTGCACCCTGTTGCACCTGGGCCCCGGCCTTGGCAACGGCTTCGCCAACCTGCACAACGCCCGGCGGGCTCACACCCCGATCGTCAACATCGTTGGTGACCACGCCACATATCACAAGCGTTTTGATGCGCCGCTCGAGAGCGACATCGACGCTGTCGCCGGCGCGGTATCCACCTGGGTGCACCGGTCGATGACCCCGGAGTCGGCGCCTACGGACGGCGCCCGGGCGGTGGCCGAGGCCATGCGCTCCCCCGGAGGGGTGGCCACGCTGATCCTGCCGGCCGACGTCTGCTGGCTGGAGTCCACACCACCGGCCGCCCCGGTGATGCCACAACCGCCCGCGATCGTGCCCCAGGAGGTGGTCGACGCCGCCGCCCGTGCGCTGCGCAGCGATGGCTCGTCGGTGCTGTTTCTGGGTGGCCGCACGCTGGACGAGCGGGGCCAGCGCGCAGCGCTGCGCATCGCAGCGGCCACCGGCGCCAAGGTGTTTGGTGAGGTGTTCCCGCGCGTGCAACGTCGTGGTGCCGGCGTGCCGGTGGTCGAACGGCTCACCTATCTCGCCGAGTTCGCTCAGATGCAGTTGGGCGATGCCACCTCGATGGTGCTGGTCGACGTGCCTGAGCCCGCCTCGTTCTTCGCCTATCCGGGCAAACCCAGTTCGCTGGTGCCCGAAGGGTGTGCCGTGTCCACGCTGGCCACCGGTACCGACGATGCGGTCGCTGCGCTCGAGGCCCTGGCCGACGCGCTTGGCGCCCCGGACGACGTACCGGTCGCCGAGGCAGGTCGGCCCGAGCGCCCCACCGGCGAGCTCACGATCGAGTCGGTGGCATCTGCGATCGGCGCGTTGTTGCCCGAGAACGCCATCGTGATCGACGAGGCACAAACCTCCGGGATCTTCAATCAGGGGGCCACCGCAGGAGCGCCTCCTCACGATTGGCTGACGCTCACCGGTGGCGCCATCGGTATTGGCGTGCCCCTGGCGCTCGGTGCCTCGATCGCTGCGCCGGATCGGCCGGTGCTCAATCTTCAGGCGGATGGTTCGGCGATGTACACCCTGCAGGGGTGGTGGAGCCAGGCCCGCGAGGGCACCAACGTCACCACGGTGATTTACAACAACTCGTCGTATGCCATTCTGCGTATGGAGTTGGCACGGGTCGGCGCGGACGAGCCGGGTCCTCAGGCGTTGGGAATGCTCGATCTGGCCAGGCCGGACCTCGACTTTGTTCAGTTGGCCCAGGGCATGGGGGTGGCGGCGGAGCGGGCGCAGACCGCCGAGGAGTTCACCGAGGCGCTCGAACGGGCGCTTGCCAACGATGGTCCCAACCTGATCGAGGCGATCGTGCCGCCGCTCGGCCTGTAGCCACCTTCGGTTCGGCGGGGTCACCCGGGTTGGTGTCGGAGCGAGCGGACCGTTGTCGGCTCAGGAATCTTGATCGTCGGTCACTTCGGGAGCGTACCGAGTGGCGACCGGTGGTGAGCGGGTGATCGTGTAGTTGGAACCTGCGATGAGGCGGCTCAGCCGACGTCGCCAGTCGAGGGCGATCGCGCCCTCGAGTTTGGCGACCATCCTGACGATGGCGATCAGATCACGTCTGGCCTTGAACGCCCCGTAGCGCGGCACCCAGTCGGGGCCGAACCTGTCGTTGTAGGCATACAGCGAGTCGATGTAGAACGTCTTCTTGAGGCTGGGAGGCAGCGCGTTGGCGGCGCGACCCAGAAGTGACGGCCCCCCGGCGGTCTCCGCCAGGGGAGCAAAGTTCAAGCTGACCGTGTCGCGGCCGTGATAGCCGATGACCTGAAGGGTGTGAACCAGCAGAAAGTCGTTGATGCCATTTAGGGCCTGCCGGGTGCGCCGCATCATATCGAGCGAGTAACTGTTTCGGTTGTAGACCGGTACGAAGCTGAGGTACGCCACCACCCGCGGCAGCCCGGGGACGGAGGGATCCAGCGCTACGGCGAACGCCGCATCCTGGTCCTCGAAGTCCGGCAGCCGGCTGAGCGTCATCGAGAAGCCCTTTTCGTCGGTACCACCGAATTCTTGAAGCCAGCTGCGGTCGAGGTCATCCATTTGGGAATACACGTGACCGGGCACCTCCTCGAGACGGTAGAAGGCAAACTCGATGCCGTGGGCCTCAACGCTTCGCACGGCACGCTTGAGCGCCGACCCGCGAGCGCCCAGGTTTTCCAGGCTGAAGCGGTCGACCTCGAGGCTGGCCTCCTCTCCCAGTTTCACGGTGCGAAACCCGCGCTTGCCCAGATCGTCGGCCAGGGTCTGATCGATGGCCCAGAAGGCCACGACGTAGCCGTCTCGTTCCATGTCATGTAGAAAGTCGTTTAACAGCGTGGCGCGGTGTTGCGGGGCGCAGATGGGGTTGCCTGACGCCAGCACGAGACCGTTGGCAAGGTCGTAGCCGATCAGACCCCGGCCGTCGCGCCAGATGTAGTGACGCTTTTTTTCGTTGGTGACGAAGTAGTCGAGGCTGTCGGCGCCGCAGCGGCGCAGCAGATCCCGGGTGGCCGCCACACTCAGGCGGACATCGTCGGGCCGCAACGATTTCAGCAGGCGGATGAGGAAGGCCAGACAGGCCACAAAGAATGCGATCGTCGCCAGCAGTTGCAGGCGTTGCAGGTTGTCGATCGTCGAGGTCGGGTCCCCCAGCGAGTAGGTCCGCGCCTGGTCCCAGGTGACGTCCAGCACCAGCATGGACACCCCCCAGTAGACGCCCGAGATCACTGCCAGCGACGCCAACCAGCCGAGGTAGACCGACGCTCGCATCAGGTTCGAGCCGCGCACCGTGTACCGGTTGCGTGTTGACAACAACGATCCGACGAGCGCCAGGTTGGTGATCAAGGCCACCACGTCCATGCCGCCGCCGCCGCCCCGGCTCACCGCCGAGAGTGGGGCCCAACTGACGAAGGTGAACCCTGCGATCATCCCCACCGACAGCAGCCAGATGTCGCGGCGCCGTTGCTTGAGGCCGACGGCGATTCCCACCAGTGCCACCCCGAGCAGCGGCAACAGCAGGTCGGCGAACGTGATTGACGTGCCGGCGGGCTCGTTGAAGAACCATTCGGTGGCTCCCACCAACTCTGCGATACCCAGTAGGAGGTACAGCCCGCCGACCACGGCAAACAGCGTGGGCACCAGGTTGGTGACGATCGCCATCACCATCCGCGGGAGGAGTGCCCGCAGCCGGGTGGCGGTCGGCATCAGAAGCGCGGCAACCGGTGTGTGCGCGGTAGATGTTTGACTCCAGCTCGATTGCGGGGAAGATGGCGCGGTTCAACGGGTTGACGAAATGCCTGGTGGCCGGAAACGGCACGCCCTCGCGGGCGGTGACCCCTTCAAAGAACCAGAAGTTGCGTTCGCTGTGGCCGTACCCGGCGGTGGGCGCCATGCCGTATTCCAACATTTCGATGAAGTCGATGTCGAGCATCTGCGCCTCGCTGTCGCCCGAGTCTCGCAGCGCCTGCTGCTCGCGGAAGCGATCGAGTTGCTCCACCGGGTCGTTCAGTTCCGAGTAGCCGTTGCCCAGCTCGGAGCCACCGATCACCGGGTGGAAGCGTTGCGTCACCAGCGGGTTCGCAGCCACTTTGGCCAGCGGCGAGAGGAAGGTTGGTTCGTGAACCATGAACGCCGGGCCGCCGATCGTGGCGCGGATGGACTTCCAAAGCAGGTCGATGCCGCGGTTGACGTTGACGGTCTCGGGGGCGAACCCGATGTCGTGGTGTTGGAGGGCGGCGGTGACCTCGTCGATCGAGGTGTCAAACACGTCGAGGTTGAAGCGCTCGGCCACCGCCTGCCCGTAATCGATCAGTGTCCAGTCGTCGTCGAGGTTGACGTCGAAACCCCGGATGGTGAACCGTTGGCGACCCCACACCTCCTGCGCGACATAACCGAAGAGTTCCCGCACCAGGTCCATGGCGTCGCGGTAGTCGGCGTAGGCCCAGTACAGCTCCATGGCCACATGCTCGGGCAGGTGCTCGGGCCCGATGCCCTCGTTGCGAAAGCGCGGGCCGATCTCGTACACCCGCTCGTACCCGGCACCGATCAGACGCTTCAGGTAGAGCTCCTGGCTGATGCGCAGGTAGAAGTCGGTGTCGATCGTGTCCATGTGGGTCATGAACGCCTTGGCGTCGGCGCCACCCGTGGTGTGCTCCAGCACCGGGATGTTCATTTCCAGGAAGCCACGTTCGGCAAAGAACCGCCGGTGGGCCTCCCAGAAACGGGCGCGTCGCTCGTAGCGGCCCCGGAGCTGAGGGTTGACGTTGATGTCGACGTAGCGCCGACGCTGGCGGTCGCCGGGGTCGTTCATGCGGTGGGGATGCGGGCGTAGCGCCTTGGTCAACATTCGAAGTGACGTCACCAACACCGAGCGTTCGCCCTTCCTGGTCGTGGTGACCGGCCCGGTCGCGCCCACCAGGTCGCCGCGGTCCACCAGGTCGCTCACTTCGGCGAACCCCAATGCAGCGGTCGCCGGGTCGGCCGGGGTGAGGCACGACTGGTCGACCATCAACTGGATTCGACCGCTCTGGTCGGCAAGTTCCATGAAGATCAAACGGCCGAAGTTGCGCACGTGTCGGATTCGTCCGGTGACCGTGACCGTTGCCGCTTCGTCGGCCAGGGCATCGAAGTTGGCCAGCACCTCGGCGCTGGTGTGCGAGCGGTGGCTCGTCGCCGGATACGGGTCGTAGCCCAGTTGCCGCAGCCGGGCCGCCTTGGCCAGGCGTAGACGCCGTTCCCGGATGAGCCCCGGCGCCCCTCCCGGCGACTCATCGTCGGGATCGGACGACGTGTCGGGCGGACCGTCGATGGGCATTCCAAGAATGGTACCGAGGTCGAGGCTCCGGCACTCGGCGTCGAACGCGTGCACACTGGAGCGAATGACCGCGTATTGCAGGGTACGGTTTTGTTGAGCAGGTCGATCGTGCGGCGCGAACGCGCCTACGGGCCGTCCGACGGGATTCCGGTGGCCTTCTACTGCGGGGCCGGTACCACCGGGCGCAGCTACGAGCTCTGGCTCCGGTTACTCGGTCGCCGCGGTCTTCGGGTGTGCCCGTACTCTTTTGCCGTCGACGCGTATTCCGACGACGTGGACCACACCTGCGCGAGGCTGTTGTCGGCAGCGGACGAGTTGGCCGGCGACTTGGAGGGTCCGGCGGTGATGGGGCTCAGCCTGGGTGCCGACCTGGCGTTCATGGTGGCCAACCGTCGCAGCGACGTGCGCAACCTGGTGGCCATCGCCACCGGTGCCAGTTTTGCCCGGTGTGCCTGGCAGGATCGGCCCCTTCGTCGTCGGCTGATCGAGAGGGGCTGGACGTTGCCGAGGTTGGAGATCGCCTGGCGCGAGCTGTCGCCCGAACACAACCTCCCCGATGGGCCCAACCGGCGCGTGAGGTTCTCCTACTCCGCCTACGATCGGCTGATCGGTGCTGCCAACGCCAGTGAACTCGCTGCTGCGCTGCGTGCCTCCGGCGCTGTGGTCGACGTTCGCCGAGGTCACGCCCCCGGGCACCTCGCCGCGTGCGCCGCCGGTTTGTCGGCCCCTGCATCCCTCGCCAACGCGCTGAAGCGATGACCAACTCAACCGAGGCGGTCGTGCGCTCACTCCTCGGCATCCCGTCGGCCGCCACCGAGGTGGTCGTCGTGGCCGAGACGTCCCATTGGGACCCCAATTGGCTGCTGACCGCTGATCGTTACTACCGCTGGTGTGTGCGCCCGGCCCTCGATCGCACCCTCGACGAGTTGGCGTCCGATCCCAGGCGCGTCTTCAGCCTGGAGTGCCTCTTTTTCGTCGACCTGTATTGGCGTGACCGACCCGAACGGCGCCCCGAGCTGGTTCGCCTGGTGAACGAGGGACGGCTGCGGTTCACCGGCAGCGGGGTCACCACGCCGGACACACTTTTGCCCGAGGACGAGTTGTTGCTGCGGGATCTGCTGGTGGGCCAGGAGTGGTTGCGAACGCGGGGCATGACCCAGGAGCCTCGGCTGCTCTACCTGCCCGACAGCTTCGGGCATTCGCCCGGCCTGCCGGCGTTGCTGCGGGCGGGCGGGTTCGACTACGCAGCGGTGTGCCGCATCGACGGCATGCGGTTTCCGGGTGCCGACCTGGAGCCGGCCGCCAACTTCCCCCGGCCGGGCACCAGCGCGGCGCATCTGTTGGCCGAGGGCACCGCCGACTTTGTCTGGCGCTCCGCCGACGGGAGCGAGGTGCTCACCCACTGGATGGCCCACGGCTACGGCCATGGCGACATGATCGCCAGCGGTGGCCTGAGCCGGGTCCTGGGCCTGCCCGCAGCGTGGCCCGATCGCCGCCCCGTCCACGTCGATGCCCGAATCGACGGCTACCTCGCCGACCTGCGCCTCGTGGCGAAGACCCCGTACCGGCTGCTGGGCATCGGCTACGACTTCGTTCGGCCGGTCCCTCGCCTGGTTGCACTGCTCGACGATTGGAACGAACGCCACTACCACCGCACCGGAACCTGGCTGGTGAACGCGGCGATCGACGATTATCTCGACCTCGTTGCGCACCACCGACACCTGCTGCCCACCATCGACCTTGATCCCAACCCCTATTGGATGGGCTTCTACGCCACCCGTCCCGAGCTCAAGGCTCAAGCCCGGGATTTGGGGCGGCGGCTCCTTGCCGCAGATGCGCACGATGCGACCGTGGCGCTTGTCGAAGGCGGCCCGGTTGAGCGCCCGTCGGCCCAGCGGCATGCGCGGTGGATCGCCGCCACCTCCAACCATCACGACTTTGTCACCGGCACCGCCCCCGACCGTGTGGCGCGCACTGAGCAGGCGGGCTGGCTCGCCTCGGCCATCGACGAGACGCCATGGCCCAACCCGGGCGATGGGCCCAACCCGAAAGAGGACCGTGGGCAGGGTGCCGATCTCCGGCCGGGGGCCGACGCCCGCCCAGGTCCGCTGTCCGTTCGCAGCGACGGCCACCTCGTGGTTGTGGCGGCACCGTGGGGCACCGCCGTGTTCGACCCCCGGAGGGGCGGCGCACTCGTCAGCCTCACCGGCCCCGGCGGAGCGGAACTGCTGGAGGGGCCCAGCCTCGAGCTGCGCTCCTACACCGACAGCGGAGGCCTGTGGCGTCTCGGCAACGAGTTGCACGGGGGACGCTGGTCGCTGAGCGATTGCAGCACCGATCACCCGGCAACCATCCAGGTCGATCACGACGGCGGGGTCGCGCAGGTCCATGTGCGCACGAGGCTGGCCGGGCGCTCCAGTTTGCTGCAGCACACGATTCGGTCCGGTGACCCGGCCATCGTCACCCGCAGCTCCGTCGACGTCCCCAACCGGCGCACCGTCACCCTCGCGGTTCACCAGCGGGCCGCACCGGCCAGGGTCACCATGCACCAGCCGGGCGGGGTCGTCGAACGTCCGCTCAGCCGCTACTACGAGCCGACCTACTGGCCGCTCCACTCGTTCGCCGTCACCAGACCCGTCAGCTCTGATCGATCAGCGCTGGCGGTTGCCACCGCCTCCCCGACCGGGCTCCACGTCGACGCCGGGGGCATCACCGAGGTCGTGGTCGCCCGCACCGCGGTGAAGGAGGTCGCCTTTCGCGTGGTGCCGGTGATGGCCCCCGCTTGGGGACTCAGCTGGGAGAGCCAGGACGCAGTCGTTGCATGGGGTTGGCACGATGCCGATACCGATGCCGATGCCGATGCCGATCGCTCCCGCAGCGCCGTTGGCGTCGGGCGTCATCTGGCCTCGGTCGTGGACCGCTCCGTCGGCCACGGCGCCCCCAACCGCCCGGTTCACGTGAGCGACCTGGACGTCGAGATCGCCGCGGTCAAGCCCGCCGACCGGGGTGCGGGTACCATCGTTCGACTTCGCAGTTGGGCATCCCCGTCGGTCCCGAGAACGGTGAGCGTTCTGCTGAACGAGCACCTCGACGTCGACCTGGTTGCGGCCTGGCTGACCGACAGCCGGGAGCGTGACCTCTGCACGCTTGACGTTGCTCCACGAGGCCTTGGGGTGCCCATCGATGGGCACCTCACCACCGTCCGTCTCGCAACCCGCCCACGCTGAGGGTGCGCCGTTGGTCGTGAGATCCGACGTTGTTCGGATGCCTACCAGCCTGGAGCCCCATGTCCAAAGGTCTCCGGTGGATACGGGCTGGGTAGGGTTCACACTTGGCCCTCTTGAGGAGTGCAATGACCAAGCGGTTGTGGACGGTTTTGTTGGTGGGAGCGATGGCTCTCGCTTCGGTCGGCTGCGGAGGTGACGAAGAGGGCTCGGCGAGCACGGGTACCACCGCCCAGGCGGCGGACGACACGGTTGACGGTCCGGTACTGGTGTTTGCGGCGGCCTCGCTCACCGATGCGTTCGGTGAGATGAAGACCTCCTTTGAGGCCGACAATCCCGGGGCTGAGGTGCAGCTGAACTTCGCCGGCAGCTCGGCGCTCCGTGAGCAGATTCTCGAGGGCGCCCCGGCCGACGTCTTTGCCTCGGCCAACGGTTCGAACATGGACGCCGTGGTCGAAGCGGACCAGGTCTCCGGGAAACCGGACGCGTTCGTCACCAACAGCCTGCAGATCGCTGTGCCGCCGAAGAACCCCGGCAAGGTCAAGGGTCTGGCCGACTTCGCCAACGAGGAGCTGCTGATCGGGCTGTGCGCCGAAGCGGTTCCGTGTGGCGACTTTGGTCGGGAGGCGTTGGCCAACGCCGACGTGAAGGCATCGGTCGACACCAACGAGCCCGACGTTCGGGCTTTGCTCACCAAGGTTGGTGCCGATGAATTGGACGCCGGCATTGTGTACGTCACCGACGTGAAGGCGGCGGGCGACGACGTGCTGGGCATCGATATTCCCAAGGCGGACAACGTGGTTGCGACCTACCCCATCGCCGCACTTGCGGAGGCTCCCAACCCTGATGGGGCTGCGGCCTTCACCAAGTTCGTGTTGTCGGAGCAGGGCCAGGCCATCCTGGTCGACTTTGGCTTTGGCGCACCGTGAACGCGCTTTGTTGAGCGCGATTTTGTGATCACGGTTCCATGAGCGCGGCGCGCCGGCAGCGGGTTGGCCAACGGCCCCCGCTCGTGCTGGTAACTCTTGGTGGCATCGGCGCGGCGGTGTTCATCATTCCGTTGTTGGGGCTGGCCAGTCGCACGCCGTGGCGCAAACTCCCCGAGTTGGTGTCCTCCGATGTCGTGGTCGACGCATTGCGGCTGTCGCTGTTCACCTCGTTGCTGGCGGGGATCATCTCGTTGATGTTGGGGGTGCCGCTGGCCTGGCTCTTGGCTCGGGTGGAGTTTCCGGGCCGCAGCATCGTCCGGGCGGTCGTCACGCTGCCGATGGTGTTGCCGCCCGTCGTCGGCGGTGCAGCGTTGCTGTTTGCGTTTGGCCGTCGCGGTCTGGTGGGGGAGCCCCTCAACGCGGCGACCGGGTTCCTCATGCCGTTCTCGGTCTGGGGTGTGGTGGCGGCCAACGTGTTCGTGGCGATGCCGTTTCTGGTCGTCACGGTGGAGGGCGCGCTTGCCGGCCTGGACACGCGCTATGAGCATGCAGCGGCAAGCCTGGGGGCCTCGCGGCTCACCGTGTTCAGGCGAGTGACGCTGCCGATGATCGCCCCGTCGCTGCGTGCGGGCCTGGTGCTGGCCTGGGCCCGGGCATTGGGAGAGTTCGGCGCCACCATCACCTTCGCCGGCAACCTCCAGGGACGCACGCAGACCCTGCCCCTGGCGGTGTTCGTCGCCCTCGAATCCAATCGGGACGCTGCGGTGGCGATGAGCCTGGTGCTGGTGGCGGTGTCGCTGGTGGTGCTGTTGTCGTTGCGTGACCGCTGGTGGACCCGGCCGTGACCAGCGTGGCGCAGACGACCGCCGGCCTGTCGGCCCGCATCGTCGTGAGTCGCAGCGACACGTTCACGCTCGACCTCGAGGTGGCGATCGAACCCGGCACCACCGCCGCGCTGCTCGGCCCAAACGGCTCGGGCAAGTCCACCACGGTGGACGCACTGGCCGGCATCGTGCCGCTCGACGAGGGGCGCATTCAACTGGACGGTCGGGTGCTCGACGATCCCGATGCCGGGGTGTTTGTGCCGACCGAGCAGCGGGGGCTGGGCGTGGTGTTTCAGCAGGGGCTGTTGTTCGACCACCTGGACGTCGCCGCCAACATTGCCTTTGGGCCCCGCTCGGCCGGACGGCCATCCAAGCAGGCCGATGCGATCGCCCGCCGGTGGATCGACACGCTCGACCTGGCTGACCTGGCCGATCGGCACCCCAACCGATTGTCCGGCGGGCAGGCCCAACGGGTGGCGTTGGCCCGGGCCCTGGCCACCGACCCGGACCTGCTGATGCTCGACGAGCCGCTCGCCGCACTCGACATCGCCACCCGCACCAGGCTTCGCCGAACCCTTGCCGCCCACCTTGACTACTACGAGGGTCCTCGGTTGTTGATCACGCACGACCCCGTCGACGCGTTCCTTCTCGCCGATTGCATCTACATCCTGGAGGGGGGATCGGTGACGCAGGCCGGCAGCGTGGAGGACATCCGTCGCCGGCCGGCCACCCCCTATGTCGCTGCGCTGGCCGGGCTCAATTTGCTGAGCGGAATCAACAACAACGGCATGGTGAAGCTGAACGACCACCCGTCCCAAACCTTGCAGAGCGCCGACAGGGCCACCACCGGCTCGGTGCTGGTGACCATCCACCCAACCGCCGTGGCGTTGCATGCCGAGCAGCCTCACGGAAGCCCCCGCAATGTCTGGGGGAGCACGGTTGTCGCCGTCGAGCCGCTGGGGGACATCACCCGCATCATCCTCGGTGAGCCATTGCCGCTGAACGTTGACATCACCCCGGCGTCCACCGAGTTGTTGCAGCTGAAACCCGGCGCAACGGTGTGGGCATCGGTGAAGGCCACCGAGGTCAACCTCAACCCGGCGTAGCGGGTTGGCCTGGAATGACCGGTGACGCGTTCAGGCCGGGAGTTCCTGCAGGAACAGGTCGTAGCTCTCCTTGAAACCCACCTGACCGGCGGGGGTCTTGGCGCTGACGTTGGCGTCGAGGGTTCGCCGCACGACGACGCCCTCCTCGGTGACCCAGAAGTCGTTGTCGTAGGTGCCGTAGGTGGTCGTGCCCTTGGTGCCGACCACGGTGCTGATGCGAAGGCGTTGGGTGTCGACCTTGGTGCCGTCGACGGTGACCGACTCGTGGCCCAACACCTCGCTGGTCAAGACGGCGGGGACCGTCCCCACCATGTCCCCGCTGGCGGTGCACTTCACCGTCGCCTTGGGGCGGGTGTCCAGCTGGAAGAGACCGGCGGGCCAAACGGTGGCCTCGGGGCAGGTGGTGATCGTTTCATCCTTGACCCCGACGAACTCGTGGCGGGTGGTGAAGCTTTGCAGCGACAGGTCGCCTTCCTCCGTTGCGCACAACACCAGTTCGTCGTCGCGTTGTTCGAACAGCTTCAGCCTGACGGTGGAACCGCCGCAGTCGTTGCCGGTCGTTGTGGTGACCACCTCGGGTGGAAACTCGTGCAGCGGCCCGCCCAGCAGGTCGACGTATTCGGTTCCTTTGGCGTTGTACACGAAGGCACCCGATGCGAGTTCTGTCTCGGCGTTGCCGTCGCTGCCGCCCTCGGCTTCGTCGAACTGCTTGACGATGGCTGCGGTGTCCACCGGATCGGACCGGTCGCGCACCTCGACGACGATCTTGACCAGCGCCAGCACGATGGCCGCCGCGCCCAATGCCACGATCGCCATCCGAAGCCTGCGCGGCAGTGCCGCCCATCTTCCGGGTTGGTCGGGTGCCGGTTGGCTCTCCTCGGGCGGTGCCGCTGCGGCTGCGTTGGGTTCGTCGGGAGTGTTGGAGTCGTCGTCGATCGATGCGGTCATGACGCTGCATCGTCGCGCGATTCGGTGTGTCGGGCGAGTAGATCCCGTCGATGTCACTGAACCGGCTATCTCATCAAGTCACTGCTTGTCACCGAATCAACGCAATATCGTGTACCGAGAGGGTGGCGCAATGCACAGGCTGAGGATGGCGGAAGGAATGCCCTCGCTCCCTAGAGTCACCGTGACCAGAAGTTTTCGGACCTACGCAAGGACGCGTGATGGAGTCTCTCAACCTGGCCAGGTGGCAGTTCGGTATCACCACGGTGTACCACTACTTCTTCGTGCCGATCACGATTGGGCTGTCACTCGTCGTGGCCCTGATGCAGACCTTTTGGATGCGCTCCCGCAATCCCGAGTGGCTGCGCCTCACCAAGTTCTTCGGCAAGTTGTTCACGATCAACTTCATCCTCGGGTTGGCCACCGGCATCGTTCAAGAGTTCCAGTTCGGCATGAACTGGTCGGACTACTCCCGCTTCGTCGGCGACATCTTCGGCGCGCCGCTGGCCATCGAGGCGCTTCTGGCCTTCTTCCTCGAAAGCACGTTCCTCGGTCTGTGGATCTTCGGGTGGGGTCGCATCAACGAGAAGGTTCACCTCGGGGCGATCTGGCTGGTGCACATCGGCACCGTGCTGTCCGCCTTCTTCATCCTGGCCGCCAACTCGTTCATGCAAAACCCGGTTGGCTACACCAACAATCCGGTCACCGGCCGTGCCGAGCTCACCGACTTTGTTGCGGTCCTCACCAACAAGGTGCAGTTGGTCGCGTTTCCGCACGTGATCGCGGCCGCCTGGATGAGCGGTGGTGCGTTCGTGTTGGGCATCGCGTTGTGGCTGATGTGGCGCTCGCAGACCCCCGAGGGCGACCTGGGCATGTATCGCCGCTCCGCAAGGCTGGGTGCGATCATCCTGCTGCTGGGTGGTGTCGCCGTGACGATCACCGGCGACCTCCAGAGCCGGGTGATGACCCAGGTGCAGCCGATGAAGATGGCGGCGGCCGAGGCGCTGTACGACACCTCGCCCGAGGGCAAGGGTGCGTCCTTCTCGATCATCTCGGTCGGCACGCCGGACGGTCAGCATGAGACCTGGGCGATCCGGGTTCCGAAGCTGCTGTCGTTCCTGTCCACCGGCACGCTCGACGGCCGGGTCGAGGGCATCAACGACCTGCAGGCCGAGTACGAGTTGGCCTTCAGTGGCAATGCGCTGACCGAGGCGGCGAACTACCGCCCGATCATCCCGGTCACCTACTGGACCTTCCGCTGGATGATCGGCACCGGCATGGCTGCGATGGCCATTGGGGCCTTTGCCCTCTGGGCCCTGCGGGGAGATGTCCGCCGCCTGACGTCCAAGCGCTGGCTGTGGACCAGCCTGGCGGTGATCCTGCTGCCGCTGTTGGCCAACTCCTTCGGCTGGATCTTCACCGAGATGGGCCGCCAACCGTGGCTGGTCTTCGGCGTGATCACCACCAAGATGGGCGTCAGCCCGGGGGTATCGGCCTGGGAGGTGGCGGCGTCGCTGGGCACCTTCACCCTGCTCTACGGCGCACTGGCGGTCGTCGAGGTGGGGCTGATCCTCCGCTACGGACGCACCGGAGCCGAGCCGGCCCCGCCACCCGAGTCGCTCGACCCGAGCGAACGCGACGACGACGAACCATTCGTGTTCTCCTACTAAGGCGCTGATATGGAACTCACCACCGTTTGGTTCATCCTGATCGCCGTCCTGTGGATCGGCTACTTCGTCCTCGAAGGCTTCGACTTCGGCGTCGGCATCCTCTTCCCCGTACTGGGCCGAGACGACCCGGACCTCGGTTCCAATGACCTGGCCGAGACCGGCGAGATCCGGCGGCGCGTGATGCTGTCGACGGTCGGGCCGGTGTGGGACGGCAACGAGGTGTGGCTGCTCACCGCCGGCGGCGCCACCTTTGCTGCGTTCCCGCACTGGTACGCCACCCTGTTCTCGGGCTTCTACCTGCCCCTGCTGCTCATCCTCGTCGCCCTGATCATGCGGGCGCTCGCCTTTGACTACCGCGGCAAGGTGGACGACCCGGTGTGGCGCCGGCGTTGGGACTGGGCCATCTTCGGTGGTTCCCTGGCCCCCGCGTTGCTGTGGGGCGTTGCGTTCACCAACATCGTGCGCGGCGTGCCGATCGACGCCGAGATGGAGTACACGGGCAACCTGTTCACGCTGCTCAACCCCGCAGCGCTGCTCGGCGGGGTGACGACCGTGGCGCTGTTCACCGCCTACGGGGCGATGTTCCTGGCGCTGAAGACCGACGGTGCCATCCGCGCCAAGGCACGGGACATCGCCCTGCGCGTCGGCCTGGCGGCCGCCGTGTTGGCGGTGGCCTGGCTGGCGGTCATCCACGCCACCACCGGCTCGGTGGAGTCGTGGATCATGGCCGGCGCCGGTGCGGTCTTGCTGCTCGGGGCGCTGGCGATGCTGCCATCGGGCCGAGAGGGTTGGGCGTTTGCCCTGGCGTTCGCGGCGATCGGGATGAGCGTCGGCTCGCTGTTCGTCGCATTGTTCCCCGACGTGATGCCGAGCACCACCGACCCGGCGTTCTCGCTGACGACGACCAATGCGTCGTCCACCGATTACACCCTGAAGATCATGACGTGGGTGGCCGTCGTGTTCACCCCGATCGTGATCGGTTACCAGGGCTGGAGCTACTGGACGTTCCGCAAGCGGGTGTCGGGCCACCACATCCCCACCGAGGTGGCCCTGGCCGCCCGTCCCGAGGCGGGCCGCAGGCCAAAGCCCGCCGCCACTGCCGGCACCTCGGCCGGAGGCAGCACCGACGCCTGATGGGCCCGATCGATCCGTCGCTGCTGCGAGCGCTGCCCGGCGCCCGCAGCCGGGTGGCCCGACTCGCCGGGATGGGCGTCATCTCGGGCGTCCTCGCCCTGGGGCAGGCCATTGCGGTGGCCGCCTCGGTGACCGCAATCGTGCGTGGCTCCTCGCTGGCCATGCCCCTTGCGGTGTTGGGCGCCGTCCTGGTGCTTCGTGGCCTGGTGTCGGCGGGGGACGAGGTGGTCAGCCGCGAGGCCGGCCACCAGGTGAGCGGTCAGATTCGGGTTGGTCTGCTTCAGCGTTGGCTGGCCAGTCCGCCTGAGCGGCGACCGAACCCCGCCGAGGCGGTGGCGTTGGCCGGCCCGGGCGCCCAGAGCGTCGAGCCCTACGTCGCCGCGTACCTTCCGGCGTTGGTCACGGCAGTCACCGTCCCGGTGTTGGCCGTGCTGGTGCTCGCCTGGGTGGATATCTGGAGCGCTGCGATTTTGGTGTGCACCTTGCCGTTGCTGCCGTTCTTTGCGGCCTTGATCGGCATGCACACCGAGGCGGAGACCGCTCGTCGCTGGGGCGCCTTGCACGCGCTGGCCGGGCACTTCCTCGATGTTGTGCGGGGCCTGCCCACCCTGGTTGCCTACGGTCGGGCCGATCACCAGGTGGAGCACATCTCGACGGTTGGCGATGCTCACCGACGGGCCACCGTCCGTACGTTGCGCACTGCGTTCCTCTCGTCGGCCGCCCTCGAGTTGTTGGCGACGATCTCGGTGGCGATGGTGGCGGTGGCGGTTGGCCTGCGGCTGGCCAACGGGTCGATGGACCTGAAGGTGGGGCTGACCGCCATCCTGTTGGCCCCCGAGGCCTACTGGCCGGTGCGACGGGTGGGTCAGGAGTTTCACAATGCGGCGGACGGCTCCGCTGCGCTCGATGCCGCGCGGCCGTACCTAGAAACCGCTGACCAGCAGATTCCGGCGGCCGAGGCCGACGAAGCGGAACGCCGGGTGGCTGTCGCCGACGTGACCTTTGGCTATCCCGATCATCCCCACATCCTCAATCGGCTCAGCCTCGACACCTCGGCCGACGTGGGTTTGACCGTGCTCACCGGGCCGTCAGGCAGCGGCAAGAGCACCCTGTTGGATCTGATCGCCGGGATTCGAACGCCCACGTCGGGTTCGATCCGTGCGAGGCGAGCGCACCTGGCCACCCAGCGACCCCTCGTGCTGCCGGGCCCCGTGGCCGACGTCGTGCGGTTGGGGGCGCCCGATGCAAGCGATTCAGCCTGCCAGGACGCGTTGCGAACGGTGGGGCTTTGGTCGGCGTTGGCCGAACGCCAGGGGTTGGACACGCCGTTGGGCGATGACGGGTTCGGGCTGTCGGCCGGACAACGCACCAGGCTGGCGTTGGCACGAGCGCAGCTGAGCGACGCCCCGCTGCTGCTCCTCGACGAGCCCACCGCGCACGTCGACGTCGACGACGTCGGTGCCTTGCGGGCGGTGGTGATGGGGTTGGCCCAGGAACGGCGGGTGATCGTGGCCACCCACGATGCAGCGCTGATCGAGCTCGCCGATGATCGCTGGAACCTGACCGACCAACCCGCCGGCGTCCCGTTGCCGCGCTATGCGTCGCTCAAGGTGGAGCGCAATGTGGAGAGCAAGGTGGTCGGCAAGACGGCGTCAACCACCGCATCCGCTCCGGGCCTGGTCACACACCCGGACCAGGAATCGGACAAACCGACTGATGTGTCCGGCTTGGCGGGCACCGCCCTGGCCTGGTGGCAACGTCGATCGACAGCCGCTCGTCTTCGGCTGTCCTGCCTGCTCGGTGGCCTGTCGGTCACAGCGGGCGTCGCCCTGACGGCCACTTCGGGATGGCTGATCGTGCAGGCATCGACCCAGCCGGTGGTGCTGACGCTGCTGGTGGCGATCGTGGGCGTGCGCACCTTCGGTATCGCCCGCCCGGTGCTGCACTACGGCGAGCGGGTTGTGTCCCATGATGCGGCGTTGGAGACGCTGGCCAAACGCCGGGTCGATGTGTACCGACGTCTCGTACCACTCACGCCCGCCCGCCTGGGTCGCCGCCACCGGGGCGATCTGTTGACCGCGGTGGTGACCGATCTCGACGACGCGATCGACGCTCAGGTGCGTGTGCTGGTGCCGTGGTGGTCCACCGTGATCGCCGGGGGCTGCGCCGTTGCCATCGTTGCGGTGGCCGTGCCGGTGGCGGCCCTGGTGCTTGCTGTGGGTGGCGCGCTCGCTTTTGGTGTTGCAGCGCTGGGTTCGCGGGCCGAGCAGTCGGCACAAAACGATGCGGTCCGGGCACGCGGCGAGGCGCTGCGGATCACCACGGATCTGGTCGATCGGCTCGATCAGGTGCGTGCGGTCGCGGGTCCGTACCCGCGTGCCGCTGCCGCGCCGATCGGCCGGGTTGAGGATGCCCACGTCCGGCAGGGTGAGGCCGAGGCTCGGCTGATTCGATCGCGCGCGCTCACCTTGGCGATGTTGTGGGCGGTTCTGGCGGCGACGGTGGTCGGCATCATGATGCTCGCATCCGGTGGCCTCAACGGGGGAGCGGTGTCTGCCCCGATTGCAGCACTGGTGGCGTTGGCTCCCATCGCACTCGCCGATGCGTGGGTGGGCTTGGCGGAGATCGGTGGCGCTCGGGCGCGGGCCCGGCAGGCGGAGGTTCGGCTTGATGGCGTGCTCAACCAGAAGCCGGCGGTGAGCGACGACGGCGCCTTGGGGTTGCCCGACGGGGTGCTTCCGGTGACCGCCGAAGCCATCAGTGCTGCGTGGACCGCCGAGCAGCAACCGTTGGGACCCTTCACGCTGCCCATCCTTGGGCCGGGTGTGCGTGCCCAGATCTCGGGGTCAAACGGCATCGGCAAGTCGACGATGCTGGCGGTGCTCGCCCGGCAACTCGAACCGGTCACCGGCACCCACCTGCTGGACGGCATATCCGCCGCCGATGTGCGCCTCGATGTTGCCCGGGCGGACATCGCCGTTGTGGATGATGAACCCCACGCCTTCGCCGGTACCATCCGAGCCAACCTGGCGCTCGCCCGCCCGACGGCGACCGACCATGACCTGTTCGCCGCGGTGGACTCGGCTGACCTGTCGGCCTGGCTCGCCCGTCAGCCCGACGGGCTCGACACGCCGCTGGCCGGGCTCAGCGGGGGCGAGCGAACCCGCCTGGCATTGGCCCGGGCGATCCTGTCGCGGCGCCGGCTGGTGCTGCTGGACGAACCCATCGCCCACTTGGACGAGGCAACCGCCCAGCGAGCGCTCGTTGGGCTTCTGGCCGATGGCGACCTGGCGGTGGTGGCGGTCAGTCACCAGCAGCTGCCCATGATCGACGCCGAGATCGCCCCGCCACCGGTCGAGGCGGTGGGCGCACCGTAGGTGTACCGCCGGGCAGCGGGTTCGCTACGCACCGCCTGACGGAAGATTCCGGTCAGGTTGATGTGAGACACTCGACGTGGATGAGCATCCCGACTCGATCAATGACGATCACAGGGGTGGTTGCCATCCTGCTCGCCATGTGGGGTGTGGCCGGATGTGGCTCCGACGCCGACGAGGTCGTGGCGCGGCCCGGGCAACGCCGTCAGACGGACGGCCCAGCGGCGGTTGCCGGGCGGGCGGGGGGCGAGCGGGCCGCCTTGAGACCGGCCCGCGGCCTGCTCCGCGGCGTTCCGGTATTCAACGGTGACTTCGCTGACCCGTACGTGTTGCGGGTGGGCGATTCCTTCTTTGCGTACAGCACCAACACCGACGACGCGAACGTCCCGATTCTGGTGGTGGAGGACCCCCTCGCAGCGCGGTATCTCGGCGATGCGCTCCCCAAGCTTCCGGAATGGTCCGACCCTGGGTTCGTTTGGGCGCCGGCGGTTCTGGCCGACGTTGAGCGCTATGTCCTCTACTACGTGACGCGTCTTGCCGATACCGAAACGCAGTGCATCTCCAGCGCTGTTTCGGCGGCTCCCTCCGGTCCGTTTGTGGACGACTCGGAGGGGCCCATGGTGTGCCAACGGGACTTGGGCGGGTCGATCGACCCGAGCATCGTCACCGATCGGGATGGGGCGAACTGGCTGCTGTTCAAGAACGATGGCAACTGTTGCGGACTCCCCACGTCGCTCTGGTCCCAGGAACTGGCCCCCGGCGGCCGGTCGCTGCTTGGCGATCCTGCGCGACTGCTCGATGCTCGGGCGGGCTGGGAGGGTGAACTGATCGAAGGACCATCAATGGTGGTGACTCCGGACGACTACCTGCTGTTCTATTCGGCCAACGCCTGGGACAGCGAGCGTTACGCGATTGGCTGGGCGACGTGTGAGTCCGTCTCCGGCCCGTGCCGGCGATCGACGGCGGACCCGTGGATGGACTCCACAAAGTTCGCCCGCGGGCCGGGAGGCCAGGAGTTCTTCGGGGCGCTTGGCGACGTGTGGATGGTGTACCACGGCTGGGAGCCGGGAGACCTCGAAGTGCCTGGGGCGCAGCGCCGTTTATACCTCGAGGTCGTTGAGGTCGCCGACGGTGAACCCCGCCGCGTTGGTGCCCGCAACTCCGGCACTCTTGTTGGGGCGGTCATCGGCGCCACGGTCCTGGTTGGCGGCACGGTTCTCTGGCGGTGGCGGAAGCGACGCGGCCGGTCGCCAGGCCGGGGGTAGGCCACGCTCGACCACCTCCTTGGTGAATCGCTCTAATCTCCCCCGGTGGCTATCGAGCTGGATCACCTGGTGAGCGTCACGCGTGACAACCGTGAGGGCTCCCACCCCGCAATCCTGGTCTCCATGGAACTGATCACCGTTCCCTGGGGTGGCGGAGCGGCGGCGTAGGTCCCAATGGAACGGCTTGTTCGCTGCGTGTTTGGACTGTTCTTGTTCGCCGTGGGAATCACGCTGCTGATTCGGGCCAAGCTTGGAGCCGCCCCCTGGGATGTCTTCCACACGGGCGTTAGCGAACTCACCGGCATCGGCGTTGGAACGGTCATCGTGATCACCGGCGTAGTGCTGCTGTTGTTGTGGATCCCCCTGCGGGTCAGGCCTGGTCTTGGAACGGTCCTGAACGCAGTGCTCATTGGTGCCTTCGTCGACATGATGATGCCGATCGTGCCCGACCTCGATCTGCTACTGCCGCGGGTGCTGATGATGCTCGGGGGAGTGGTCACGATCGCCATCGGGTCCGGCTTTTACATCGGAGCCGGTCTGGGACCTGGGCCACGTGATGGGTTGATGACGGGGCTCTCTGGTCTCAGGCTTGCAGGACGACCGATCTCAATTCGGGTTGCACGGACGTCCGTCGAGGTCGCCGCTTTGGCGATCGGCGTGGCGCTCGGGGGAGCGATCGGCGTGGGCACAGCGGTCTTTGCCTTGGGGATCGGTCCGTTGGTCCAGGTGTTCCTCCCGCCACTCACCATGCCGGAGCGGTCGGGCTTGGCATGATGCCGGACTCACACAAGCTCGCCGATGTTGGTCGAGACCCACGGGTGGAACTGCACTCTGCGCCGATCGAGGATGACCTCAGCTCGGGGGACGCAAAATTGGCAGGAGTGCTTGTAGCGGATGCCGCTACCGGGGGCGAGGAGGGAGCGGCTTTCATCCTTGATGTGACAAAGGCCAGCGTCGTGAAAGTCATCGACAAACAACTGGAGTTCACCACCTGGTCGCCTGCTGACGGTCTACGGGTGCAGTACCGCACCTAAGGCCTCGACTTCGGCCTCGACTTCGGCCTCGGAAAGGCGGGCCGGCCCCAACTGGACCGGTGCGTCACGTATGGGCACCATCTCACCGTGGGCCCACCGACCGAGGTCGAGCAACTCATTGGCCGACCACCACCTGGCCGTCGTGGCGGTCAGCCATCAGGAGCCACCGATGATCGGCGGCGATTTTCAAGCGACTGCGGTCCCGGCGAAGTGTGGGGGCGCGCTCAGCCGAATTTGAGGTCTGTGGCCTTGACCCAGGCGGTCGTGGTGCCCTTGACGACCAGGAATTCTGGCCCCGAGCCCTGTTGGGCGTTGCGGATGGCGACGGCCTTCCAACCCGGGTTGTCCTCTCCAGCGGTCTGCACACACTTCAGCGGTGTAGGCAAGGCAGAGAAGGCCTGCGCCGCAGCCTGTGCCGGATCTGTTGCCTTGGTGGCCAGCCCCCGCGCGAGCGAATCGGCGGCGCTGACAATCGCCCAGATGAATCCGGCGGCGATTGCCGCCAGAAACTTTCGCTCATCGGTCAGCCATTTGATGTCGGTGACCGCGTCGAGCGCGTAGAAGATCGGCAGAATTGAAGCGAGGACGAGTGCGGTTCCACGAGTGGTTCGGAGCGTTCCGGCCTGGATCACATCGACGCTCTTGTCGTCTGCGAATGCGTCCAAAAGGCTTGCCAGCGGAGTTGCCACGACCAGACTCCTTTTGGATGCCGCCCGAATGATTCACTGTAAGTTGCCTGTCAAGGCGGAGCATCCAAGCGAGGCATGGCGGTTTCGACCGGGCCAGCGTGACGGCCGCTGCCGGCGCTGACAGACTGAGCGTCCATGGAACGAACGACTGCCGCCGACGCCTCATTTCTCTATATGGAAAACCCGGTGGTCCACATGCATGTCACCGGGGTCATGCTGATCGACCCATCCACCGCCCCCGACGGCTTCTCCTTCGATCTCTTCCGCAGGTTCGTCACGTCGCGGTTGCATCGAATTCCGCCGTTTCGACGCCGGTTGAGGATCGTTCCGCTGGGAATCGATCATCCGGTCCTGGTGGACGACCCCGACTTCGACCTCGATAACCACCTTCATTCCGACTCGCTCGTCGACGGCAGCCGGGCGGGTTTGGCCGAGTGGGTGGGGCGGTATGCGTCCGAGCCGCTGGACCGCGATCGTCCGCTGTGGGACATGGTGCTGCTGGAGGGGCTCGAAGACGGCAAGGTGGCGATGGTCTCAAAGATCCATCACATTCTGGTCGACGGCACGAGTGGCACCGACCTGATGGTGCAACTGGTCGACCTCAAGCCGGAGTTCGAAATGGAGGATCCGCCCCCGTTTGAGCCCGAGGATTCGGTGCCGAACTTTGTGCGGTTGATGGCAGGTGCCGTGGCATCGCGAGTGGTCGATCCGCTGCGCGGCGTCCGGGCCCTTGGCCGAGGCCTTGGCTCGGTTGGGCGGGTGATGCTCAACGTCACCGGCAGCTCGGACGGCCCCACGATGGCCCGCCCATTCGATGCGCCCCGTACGTTGTTCAACCGTTCGATCACCGCCCGTCGTTCGGTGGCGTTCTCCATGTGTGCGTTGGACGATCTGAAGTTCGTGAAGTCCACCTTTGGTGCCACGGTCAACGACGTGGTGCTGGCGGCGTGCACCCAGTCGTTGCGCTCCTACCTGGCCAACCGGGGCGAAACCTTCGAGCGTCCGCTGGTGGTCAGCGTGCCGGTGTCGGTGCGGGGCAAGGTGACCGACGGGTCGTCGGCCAATCAGGTGTCCAACATGTTTGTGCGCCTGCCGGTGCACCTGACCGACCCGGTCGACCAGTTGCGGGCGGTTCGGGTGGACACCCGGGATGCCAAGGCGGTACACGGTGCGATCGGGGCCGACATGATCGGCGACGTCACCGAGGTGACCCCTCCGGCCATCTTCAACCTGGCCAGCCGCCTCTACAGCTCGGCCGGTCTGGCCGATCGACTCGCACCGATCCACAACCTGGTCATCTCCAACGTTCCCGGCCCCCCGTTTCCTCTCTACATCGCCGGGGCCCAACTGGTGGGCATGTATCCGTTTGGGCCGTTGATCGAGGGGTCGGGGTTGAACATCACGGTGTTGTCCAACATGGGCAACATGGACATCGGGGTGATCGCCTGCCCCGACATCGCCCCCGACGTCGACGAGGTGACCGACGGTATCGTCGATGCCATCGAAGTGCTGCGGCAGGCCGCGGTGGCGGCGGTGGAAGCCGAGGCGACCGAGCCCAAGACGCCGGCCGTGAAGAAGAGTCCGGCGAGGAAGGCTCCGGCCAAGAAGGCTCCGGCCAAGAAGAGCCCTGCCAAGAAGGCTCCGGCCAAGAAGGCTCCGGCCAAGAAGGCGACATGACCATGGCGCTGCGCCCCAATCGCACTTCACCCGACCCCGACGCCCAGCTCGAGGACGTGACCGCTGTTTCCGAAGAGGAGGAGGCCGGGTCGATCACGTTGGTGAATCGGGTGGAGAAGGGCCTGGCGCGCATGCCCCTGGCGCGGCTGACCACCGTGGGCCCACGTACCGCTCGCTGGGCCATTCAGGCGGTACTGACCGAGGCCGGTCACATCCCGGGCGCTCCCAAGATCCGCATGACGGCCGCCCTCGCCGGCCAGGTGGCGATGGACGAGGCCGTCGTGGCGCTGATGCAGGGCCCCAGCCGATTTCCCCGACGTGCCGACTATCACCGTGTCTCAGCCGAGTTGGAGGAGGCCGCAGCACTGTTCGAGCAACGCGGCTGGCTGGACGACCCCCGCAGCTATCACGATGATCCTCGACCGTTGGCCGACGTGGTCTCCACCTGGGGTTGGGCGCTCGGGCAGCGCTACCGGCGTATCAGCTGGGACAGCGACTTTCACGCACGTCCGGAGGAGCCGGGGGCAGAGCGGTGGGAGGCGTTCCAACAAAACCACACGGCTTCCGCCTGGGTGCTTGAACACGACGATGGA
Source organism: Candidatus Microthrix parvicella Bio17-1 (assembly GCF_000299415.1). Taxonomy (NCBI): domain Bacteria; kingdom Bacillati; phylum Actinomycetota; class Acidimicrobiia; order Acidimicrobiales; family Microthrixaceae; genus Candidatus Neomicrothrix; species Candidatus Neomicrothrix parvicella. The sequence goes on from NZ_AMPG01000003.1 coordinate 247,644, forward strand.
CCGCGCCCCTGGGTGGTGTGTGTGCACGGGTTCGGCACGGGTGCAGCCGTCGCTGACATGATCACCTTTCGGGCCCAGCATCTGCATCACGACCTGGGCTGGAACGTGGCGGCCATCGTCCTGCCGGTGCACGGCAGCCGTCGCCCGTCCCGCCTGGGCGGTGAACAGTTCCTCGGGTTCGACATGATGAACGGCGTACACGCATTGGCTCAGTCGGCGTGGGACATGCGCCGCCTGCTCAGTTGGGTGCGTGCCCAGGACCCCACGTCGGTGGTGTTGCACGGCGTGTCGCTGGGAGGGTACGTGGCCTCGCTGACCACCTGCCTCGACGGTGATCTCGACGCCGCGATCGCCGGCATCCCCGTGAGCGACTTCCCCGGATTGTTCTCCCACCAGGCGCCCCAGCACGTGCGGGAGCGGTCGGTCGAACATGGCATTCTCGAAGGTAACGCCGAGCGGGTCTACCGCGCGGTGTCGCCGCTGGCCATGCCCACGCTCGTGCCGTTTGAGAAGCGGTTCATCTTCGCCGGGTTGGGCGACCGCATGGCGGTGCCCAGCCAAACCCAGGCGTTGTGGCATCACTGGGAGGAACCCACCATCAGTTGGTTCCCGGGTAACCACGTCGGTTACCTGTGGTCGAAGAAGGTGGCGGGTTTCGTCGACGGCATCCTCGAGGATGTCACCCCGTCGCCGCTGGACGACTGACCTTTGGCGGTACGGTCGGGCATGCCCCTGACCGCTGCGGCGCCAAGCCGTTCATTTGCCAGCGACAACGCCGCCGGAGCCCACCCCGCCGTGATCGAGGCGGTGGTCGCCGCCAACGCGGGCCATGCCCTGGCCTACGGCGAGGACGCACACACCGCGCGTTGCGAGGCGGCGTTCAGCGAGCTCTTCGATGCCGACGTCGTCACGCGCCTGACGTTCAACGGCACCGGCGCCAACGTGGCGGCGCTGGCCACCCTGATGGCCTCGCTGCGCGGGCCGCACCACGCCGTGGTGTGCAGCAGTTGGGCCCACATCAACATCGATGAAACCGCTGCGCCCGAGCGCATCCTGGGCACCAAACTCATCGACCTGCCCGCCGAAGATGCCAAGGTCACTCCCGCCCAGCTGCGGGTGGTCGGCGCCGATCTGGGGGCTGTGCACCATGCGCAACCGGGGGTGCTCAGCATGACTCAGCCGACCGAGCTGGGCACCCTGTACACGGCGGCGGAGATCGCAGCGTTGTGCGACACCGCCCACGAGCTGGGCATGCTGGTGCATCTTGACGGTGCCCGCATCGCCAACGCCACCGCGTCGTTGGGTGGAACCCGCGAGGCGCTGCGGTCCTTCACCCTCGACGCCGGGGTGGACGCCGTCTCGTTTGGCGGAACCAAAAACGGTCTGTTGGGCGCCGACGCTGTCGTGTTCCTCAACCGCGAGGCGGCCGTGGGGTCGGAGTACGTGCGCAAGCAGGTGACCCAGCTGCCGTCGAAGATGCGGTTCCTCGCAGCACAGTTCAACGCGGTGCTGGCAGACGATCTCTGGCTGTGTCTGGGCGAGCACTCCAACACCATGGCGCAGCTGTTGCACGATCGGGTGGCCGTCCTCCCTGGCGTCGAGGCCGGGCCATCGCCCGCTGTCAACAGCATCTATCCCGCTCTGCCGCCCTCCATCATCAAGCCGCTTCAGGCCTGGAGCTTCTTCTGGGACTGGGATGTGACCAAACACCAGGTGCGATGGATGACCGCATGGGACACCACCATCGAGGATGTCGAGGCATTCGTCGCCGGGGTGGCGGAGCTTGCCGGGCGGTGACTCAGGACCCGATCCAGGTGGGAGATCGCTTGTCGAGGAACGCTCCGATGCCTTCTGCGGCGTCGTTGGTTGCCAGGTTGTCCACCATCACGCGTGAGGTGTGCGCGTAAGCGTCGGCCAAGGGTAGGTCGCGCTGTTTCCAGTATGCGGCCTTGCCGAGGGCCACGGTCATGGGTGATTTGGAGGCGATGGTCCGCGCCAGCTCCTCGGTGGCATCTGCCAGCCGCGGGTCGGGAACGACCCGGTTGATCAGCCCGATGCGGTGGGCCTCGGTGGCATCGATCATGTCGCCGGTCAGCAACATTTCAAGGGCGTGCTTGGGAGCAACCGTGCGGGTAAGGGCAACCATCGGTGTCGAGCAGAACAGGCCGATGTTCACACCTGGGGTGGCGAAGCGGGACGACTCGCCTGCGACCGCCAGGTCGCAGCTGGCAACCAGCTGGCACCCGGCTGCGGTGGCCACGCCCGCCACCTGTGCGATCACCGGCCGGCGCAGGCGGGTGAGTTGCATCATCACGTTGGAGCAGCGGGCAAAGAGGCGTTCGCGAAACTCGGGTTCTTCGTTGGAACGAACCTCGCGCAGGTCGTGTCCGGCACAGAACGCAGGTCCGGCCCCGGTCAGCACCACCACGTGCACCGTGGGGTCGGCGTCCACCTCGTCGAGCCGGGCGGCGAGCGCATCCAGCATGGGCTCGGACAGGGCGTTGCGTGCTGCCGGCCGGTTCAGCGTCAGCGTGGCGACGTGGTCGAGGTCGGAGCGAAGTACCAGTGGTTGGTCGAGGCTGTCACCCATGGTTCGACCGTACCGTGCGGCCCGATCCCGGCGCGGCCGCCGGGGGTCAACCGGTAAAGCGGGGCGTCAGCGGAGCGGTGATGGGCCCGGTCGATATGACCGGGGCACCGGCCTCGTTCCCGGCCGTCGGCTGGTTGCCGTCCGTCGGCTGGTTGCCGGCCGATGGTGCCTTGCCGTTTGAAGGTGCATTGCCGTTTGATGGTGCATTGCCGTCCGATGGTGCATTGCCGTTTGATGGTGCATTGCCGTTCGAGGAGGGTTCGGCGGCAGGAGGCTCGTCGGTGGACGGCCCGGGGGTGGTGGGTGTTGCGGGCAGTTCAACCTCGGGGAAGTCCAGGCTGGGTGTCGGCGAGTCGGCCGGATAGACGACCACCTTGGGCTCGGCGGTCGAGCCGTCGGCCACAACGGTCAGCGAAGCCGCATTTGGCTCCGAGGTCACCGTCGCCCCGACGGTCAGCACCTTGTAGCCCTTGGGGTAGGTGCGCGGGGCCACCTGAAACACGGTTTCGGTGTCGGCGGGAAACTGTGTGCCGTCTGGTCCGGTGGTGTCCCACGTGAAGCGCATCACCCGCGTCGGCAGGTCGTAGTCCAGCCGGGTTGGGGTACCGCCAATAGCCAGCGGGTGGGGCCGCACCAGCGCATCGACGTTGTCGGCCTCGTGGTCGGAGGGCGGCGCCTTCAGGTCCTCGATGGTGTTCTCGTTGTAGGCCCAGTGCATCCAGGGGATCAACGCCCGGTCGAACTCCTTGATGTTCATGTCGGTGAACTTCGGGTCGGGGTTGGCGCCAAACTCGGTGTTCAGCAGCGCACCGCCGGTTGTGGCCGACCAGGCTTCCGCCTTGTCCATCACCACCGGGACCTTGTCGTCAGACAGGGGGTACACGTGGAAGCTGAGACCGCTGTTGGCGTCGCCACCCGGCAAGGCGATGTTGGTGTCTGGCTCACCGAAGTTGAACAGCACCCAGGGCTCACCGAACACCAGCTGTTCGGCGCCGGCGTTGCGAATGGCACCGGTGATACGCGAGTAGTACGGGTCGAGTGAGGCCTTGTCCTGTGCGGGGCAGCCGGGGCCGCTCTCAATACACGGTCCGAAGTTGGTTCCAGGCCACGGCTCGTTGAGCAGGTCCCAACCCAAAATGGCGTCGCTGCTGGCCAGTCGCTGTGCCATCACGTCGAACACGGTGGCCACCCGGTCCTGTAGAGGCACGTCACCCGGCCCCTTCTCGTTGGCCCAGAAGCTGTCGAATGCCACCTGAATTGCCGGGTTGGTCAGGTAGTACAACGGAAAGGGGGTACCGGTGTTCTCGGCGCCATGGGTGAGCGTCATCCATTCGGGAAACCCGTTGCTGCCCAACGAGGGGCCCCAGCCGTCCTGATGCAGGTCGATCAGCACCAGCAGGCCGTTGGCCTCCAGCAGCTCAACGGTTTCGACGAACGAGTCCACGTAGGCGGTGTCGATGACGCCTGGGGTTGGCATGACCGCACCGGCGTTGAAGCCCAGCCGAACCGCGTCAAACCCGTTGGCGGCCAACCACTGGGCGTCGTCTTCTTCGAAGCCATACCCCGCCGGGGTAAACAGGTTCTTGTCGACGAAGTTGGTGCCGTTCAACATGAGCACGCGCCCATCGGCGGTGGTCAGCCAACGCCCTTGGTGGCCAATCGGCCCCAACGATGCGGGCTGCACCTCGGGTGTGGCGGTCTCGGGTGTGGCGGCCGGAACGGTTGAAGGTGTGCTCTGAGCGCCGACCGAAGTGCCGCTGCTCAGCGAGAGCCCGGCGATGGCGACGGCTGCGATCAGCGCGGCAAACCAACGATGCCTGGTGTGTGTCTTCATGGGTGTGCCCCTCCTCGGAAGTGCGTCAGTGTCCCATGCCCTGTCGGCGTTGAACAGTTCTGCTGTGTGTGGCCGGCAGCCATCCGTCACCACAGCGTCCCCGCAGCCGGCCCCGGCTTGAGGTCAGCCTGCGATGCGGTCGGGTTGGGCCTCGGCGATGAGGGCCTCCCGGTCGTCTTTCAGCACAAACTTGGCGTCGATGGCGGCATCGGCGGCCGTGGCGTAGTCGTCGTCGTAGGCCTTCGGGGAGTCGTACATCCTGGCCAGGTCGGCGGGCGGAATTGGCGTGGTCGAGCCCATCAGCATGCAGATGACGTTGGCCCCTTCAGCCGGCAGCCCGGACAGCACATCGACGGGTGCCTCCACTGCTGGGGTGCGGACGCCTCCGGTGACGTTGCCCACGTCGTCGTGCTTGTAGACGGGCTGGGCGCCCGAGCTGTCGACGTCCAGACGGGCGGCCTTGGGTGGGGCCTCACCGTTCTTGGCCCAGTCCTCCAGTTGGCGCAGCGCCGCCTTCAACACGAAGCTTTGTTGGCCGCGGTTGATCGGTTTGGGGCACTTCAGCAGTTCCTCGGTGGCACCCAACTGGTAGTAGTCGGCGTGGGCCGTTCCGGCGATCTCCCACAGACGGAACTTGTCGTTGTCGTCCTGTCGGGAGGGGTAGGAATCCAGGATGCCCAGCACGTCGCTTTCGGTTTGCACCGTGATGACCGGCACCTCAAGATCGGTGCGAATCGTGGTGGGCTGCCCGGCGATGGTGCCGGCGATGTCGATGCCCTCGCCCGGCTTGCCCAGCGGCGCCGCCGCGCCGCCACGGCTGTGGATGATGAACCCGTCAAACTCCTCGGTCAGCGGCTGCACCCCGTTGACGTAGGTGGTGAGGGCAAACGCCGACTGCGATTCACCAACAGCAAGCAGACGCTGCACGTCGAGGTCGCCCAGGGGGTTGGAGCCGCCCTCCTGGCGGAGTGCCCGTCCAACCTGGGTGTAGATGTCGTAGCTGAAGGCGTCGCCTGGATGTTTCAGGTCGCCGTATCGCGCCGGGTCGAATGCCTTCAGACCCTTGCCCGCGCCGGTGAACTCTGCGCCTGGGGCCTCGACGGCCACCGTGCCACCTTCGATGCCGATGTGTTGCGCCGACACACCCACCCACGCGTAGCCGTTGCGCACGATCTCGTCGGCCATGTAGGTGTAGTCGGGAGCCACATCGGCACCGGAACTCACGTTGTTCCACTCGACCACCACCGTGCCGTTGAAGTTCGCTGGATCCTTGGGGCGACGAACCACCACCCGGGTGTTGTATTCGCCCGAGCCCTGTTCGATCAATTTGAAGGTGCCGTCGGCGGGGAGTTCGCCGTCGGACTTGTAGCCCGTGGCCGTGCCCGACACCGGGTACTCGCCCTCGGTGTACCCGGCCTCGGCCAAATCGGGAAGCTCGCCTGCAGCAAGCAGCGAAAGGCCGTTGCCGCCGGTCAACTCGTCGCCGAAGGTGCCTGCCGGGCCGTCGGGTCGCTTCGGGGCTTCTGTGGAGCCCGCCTCATCGCCACCGGTCGATGCGGCCGTTGTGCTGGTGGCGTCTTTTGGAGTGGCGTCGTCGCCACCCGAGTCGCCACCTCCGCAACCTGCGCTCATCATGACCACTGCAAGCACCCCGATCCCGATCCCCATGCGCCTCATTGGCTCCCCCTTCTGGCAGATGTGCCGAGACACGATTCTGCCAGGCCGTGGGTGGCTGGTGTCAGATTGATCTTCGCCGCAACCGTCACCCCGCGGGCGGCCGTGGCACCGACGGTACGATCGGGCATGGCCGATCCAGCCCCGCAGGCTCCCGCTGCGCCGTCGCGTCTGCGGTGGGTTCGGGCGGCGGTCACCGTGTGCGTGGTGGCGCTTGCGGTGCTGCTGCTGGCCCCGATGCTCGGCAGCTCCGATCACCCGGTGGGCCCCGGCTCGGTGTCGATTGGGTTCTGGCCCACCGCGCGCGGCCACACCACTCTGGGCCTTCCGCCGTTGGGACAGGCGAGCGCCCCCACCCACCGGGGTCCGGTGGAGGTGCGCATGGAGCTGCGTTCCCTTGACGTGCCCCAGCTGATCGGCAGCGACGGGCGCGTCGACGCGTCGGCGCTGCGCTCCTCGATCGAGGCCGATACCCGGGGTGCGCTGACCGCCGCCGTCGTGCGTTTCGGCCTGGTCGCCGCCTTGGTCGGAGCGGTCGCTGCGGCGGTATTGCCGTGGCGACGCAAGCGCACGGTGGTGCTGGGTGCTGTTGGCGGGGGTCTGCTGGCCGTGGTGCTTGCCGCTTCGGCGCTGCCCGGGTTCGACAGCCGGCGCTTTGATGAGCTCACCTATGAGGGCCCAGTGGATGCCGGGCGCCAGATGATGGCGTCGATCTCCACCACCGAGGGGCCGTTGGACCGGCGGGTCAGCGCCCTGACCAATCGTCTGGCGGGCCTGTACTCGGCCACGCTCACCCAGTCGATCGCCGATTCGGAGGGCGAGGTGGTGATCCTGCACATCTCCGACCTGCACCTCAACCCCATCGGTGCCCAGCTGGCCCGTCGTCTGGCCACCTCATTCGATGTGGATGCGGTGGTCGACACGGGCGACACCACCTCGTTCGGCTCCAGCTTTGAGGGCGTCTACGCCGACGCGCTCGCCGACTTTCCGGTGCCGTACCTGTACGTCGCCGGCAACCACGACTCTCGCCCCAACCGGCGGGCCATCAAGGCCACGCCCGGCATCACGGCGCTCCACAACAGGGTCGTCGACGTGGAGGGGGTGAGGATCGCCGGCTTCGACGATCCGGTGATCACCACCGCCAACCCGGTACCCAAGGAGCAGCGCAAGGCCACCGAGTACGCCGCAGCGCCCGCGGTGGCCCAACTGTTGGAACGCGAGCAACCCGACGTGCTGGCCGTGCACAACCCGGTGATTCTGCGTGACCTGGTGGGCCAGGTGCCGTTGGCCATCGTTGGACATGGACACCGTTCACGGCTGGGCGCCCGCAACGGCACGGTGGTGTGGGAGGTTGGGTCCACCGGCGCCACCGGGTTGGGCTCGCTGCTGGTGGAGAACGACCTGCCGGCCGGCGCCGCCCTACTGCGGTTCCGCGATGGCGAGTTGGTGGCCATCGACGATCTGGAGGTGGTGGGCACCGCCGGCGACCTGCAGATCCGGCGTCGAATCATCACCGACGAGATTCGTCAGGGCGACAACGCCGACTTCATCGGCGACGAGGCGGACGAGGGCATCGGCCCCGCGGCCGACCCCGGCGATGGCTGACCGGGTCGGCCGAGGACACCTACTCGCTGGAGATCGCCTCCAGCACGTTCAGTTTGGCGGCCTTCGAGGCGGGCCGGATCGATGCGATCACACCGACGGCGGCACCGAACACCACCACGGTCACCAGACCGCCGACGGGGATGGCGAAGGTGTTGAAGCCCTGGCTCTTGAGGGCCTGAATCAGGGTGAAGCTGAGGCCGAGCCCGAGCAAGAGCCCGATTCCGGTACCCATCAGCGCCACGATCACCGCCTCCCAGCGCACCGACGACCGAAGCTGCCGTCGGGTCATGCCGGTTGCCCGCAGCAGCCCCACCTCCCTGGTGCGTTCGTGGATCGACAGCGACAGGGTGTTGGCAATGCCGATCAGGGCGATCACCACCGACACCGCCAGCAAACCATAAATCACGTTCAATAGGGCGCTGATCTGGGTCACGATGCTGCCGGTGAACTCCTCCCGGTCCTGAAGCTTCATGGTGGGGAAGTCTTTGGCGATCTTCTTGAGCTCCGGGCGGAGCGACGCAGGCGGGGTGCCGGCCGCGGCCTTGATGGCGACGAGGAAGTCGGTGGGCTGTTCGGTGAGACGTGAGGCGTCGGCACGCGTGGTGCTCCACTGGCCGAGCAGCACCCGTTCGTCGCTGATCGCCGCCACCTTGAACGTCAGTGTGGCGCCGTTTCTGCCGGTCAACTTCACCGAGTCGCCGATGCTCAGCTTGTTCTTTTCAGCCACCTGTCGATCGACGACGATCTGACCGTCGCGCAGGTCGGTCAGCGCACCCCGCTCCATCTTGGCGTCGAACAGCTTGGTGTAGGTGGCCGGGTCGATGCCGGCGAGAATGGCGGGTGACTTGGTTCCGTCCGGCAGTTCCAGCAGGGCCTCGGCGCCGGCGATGGCGGTCACGTCGGCCACACCCGGCACCTTGGCCATCCGTTCGCTCAGCTCGGGACCGGCGCCCGCAAACGTCTGCTGGCTGGCGGGCTGCACGATGTAGTCGCCTTTGAACCCGCCGCTGATCGACTTCGTCACCGACGACTGCGCCGAGTTGGCGAAGATGGTGATGAACCCAATCAGGGTCACGCCGATGATGAGGGCCGATGCGGTGGACGCAGTGCGGCGTGGATTGCGCGTGGCGTTCTGACGTGAGAGCCGTCCGGTGACGCCCTTCAGCTTCGGGAGGGGGGAACCGACCAGGTTGGAGAGCGGCCGGGCGTAGACCGGGCCAAGGATCAGCACGGCCACCACCACCAGCGCCATGCCCAGACCGATGGTGGGCAGGCGGTCGGTGCTCGGGTCGCTCCCAAACGACGGGAGCAGCAGCACCACGCCGATCACCGCCGCCACCGCCCCGGTCGCAGCACGGAATCGCGACCGGTCTGATTCGTCGGTTGCCACGTCCTGTAGCGCAGCGATCGGCGGCACGCGGGTGGCCCGGATTGCCGGCAGCATTGCCGAACCGGCCGTGATGGCCAACCCAACCAGGATCGACACCGCCGCGTTGCCGGCGGTGATGGTGAGGCCGGTCGAGGGCAGGTCCAACCCGGCTTTGCGCAGCAGTACGAATGCCGCCTGGGCCAAACCGACGCCGGCGACAAAGCCGAGGAGGGCCGAGATCACCCCGATGATCCCGGCCTCCAGCAGCACCGAGCCCAGCACCTGACGGCGGCTGGCGCCGAGGGCACGCATCAGGGCCAACTGTTTGGTGCGTTGCGCCAGCAGGATGCTGAACGTGTTCGAGATGATGAAGATGCCGACGAACAGCGCGATGAAGGCGAAGGTCAACAGGATCTTTGAGAAGAACCCGAAGACGTCCTTCAGGTCGGTTGCCTGCTCCTTCGCCAACGCCTCTCCGGTGATGACGTTGGCGCCGGGTGCCACCTTGGCGGCCCGGAGTTGGGTGACGAGTTGGTCGGGGCTGATGCCCGCCTTGGCCCGAGCGTTCACCTGGTCCAGCTTGTTGGAAGCGCCGGCCAGCGTTTGTGCCTGAGCCAGGGTCGTTGCCACCGAGATGACCCCGCCAGAGGAGTCGGCGTCGCCAAACCGGCTGATGCCCACCAGCTTCAGCTTCTGTTGGCCCTCGGGGGTGACCAACACCAACGTGTCGCCCACCTCGAAGGGTCCGTCGTTGGCGGCGGCGCGGTTGATCACGGCTTCGCCATTGGCCTCGGGCGCCCGCCCGCTGACCACCTGGTAGGGATTGAGGGTCGGGTCGGTGTCCCACGACCCGATGATGGTGGGCGGGCCCGCACCACCCATCGGGTCGCCCTTCTTGTTCAGAAGGGTGAACTCGAACGACGCAATCGCCGGGCTGGCCGCCGCCACTCCCGGTACTGCTCGCACCTTGGTGACGACGTCTTCGGGAAGGCGGTCGCGCTGTTCGCCACCACGCTCCGATTTGAACAGCACCGGCCCGCGCACCACGGCGTCGGTACCTTTGGTGCCCGCGGCAAACAGATCGTCGAACACACTGTTGATCGTGCTGGTCAGCACCAGGGTGCCCGACATGAAGGCCACGCCCAGCAACACGGCAATGCAGGTGGAGATCAGGCGGCGCTTGTGCGCCCAGAGGTCACGAAGGGTGGTGCGGGTCACGTCGGGCTTTCGGGTTCAGGCGTTTGGGGAAACCGGATCAGAATACGTGCAAGCGGTGGGGCCGGACCCGGCAGTGCACGGCAGGTGATGCCGTTTCGGTCCGGTCATTGTTCGCAACGAACCGTCGACGAGGCCTATTCGTTCGCCTTGCGGGCCTTCTTCGCCGCCTTGACGCCTTGTGAGATGGTGCGCCACATGTGATCCGGTCCCAGGATGTCGTGCACCCCGGATGCCTCGAGCACCTGCCGGGTCGGGTAGATGACCCGGACGAGATGCACATCGATACCGTGCCGGTGCAGGTGCCCAATCAACTCTCCAAGCGCGTCGGCGCTCGTGGTGTCCAGTTGATTCGTGGCCTCCATGTTGATGATGACGGCCTCGGTGTCGGGCTCGGCCTCGATCTCGGTGGTGATCAACTCAACAGCGGCGGCTGCGTTCACCCAAAACAGCGGCTTGGTCAGCCGCAGCACCATGATTCCGTTCACGGTGGGGTTCTTGGGGTTGCGGTCGACCGACCCCCAGGCGGCCTTCTCCGAGCGCACCTTGCCCAGTACGTCCACCTCGATTCGGCTCGTTCGATAGATCAGGCCCAGGATCGACTGGGCGATCGCCGCCAACAGGCCGTACAGGGTGCCCAGCACCAGTACACCGACGAGCGCCGCCAAGGCGCCGACAAAGTCGTTTCGACGGATGCTGCGATAACGGGCGAGTGCATTGAGGTCCATCAGTGGCCACACCGCGTGAACGACGACCGCCGACAGCACCACTTTTGGCAGGCCACCCAGCGATGGTGCAAAGAAGAGCACCACCACGACCACCAGGCCCATGGTTGCCAGGCTGGTCAGTGGGCTACGCCCGCCGCTGTTGTCAGCCGCGGCGGTCTTCGACAGGCTGCCGCCCACGCCGATGCCGCCGGAGAATCCAGCGGCGACATTGGCGGCGCCGGTGCCGATGAGTTCTCGATTCGCGTCGACGTGATAGCCGTTCTGGGAGGCAAACAGCCTCGCGGCGCTCAAGCTTTCGGCCAGGCCCACCATTGCCAGGGCGGCGCCGCTCGCAAGCAGACCGCCCATGTCCCCAACGGACAGGTCGGGTATCGCCAGCCCCGGAAGGCCGCTTGGCACCTTGCCAATTTCGGCGATCCCCGCAGCCGGAAAGTCGACGAACTTGGCGACCACCAGCCCGCCGATCACCACCACCAGGCCCCACGGAACCACCGATTTGATGCGTGGCCCCAGAAACAGCACGGCGAGGGCCACCGCGCCGACGGCGGCGTTCTTGGGTTGGATTTCGCCGAGGTGCCCGGCGATGCCGCTGACCCTGCCGACGAAGTTGCCCGAGCCGCGTGGCAATCCCAGCAACGTGGGGATCTCACCGACGACGATCAAGATCGAGAGGCCAAACACGAAGCCGGTCACGATCGGCTTGGAGAGAAAGTCGGCGACCCAACCCAGCCGGAGCAACCCTGCGATCATCAGGATGAGCCCCGAGATGATCGCCAACGCCGTCACCAGGGCCAGCGCCTCCTGAGGGCTTTTCGCCCCGTGCGACGCAACGATCGACCCGGTCAGCACCGACACGGTCGAAACCGGGCCCACAATCAGCTGTGGGGACGACCCCACGAAGGCGTACACACCCAGCGCCAACGGCAGGGCGTACAACCCGGTCTGCACCGGAGCGCCGGCCAGCGCCGCGTAGCCCAGTGACTGCGGCACCATCAGCGCCGTCACCACGAGGGCCGCCAACAGATCGCCGCGCATGGTCGAGCGGCTGAATCGGCGCCGCAGCGTCGCGTTGAGCGAGCCGAGGACGGCGACGCGTTGTCGCTGGAGCTGTCCCGTGGGCTCGGTCATGCCCAAGTGAACCTATCGCCCGCCTGATGCCGCCCGACTGCTCATTTCCATGCCCCCAACCGTTGTCGAGCATATGGCTCCGGGCTCTCCGGCGTGCAGTAGGCCTGTGGGCCCCGGGTGGATTTACCGGTCCGCTCGATGAGTCCCTCGGACTCCAACGCCCGCACACTCTCATGGCTGCTGGACGTGAGTTTCCCCATGTTCCGATCGGGCTTCGCTGATCTGGCTGGGGATGGCGCCCCCACAAGAGTGCCGGCGTCCACGGTCGCTCCTGGCCGGGACTATGCAGCGTTCGACTCGGGTAGATACCGAGTGGGGAAAGCGGGTCAACGGAGGGGATTATGGACCGTTGGAGAAGGTGACAATACTGAATCCTGAGACGACCGACCCCAGCGTGCATCGAGGCGAGCGCCCGCAAGCACGGTGTCCCCGATAGCGACATGCTCCAAGCACTTCGACACCACTGGCGAGGATTCAAGACCGACGATCCTGAGGTCACGATGTTCATCGGACCATCCACGAACGCCGTTCCACTTGAAATCGGGGTCTTCGACGACGCAGATGGAGTTGCAATCTTTGACGCGATGCCAGCACGACCTCCGTCCGTCGCGTAAAGTTGGTAGCGATGACCGCGTAATCTTGGTAGTCAGGAACGCGCAATCTGGGTAGTCTCGGCCCATGGAGCGGGTCAACGCAACGAAACGACTGCCGGGTTCAGGTGAGTAGCCGCTACAGGGCAAGGACGGCCGACGCGTACCTGGCCGAACTCATGGCGACCTTCCCCGCAGTGATGATCACCGGCCCACGGGCGGCAGGGAAGACCACCACTGCCGCTCAAACCGTTGCCCAGGTCGACCGGCTCGATGAGCCAGGCATGGCTGCCCTCTATCGGGCCGACCCGGATGCTGCGCTGCGCCGAGCAACCTTGCCCCTGCTGATCGATGAGTGGCAGGAGGTTCCGAAGGTGCTGGGCGCGGTGAAGCGATGGGTCGACCGGGACTCGTCTCCGGGACAGTTCGTGCTCACCGGCAGCGTACGCGCCGAACTCGACAACGAGACCTGGCCCGGCACCGGGCGGGTCGTGCGGATGGACATGTATCCCCTGACCGAACGCGAGGTTCTTGGGAGCACCGCCAACAAAGACGGCTCGTTCCTCGCTCGGTTGGCACACCAGGGAGCTGAGTCCTTGACGCTTCCCGACACCATCCCCGATATCGACGGCTACATCGCAGCAGCCCTACGCGGCGGATTCCCGGAAGTGGCCTACCGAGACCTCACCCGGCGCCAGCAGTTCATCTGGCTCGAGGGGTACGTCAACGACCTCATCACACGCGATGCCGCCGCCTACGGCCGCTCTAAGGATCCGGCCAAGCTGCGTCTGTACCTCAACGCGCTGTCGCTCCACAACGCTGGACTGCCGAGCGACTCGACCCTGTATCGCTCCGTCGATATCAACGCCAAGACAGCTGCCGAGTACGACCAACTGCTCCGCAACCTCTACGTGTATGACCTCGTGCCGGCATGGTCGACAAATCAGATCAAGCGGCTCACCAAGACAGGCAAACGGTACCTCGTCGATACCGGCCTCGCCGCTGCAGCGGCCGGGCTGACCTTCGAGGCGGTGATGTCCGATGCCAAGCTTCTGGGCCGGTGGTTCGATGCGTTTGCCGTGGCACAGTTGCGCCCGGAGGTCGCTCAAACGCACCCTCGGCCTGCACTTCATCACTTGAGGCTTGAAGCGGGCCGACGCGAGATCGACCTCGTTGTCGAGCTTGGGCCTGGCCGAATCGTTGCGCTGGAGTTCAAGGCGGGCACCGCTCCTCAACGCAAGGATGCCCGCCATCTGGCATGGCTGCGCGATGAACTCGGCGACCAGTTCACAGCGGGAGCGGTGATCCACAGCGGCCCGGGCATCTACGAACTCGGCGACCGGATCTCCGCAGTTCCGCTCTGCACCATGTGGGGCTGAGCAGTTCCCAGGACAACGTATGCGATTGAGCTAAAATCTACAGGCGGCAATCGCGTGCCGCTCGACCCCGGCACGTGCTTGTCGAGCACGGCATAAGGGCCGATATCGAGTGGGCGAAGCGGTGGCTCGGCCGATGATTCCGGGCGGTCGTATGTGAGCTGACAACGTCTATTGTCATCCGTGCTGGTCGGCACCGATCGCCGGGCCGTTCTCCTCGAGGTCGGCAACCTCCAAGCAGGAGAACAGGAATACGTGATCCACGCAATGCAAGCCCGTCGCAAGTACCTGAAGATGATTGGTCCTCCAGGAGGTGACCCTCGATGAAGATATCCAAGCGCCCGAAGAACCTCACCGAAGACGAAGCAGCGGCAATCGTCGAAGCGTTCGACGACGCGCCCGAGGATGGGTACGTCGTCGTTGCCGGTGACGCACTCGCGGAGCTCCGTACTGCGGCAGCGGCACGCCAAGATGCTGTCGACCGAATCAACGCAGCCGCCATGCGCGCACGGCGCGAAGGAGCATCCTGGGGGGTCATCGGAGCGCAGCTTGGCATGACCCGACAAGGAGCTCGCCAACGCTTCGAACGACTTCCAGGCTCCTGATCAACGTCCCTCAGCGGTGGTAGCCGGTGGCAATCCGGGTGGTGCCCATTCGGAGCGCGAACCGATCGCCTAGTGCGCTCGGTGGGACTCGAACCCCCAACCTTCTGATCCGTAGTCAGATGCGGGTGGCCAGGGTTTTTAGGTCGTCTGTGTGGGCTGCACGGGGGGCGTTGGGGTCACGGATACTGTGTCGAAGTTCGCACCAAAGCTGAGCCTGATTCCTGGTGGGCCTGGACCGAATCGATCTGGTGGCTGTCCGGCGAGGTCGAGCACGGATTCCCACATGGCTATGACGTCTTGGTTGTGGTCCGCGTCCCAATCCGAGGCATAGGGGAAAGACGACTGTGCTTGAGCCACCTCCAAGCCGAGGTCGACGTAGTTCGTGGTGCCGTCGGTGGTCGGGGCCGCGAGAACCGGCTGAACGTCACCGACGAGCCTGCCGAGGCCGGCCCCGGCGATACGGAAGCGTGTCCAGCGATGGCGGTCCCACTGGTGGAGAGCAGCGTTCGACGGCTCGATCTCCGTGTTGGTCAGGTCGCCGGTACGCATCGAGGACAGGTTGAGGCCGGCGCAACGACCGCGTTCGATCAGGGGAAGGATCCGTTCGGGGGGCATGTCAAGGTTCATGCCTCCCTCGCTGCTTCCCAATCGTATCGTGCAGATGCGCTCCTTAAACCCGGCGGTGTGGATCAGGTTGTTGTCGGACCAGTTCTGCATGGTGTCGAACACCGCGCTGAGCAGACCGACGGTGGACGAGATTTCTGAAGTGGCCGGGAGGCGGCCCTGCCCTGCCTTGATCGGCCGCGACACGTTGCCGCACGGGTCGGTCGAGATGTCGGAGCTGGTGGCGAGGTTGATGGCATACGTCGGGTAGGTGGGCAGAGGACGGTCGAAGAGATGGACCGGCAGGTTGGAGGTGATGCCACCGTCGGAAAACCAGTTTCGAACAAACTTCACGATCCACTCGCCGTCGACGTGCAGCGGGGTGAGTCCGTGCAGCGGTACAGCAGACAGCAGCACGGGGAACGACAGGCTCATGCGCGCGGTCACGATGATGGGGAGCTGTTCGGGCGGCGGGAGGAGGTGAAGTCGATCGCCGAGCGCCTCGATCACATCGTCGCGGATCGGGCGTGCGGCGTATTTCACCATGTGGTCGACCACGTCGGTAGGGAAGATCTTGGAGAACTCGTCCGGGTCGAACGCCCAAATTTTGTCCCGAAACGGAATCTGTTCGGACGTCCCCCTGCTGAGGTTGGTGGAGATGGCGATGAACTGCGCACCCGCGGTTGCCACCTCCCCATGGGTGACCGGTATCGAGTTGAGCGCCGCCTGGGAGGCGTCGCCACGCCCGGCCAGGCGCTGGAGCGCGTCGTACATCCAGTCGGTGAGCGCCGGGTGGTCGCTGCCGGTGGGTGTGGAGCCATTGACGAAACCGTGGAAGTTGCCCGTCAAAGCCGACTGAGCGGTGGAGGCCACGGCCATGCCAGACCACACGACGGCGGCGACGAACCCGAGCGACATGAACAGCAATGCGAGGAGCGCGCTGAGTATCAGCGGCAGCCAGAGCGGACCACCGACAATGAGGCTCGCCACGAATGGCAACGACATGAGGATGAGGGTCAACGCCCCCACAAACCACAACCGCCGGCGCGGGCCCGCCTTGAGAAGCCCCATGAGGACGACGCGCCACCGGGCGAACCCGGTGGTCGAGCGTGCGTCCCACACGGTGGAGAAGATGGCACGTGTTTCGTCCTGGGGCTGAAACAAACCGAAGAGCCTGGTGCGTCCCTGGGAGTCGGTTGTCGCAAGATCCTTCGCCAGCTCGACCAGCAACGGGAACCCGCCGGTAGCGGAACGGCGTCCTACTTCGGCGGCGGCGGCCGCAGACGCGCCGATGGCCCCTGCGGACGACCCGGCGATACGGCGAAGCCGATGGGTCCGGGCAAGTTCGGTGATGGCCGGTGGATAGACGACCCCGCTGGTGATCCCACCTTTCAGGATCACGTCGCACTGAAAGGTCGGAGCGTCAAAATCGGTCACCATCGGGACCCCCCTTCGGAGGGTGCGAAGCGTAACGCAGGCGAATTTCCATGTCTGGACACGCGTCGGTCACTGGCGCAGCGGCTTCTCGGTGCTGAAGCGGACCGGTTGGGCGCTGTACCCGGGGAGGTCAGGCGTCGGCTGGGAGGCGGGCGAGCACCCGGTAGGTGTTTCCGCCGTCGTAGCGCTTGAGCGCCGGCGCGACGATCTGATCGGCGAGGAGTCCGCCGATCATGAACGGTGCGCCCACGGTCATGCCGACGGTCCGCCTTGCCCGGTCGATGGCGGTGGTGGGCGGCATCCACGGCAGGTTCAACTCGGGGGCCGCCCGGTTGACCGCAAACCATGCGCCAAGGGAGAAGTCGACCGGCTGGTGGGCCGGTGCGACCTCCTGATCGAGAATCTCGAAGCCCAGGTCGACGAGCGCCTTGCACAGGTTGCCCCGGGGGATCAGGTGTTGATGCTGGGGCTGGAACCAGGGCACCCAGTACTTGCCCAGCACCCGGCCCAGCACACACTCCGGGTTGGGCACCTCGACCAGCAGGAGCCCGCCGGGGGACAGCACTTCGGCGGCGGCGGCCAACTCGTCGTGTGGTTCGCGGGTGTGCTCCAGGTAGTGGTGCATGCTGACCGTCTCGTACTGCCCGGCCAGCCCGGCGCTCAGCTCGGGGAAGAGTCCACGGTGGCCGGTGGAGATCCAGCCCCGCCGGGCAGCGTCGTCGACGCCGTCGGACAGGTCGAGCCCGTCGAAGGTGGTGTCGGTGAGCACTCCGGCGGCGATCAACGGGAAGTGGCCGTGGCCGGTGCCGACGTCCAGCCAGTTGACGGGTGGGGCATCGATGTGGCGCTTCACCATCTCGACCCGGTCGACATAGGACTTGTCGCTCACCCCGAAGATGAAGTCGGCGCTGTCGGCGCCGATGCCGTCGTAGAAGTCGCGGTAGTAGTAGTCGAGCCCCTCGATGGTGAGGCGGGGGTTCTGGAATTTGTGATCGCAGGCGTCGCAGCGGTCGATGTGGAAGGTGCCGGGCTTGTGCTGCAACAGGTCAATGGTGTCGAGTTGCCGAGACAACCCCGCCGACCCGCACCAGGGGCACGTGGTGCGCGGTGCCTCGACGAAGCGGTCGGTGTCGTTGGCGGCCTCGGCTGCGTAGGCGACACGAACCGCCGGGTCACGACGGCGCTCATCGGCGGGCGACGTGGAAGCAATTTTGGCGGCCGGTATTTGGGTCAGGGTGCCGACCGCCTCGGCGGGCTCGCCGACCGGCCTCATCAGGCTTTTTGCTCCCAGGTCGCCGGGGGACAGTGCCTGGTTGCCGCCGAACACCAGCGCCGGTTGGGCGATGAGGGCGGCCAGCGCCAGCATCGCGGCCTGGGGTGCCGTAACCACCAACGCGGCCAGCAGCACAAACCTTGCGATGCCCACCGTCTGCACAAAAGTGGTGGCAGCGCCGAAGACGGCGAGGGCCACCTCGGCCCTCCGCGGTGCGGTTGAGGGCGCGGCGTGCAGGTGCGAGCCGACCACGTGGTGCATGCTGCGGGGCGCATGGCGTTTCAGTTCGAGCGTGGTGTGCACCATCTGCTGGAGACCGACGTTGGTTCCGGGCGTGAGGCGGGCACGATCGGCGACCTCGGCCCGGGCGCACAACAGGGCAAAGGCGCCTCGGCCCTGGGCCATGGGAGCGCCTTCGAAGCTGCGGGGATCGACCATTCGCACCAGGTCGAGGGCCCGAAGGGCCGGAAGATCGCCGGGTACCACGTCCACCACGGCGGCACCGGTGGATTCCAGGTGGGCGACGACCGCCTGGCGAGTGGCGTCATCGAGCGTGACCCCCTCGGCCACCCAGAACACGTACTCGTCGGTGGAGCGCTGCGGCGCCGCGGCGCCGTCCGGCCCTTCCGTGGAGGCCGGCGCATAGGCGAGCGCCGGCAGAGCCTTGGCGTGGCGACGAAGCCGCAGCCCGTTGCCGACCACGAGCGCGGCCGTTGCAAGCGCCACAGCCTGGCCGGCGCGGCCACGATGTTTCGAAGAGCAGAGACGAGACGTTGGCAGGTCGGTCATAAGAGTGCTTCCAGTCGTTGTGCGGCGGCCGATGCCCCGCCGGCTTCGGTGAATGATCGTTGCAACCGCTGGGCCGCCTCCCGGTAGGAGGGCTCGGTCAGGATCGTGTCGAGTGCGTCGCCCAGTTGGGCGGCACCGGTGCGGGCGTAGCGCACCCGGATACCGGCGCCCGCTTGCTCCACCTGGTCGGCGACGATGGGCTGGTCGTCGCGGATGGGTGCCACCACCAGCGGCAGGCCGTTGGCCAGCGTCTCGCACACCGTGTTGTGTCCGCCGTGCGACACCACCGCATCACAGCGTTCGAGAAGCTCCACCTGTGGTACCCGGGGCACGACCATGACGTTGTCGGCCGGGGCGTTCCCGGTGGACCACGCCTCGGGGTTGATCTCGCCAACGACAACACCCTGCAGGTGTGGGCGGGCGCCCAGTGCCTCGGCGGCGGCGGTGAGAAACCGGGTGCCCGATCCGGCTGAGACCGTGCCGAGCGAGACGAGCACCAGCGGGCGGCCGTCCAGCCACCGCCAGTTGAACTCGTGCGAACCGCCGGCGGGGGCAGGCCGGTGGGCGAAGGCCGGGCCCACGCAGGCCAGCGGCGCACCCACGTCGGGGACGGTGCCCATCAGCGCCTCGGTGGTGAATGCCAGCACCAGGTGCGGCGAGAACCGCAGGTGCACCGGGTCGGCCTCGGCGGCCGGGATACCCACCGACACCTGGAGGTCGACCAGCCGTTCGTCCACCCAGTGGCGCAGCTTTGGCAACGCTGCGAACGGGTCGATCAGGTCGGCCGAGGTGGTGGCCGACGTGACCCACAACCGGCCGGTGAGACGGCCGACGATGGCTCCGGCGACCGCCTGCTGGTCGACCACCAGCACGTCGGGGTCGTAGGCCTCGACCGCCTCGGAAACGCCCGGCAGGGTGGCGCGGGCCAGTGGCTCCAGGAAGTCCTCCCACAAAAACTTCAACGCGGCGGCGCCGCGCAGGCCCTGGGCCCGCTCGGTGATCGCCTGCACCAGATCGGTGGGCAGGTCGTCGGCGGCCGGGATGATCGTGGACCCGGCGGGCAGATGGGCGGCGAGGTGGCCCGGATCGCCGCACCAGGCAACCTCGTGGCCGCGGGTGATCAGTTCGGCGCCCACCGCCACCGTGGGGTTGGTGTGGCCGGTGAGCGGCGGGACGACGAACAGCACCCGCATCAGGCGCCGCCCGGATTGTCGGGGGGAGCGTCCGAAGTTGGCTTGCCGGCAGGCGACGCGTCGGTAGGCAGCGCTGCGAGCAACCCGTCGAGCGCCACCCGAACTTCGGCGGTGCGCTCCAACAGCAACGAGTGGGTGGTGTCGGCCATCACCTGCAACCGGCAATTGGGCACGCAACGCTCGACGGTGCGGGCCACGTCGAGGATGTCGGACTGCTCGCCGTAGAGGGCCAACACCGGCACCTCCAACGCGCCGAGCTGCGCCTCAGTCATCACCGGCACGGCGGCCAGGTCGTCCAGCATCGAGGTTTTGTAGATCAGTGCCTCAGCGTTGCGGGCAAGCCGGTTGACCTTGCGGCCACCCTGATCGGACAGCCACTCGCGCACCTGATCGTCGTCCAGGCCGAACGCGGCCAGCGCCAGGCTGCCCGCCATGTGGTCGCCCCAACCCTCAACCGCGATGTGGGCCTCGATCAGCAGCACGCCCCGCACCTCGTCTGGGTGGGCCATGGCGTAGGCCATGCCAATGGTGCCGCCGTAGCTGTTCCCCACCAGTACCACGGGTCGGTCGACGCCGAGCTCGGCCAACAGCGCACGCAGGTCGGCCACCGAGTCGGCCACGGTGTACCCGGTTGGCGGTCGCTCGCTGCGGCCGTGCCCGCGCTGGTCGTACAGGATCACCTCATGGTCAAGCGCCACCGGGTTGGCCAACGTGTAATAGAAGCTGGACAGGTTGTCCATCACCATGCCGTGCATCATCACCACGGTGTGGTTGTCGTCCCGGGCGGTGCCGAGGCGCTGCACGTGGAAGCGCACACCGTTGGCGGTGACCTCAGCCATGGGCGTGGTCCGGTTCGGCTGTGCCCTTGGGGGACGTCGTGGCGGTGGTTGTCGTGGTGATGGCGGGGCCTGAAAGGAACTGGGTGATGGCGTCGGACAAGTCGGCGGTGGCGTCCAGGTGCAGTGCGTGGCCGCCGTCGAACATCTGCACCGAATTGGTGCCAAGGGCGGCCCGCGCCAGTTCGGCGCCGTCGACAAACGGCGACTGGCGGCCAAAGGCCATCAAGGTCGGGCAGCGCAGCGAGGCCAGGTCGGCGACGTCCAGCGGTGCCTCGGCGGCCAGGTCGGACCGAAAGGAGGTTTCGGCGAGGGACAGCTGGTGGTGGCGACGCCGGGCCCGGGGAGTGCCTTTGGACGCAGTGTCGGCCCCGGCCGCTTCGTGGCTCGTGCGCGGCCGTTTCGCCCCGATTGGCACGTCGACGCCCACCAGGGCGCTTACCCGGTCGGGCCAGGCGCGGGCGGCCTCGATGGCGATCCACCCGCCCAGGCTGTGGCCCACCAGCGCACACGGCCCCAGCCCGGCGGTGACCCGCGCCAGGTCGTCGAGGTGATCGGCCAGGCGGTAGCCCTCGGCGGGCCGCTGTGAGAGCCCGTGGCCGCGCAGGTCGTACAGCACCACCGGGTTGAACTTGGCCACTCGCGGAGCGCACGTCATCCACCACGACGCCAACGACCCGGTGAAGGCGCCATGCAACATCACCACCGGCAGCGCATGGTTGTCGGCGCGGCCCATGCGACGAATGTGAAGCTTTGGTGGATGCTGCAACACGGCGTCGACGGGCGGATTCATGAAGCGATACAACCCTCGATGAAGGTGGCGACCTGGCCGACGGTCATGGCGATGAGGTCGTCGAGTTCCAGTTCGGCCAGCCAGGCCACAAAGTTCACCCGTTCGCCGAAATGCAGCTGCAGGGCCTCGGCCAACGCCACGAACTCGATGCTCTCCATTTCGAGATCGCCGGAGAACGAGGTGTCGGCCCCGATGTCGATGTCGGCCACGTACTCCTCGCCGATCACCTCGCCCACCAGCCGTGCCACCACGTCGATCACCGGGTCGCTTCCGGTTGCCGTGGTCGATGTTGATGTTGGTTGGGTCATGTCGGGCTCCCGTGGGATCTACTGGGCTGTTCGGAAGGGCGGAGGCGTGGGTGGTCGGCCGCCACGACCGGCTCGGCCGAGGTCCAGGCGACCACATAGGTGTCGGCCTCGCTGCGGTCGTGCCCCGGCGGGGCAAGGTCGAGCACCTCGAGGTTGACCCACGTGTCGTTCACCCGGATCCGGTCGCCTTGAATTTCGGAGATCAGCCAGTCTGACGGACGACCCTGCAGGCCGGTGCCGGCCGCCTTGGCCACTGCCTCCTTGGCCGCCCACATGGCGGTGAGGCGCACGTCGTAGGCAGCGCCGTCGGTGTTGGCGTCGCGGCCGGCGTTGCCCAGGATCGTGCGTTCGCTGTCGGTGAACGCCAGAGCAGAGAAGCCTTCGCCGCGTGGCTTGACCCGTTCGACATCGATGCCCACCGGGCCATCGGCGGACAGCTGAGCCACGCCTACGTGGGCGGAGTGGGCGATCGACAGGTGCAGGCCGGTGGCCTGGGCCGGGGCGTTGAGGTGCGGGGCGCCGGCGTCGTCGTGGCCCACCTGCACCTCCACCGGATACATCGGTGGTGCGCCGAGACCCCACAGGTGTTGGCGCACCGCGTCCTTGGTCACGGCCCGACCAAGCAGCCACGAGCGTTGGGCCAGCGGGTTTCGTGCGGTGTAGTCGGTTCGTTCGGCAGCATCGGTGTAGCGACGCACCATCAGCTCGCGGGATGCAGAATCGGTCCAGCGTTCCAACAGCAGCCACCACCCGCCCGGCCGGTGCTCGGCAACCGTGCGCTCGTCGGGGAAACGCAGGAACGGCCACAGCACGTCGTCGGAGTTGAAACGTCGGTCGACCCATGCGGTGATTCGACACCACGGCCCTTCGGCATCGACCAACTCCAGGTCGGCGGACACCGACTGCGGGTTGACGTCGGTCATCGTCACCGTGCAGCGCATCGGCCCGACGGGTCGTTCACGGAAGTACTCCACCCGTTCGATCGATTGGGGCAGGATGATCACGTCATGGTCGAGGCGTTCCATGACCCACAAACCCAGCAGCTGACCGGCCGAATCCAACATGGCGCCGGTGCGCTCCAGCACTGCGATGTCACCGGAGATGGATGAGGTGGTGAGGCCTGTGAGCGCGGTGATGCCCTGATACGCAGGACCGTGGAACATCATTCGGCGCTGGTAGACGTCGTCAACGGAGATGCCGGGGGCCACGGGCTCGCCCGCGGGCACGTTGGCCGGGCCGGTGGGGCTTGGAGCCGGATAGTCGACGGCCAGGTGTACCGTGCCGCGGGCGTAACCCTCCAGGGTGATCTTCACCTCACCGTCGACGAGATCACCGACGGTGACCGACAGGTCGGTGGAGGGCGCCGCGGTGAGCCAACGCAGTGCCCGCACCCCGCTGACGGCGGTGGCGACGTGGCCGGGGAACCGATCGAGGGCGATGTCGCGCATCAACTCGATCATCTCGGTCATCGGCACGACCGGGAACTGCTCCTCGACGGCCGAGCCAACGCCGATGTCGGGCTGGCGGTAGAAGCAGTGGTCGAGGAGCCACGGCATGGTCTGCAAGGAAACCTCGATGGTTCCGTCAACCTGCCGGTCGGCGGTGGGGCGCGTGCGGGTGGGTGTGGCTGCGTTGAATGCATCGAGCACCTCTTGGGATGCCCGGGTGGACTCGTCGGTGAGCGCCTGCATGTGGGCCATGATGGGGTCGTCGCTCCTGGCGCTGCCGACGGCCGTCTCGCCTTGGGGGGCGGGACCCGGGGTGCGTGCGGCACCGAGGTCGGCACGGACCGTATTGACCAGCGCCTGCGGCAGCCGTACCAGCGGTGCTCCGAGCGAGAGCAGCGGTCCGGCGAGCTCGTCGCCGGCCTGCACATCGGCGGGGACGGGAGCGGGTAAGGCGTCGGCGGGGAACCCCAGCAGCGCCAGGTCGACCCCGGCACCCTCTGCCCACAGCGAGGCGGTCAACCGAACCAGTTGTTCCAACCCCGGCCGCTTTTCGGATGCGGCGCTGACGGCGACGTGGTCACGGCCCTTCAACGTGTCATCGACGAACGACGGCAGCGAGCCCACCCCCAACTGCACAAACACCCGCGCCCCGGCGTCGTACAACGCGTCGATGAGCTCCCGAAACCGCACCGTCTCGGTGAGATGGGTGGTGGCCAGGCGCTTCACCGCGGCCGGGTCGGTGGGATAGCGGTCGACCGAGGTGGCCGACCACAGGGCCACGTTGGGTGTGGCCACCTCCATGTGATCGAGGTGTCGGCTGATCTGGCCAAGGTAGGGCTCAAATGCGGGGGAGTGGAACCCGCTGGTAAACGGCAGCACCTGGGCCATCACCCGATGGGACTTCGCCCGTTCGACCACCTGGGCCACGTTCGGCGCCGGCCCACACAGGATGGACTGGTGAGGGCAGTTGTCGTGGCTCAGGGCGACGGCGCCGAGATGCTCGGCCAACTCCATGGCCTGGTCGGCACCACACCCCAGCGCGACAAACTGCACGCCGGGCACGTCCAGGTCGGCCGGGTCGATCTCTCCCAGCAGCCGTTCCAACTCGTCGGGGGGGATCAGACCGGAGGTGGCCATGGCGGTCCATTCGCCAACCGAGTGGCCCGCCATGTGGTCGCATGGGGCGGCGAGCCGGCCCATCACGTCGGTGAGGAAGCGGCCCAGGTGCACGATGGCGGCGCCCTGAAAGCCAAGCGCCCCCTCGTCGTTGTCGTTGGCTCCGGTGTCGCTGCCGTTGGTGTTGGTGTCGCTGTCGCTGCCGCTGACGTGGAGATCGGGGAGTGTGAGGTCGAGGTGTTGGGCAACGTCGGCCACCTGGGGCGCAAACGTGGGCTCGACACCGGGATACATCCACACGGTGGAGCCGCCGCCATCGATCAGGCCGTCATGGGTCACCCAGACATCGCTTCGGCCCCGCCAGGCCGTGCCCGAGGTCAGCGCCCGCCGGGTCAGCTTGAGACGCCGTTCGTCGGGGTTGAGGATGATCAGGCGCACTGGGCCCGGCGCCAGGTGCAACGTCGAGGTGTCTGGCGTGGCCGAATCGAGCACTTCAAGCACGGCGGCGGGGTTGGGCCCGGTGATGCACAGCACGGTGGAGCCGTCGGCGGCAACGGCTGCGACGGTTGGGTCGGAGCCGGTTGAGGCCCGGCCGTGGGGTGCGGTGAATGCTTGGCCATGCCGGTCGGGATGTGTACCCGCCTCGCGTTCGTCGGCCTCTCGCAACACGACGTGGGCGTTGATGCCGCCGAACCCAAAGGCGTTCACTGCGGCCACGCGGCGTCGGCCACCTGGCCAGTCGGACGCCTCGGCGGGAAGGTTCAGGCGGCTGCCGTCAAGGTTGGGATGAGGCGCCTCAGCGTGCAACGTTGGCGGCAGTACCCGGTGGTGGAGGGCCAGCGTGGCTTTGATCAGTCCGGCCATACCGGCGGCCGGCATGCAATGCCCGATCATCGACTTGACCGAACCCAGGTGAAGCGCCGGGCCGATGTCGCCGAACGCGGCGCGGATCGTGACCAGTTCGGCGCTGTCGCCCGCCGCGGTGGCGGTGCCGTGGGCCTCGATCAGGCCCGCCTCGGCCGGGTCCATCCTCGCGGCGTCCCAACCCCGTCGCACCGCCAGAACCTGGCCGTCCACCCGTGGCCGCAGTAGCGACGAGTCGCGTCCGTCGCCGGCAACCCCGGTGCCGCACACCACGCCGTACACCCGTCGGCCGGCGGCGATGGCGTCGTCCAGCGGTTGCAGCACCACCATGCCGGAGCCCTCGCCGATCAGCAGGCCATCTGCGAAACGGCTGAACGGAGCGATGTGGCCGCTGGGTGACAGCGCGCCCAGCTGGGAGAACACCGACCAGAAGGTGATGTCGTGACAGTGGTGGACCCCACCCACAATCACCGAGCCACAGCGGCCGGACGCCAGATCCCGCACGGCATGGTCGAGCGCCACCAGCGACGAGGCGCAGGCGGCGTCGACGGTGTAGGCGGGACCTTGGAGGTCGAGGCGGTTGGCGATGCGCGAGGCGGCCAGGTTGGGCACCAGGCCGATGGTGGCCTCTGGGCGTTCGGGGCCCACCTCGGCCTGAAAGGCGTGGCGGATCTCGTCGATGCGTTGGTCGCCCAACTCCGGCACCAGTTGGTGGAGCACCAACGACAATTGTCGGGCCACCCGGGTCTTCTGGTCCAGGCGGGCCGTGCCCGAGTTGAGGTAGCCGCCTCGCCCGACGATCACCCCAACACGGCTCGAATCGCCCAGTGCCTCGGCTCCACCGGCATCGCTCACCGCCTCCGTCGCCAGGCGCAGTGCCAGCAACTGGTCGGGCTCGGCATCGTCGGCCGCCACCGGCATCACACCAAAAGAGGCGGCGTCGAAGTGGGCGAGGTCGTCGACGAACCCACCTCGTGACACCCCCAGGCTGTCGGGGGCCGGCCCCGACGTGGGGTCGTGCTCCGACGCGAAGTAGGTGGGGTCGAGGCGGCCCGGGGGCACGTCGGTGATGGCGTCCACACCGGCCTCGATATTGGTCCGATAGCGAGCCAGGTTGGCGGCGCCCGGGAACAGGCACGCCATGCCCACGATGGCCACAGGAAACGATCCGTCGGCCGCCGGACGAACCGTCGCTGGGCCGTTGGCCGTTGCCTGGTCGGCTGCGGCGTCGGGCGGGCCCATCAGGGGTTCAGGCCCCACCGTCGCCGGAGGCCCCGACGGGTTCAGCCTCCACGGCACCGATCGCGGCCGGCTCCGCCCGGACAAACATCACCTGCCGTTGGGGAAGCCCGGCGGCCACGTGCCTGCACACCAGGTTCACTCCCGCTTCGACCGGCACCAGGCCCACCCCACGGCGCTCGTATTCACGCTCAAGTTCGGGCGACACCATGCCGCCCCCGGCCCACGGACCCCAGTCGATGGCGAGAACATTGCGGTCCTCAAGGGTGTGGGCCAGCAGGTCCAGCGCATCGTTGGCCGCCCCATAGTCGACCTGGCCAACGTTGCCAACCGCACCGGAGATGCTGGCAAAGAACACCAGATCGGCATCCTCCGGAGCGGCTCGGTGCAGTGCCAACGCACCGGTCACCTTGGTGTGCCACACCCGCTGGAACTCTTCGGGGCCCTTGTCGCGGATCAGATGGTCGGCCAGGACCCCGGCTCCGTGGACCACCAAACCGATCGGTGCCAGTTCGGCGGCGACGGTGGCCATCGCCGCCTCGACGGCCTCCGGGTCGGCCACATCGGCCTGCAGGTAGCGCACCGGAACGCCAAGGTCGGTGAGGGAGGCCATCGTGGCGCGGATCTCGGCCTCGGCGCTCAGTGACGCAAGGCGTGATTCGATGTCTCGTGGGTTGGTCATGCCGCCCTCGATGAGGCGGCGACGCAACTCCCTGTCGTCGGGATGGTCGGCCAGTTCGGCCGAGGGCGTACCGATTGGTTCCGGCGAGCGGCCAACCAGCGCGATCGGGCAGCCGAAGCGGCCCGCCAGGCCGACGGCCACCTTGGCGGTGATGCCCCGGGCACCGCCGGTCAACAGCGCCGCCCGGCCGGGTCCCAGATCAGGCCTGCCTTCACCCGATGCATCGGCGTCGGTGGGGGCGTCCGGCCGAACCCGCTGCCAGCGAATCGCCACCCGGGAGTCGGCCGTGCGGCCCATCACGCAGTTGTCGGGGTCGGGTCCGCCGATCTCGGCCATCAGGTGGGCAGCCAGCGCTGAAGGGGTCTCGGTGGGATCCAGATCGACGCAGCGCATCCCCACCTCCGGGTACTCGCGAGCTGCTGCTCGTGCCAGGCCCCGGTATCCGCCCACCCGCAGCGCGCCGGCACCTTCTGGTGGGCTTGCATCGCCGGTGGGCCCAGGCAGGCTCTGGCCGGGCTCGGCCGATCGGTGGTGGTCCATGCCGAAGCGGCCGCCGTCCCCGGTGGCCAGCACCACATGGCGAACGCCGCGCAGCAGCGCCTGGCGCAGCGTGGCGTAGCTGCGGTTTGCCCCCGACGCAGTCAGGTCGGTCGACCTCACGGTGTTGCTGAGGCCCGGAGTGTTGCAAAGGCCCGGAGTGTTGCTGAGACCCGTGGTGTCGATGAGCACGTCCGGGTCGCCGTCGGGCACCGCAGCATCTCCATCGAACAGCACCGGCGTTCCCCCGCCGGTCGCCACCGCTGCTGCAAGGTCGGTGGCAGCCACGCCGTCGGTGATCCATACGGTCAGGTCGCGAACCGTCACGGGTTCGCCGTCCGGCGAGGCTGCGACCACCACCGGCAGCAGGCTCAGCGCCTCATCAGGAACCGTGATGGATTGATCGTCGACGCCGAGCCCGGCGACATCGGTCCCGCCGGGGCGCTCGTCCGTGGGATCGGTTGGAACGCCGGATGCTTCGGTGTTCCCCTCGGCAGGGTCGTTGCGATGTTCGACGATCCAGGTGGCGATGCCGCGAATGGTTTTGATCATCGCCAGCGCCTCGACGACCGACTCGTCCAGCGAGCCCTCATCGGCGCCGGGCAGCCCGGCTCGCTCCGCCAGCTCGCCCAGGATCTCGATGCGTTTGATCGAGTCGATGCTGAGGTCGGCCTCCAAGTCGAGGTCGGGGTTCAACATGTCCACCGGGTAGCCGGTTCGGTCGGCCACGATCGACGTCACCAGCGCCTCCAACTCGGCGGCGCCCAGCACCGGTGGAGCGGCGTCGTCGCCCGCAGGCTCGCCCTGGTGGCGCCCATGCTCGACACCCTGGTCGTTGGAGGGGTTTGCCTCGGGGGAGCGATGCCGGGTCGCCAACGAGGGGCTGGTTGAACCCGCGGTCAGGGTGGTGTCGATCACCGGCGAGCCGGGCGCCACCGCCACGCCGAGGTACGACATCATCACGTCGCGTTGGGCGGCCACCATCTCGCGCATGCCTTGGAGGTACTGCATGAGTGCCGGGTCTGCGCCAAACCCGTCGGTGAGGCTGGCTTCACCCCGAGGGCGTCCGTTCGGATGGTTGTCGTTTGGCAATCCCATCGGGTGGGCCTCCACAAACTCGTGGGCGGGTCGAAGCCCGCCGGATACGGGCGAGCCATCGCGGCCTCGCACCAGGTGGCCATCGACACTCCAACCGGGCACGGCACCCCGGGCGGAAAGGTCGACGGTGATGGTTCGCTTGTCGAAGAGCGCATCGAGCGTCACTGGGAGGCCGGTCATGGCCAGGCGCCCCAACGCGTCCAGCAGGTTGTTCAGGCTGGACTCGCCCGCCACGTCGCAGTTGATCGCCTGGTGGGGGCGGTCACCCAGGGTCAGACCAACGAGCCGGCTGAGCACCCGGCCTGGCCCGGCCTCGACGAACACCCGGGTTCCGGCCGCGTACATGGCCTCGATCTCATCGGTGAAGCGCACCGGCTCGGCCACTTGAGCGGCCAGCAGACGGGCCACGTCGTCGGCGTCGCCATAGGGGCGGGCCGTGACGTTGGAGTACACGTCGAAGAGAGGTTCGGCCAGGTCGATCTCGTTGAGGCGTGCGCCGAGCGTCGTGGCCGCAGCGGCCACCATCGGGCTGTGAAAGGCACAGGCCACGTTCAGCAGTGTGGCCCGTTCGCCCAGCCGAGTGGCCTCGTCGACCACCGCCCGAACTGCGGCTGTGGGCCCGGAGACCACCGACTGGTTGGGTGCGTTGCGGTTGGCCACCACCACGCAGGCATCGCCCACGGCAGCGCGTGACAGCGTCAACGAGTCGATGATCTCCTCGGCCCGATCCGCGCCCAGCGCAAGCGCCGCCATCGCCCCCGCGTCATCCATGGGTTCGTTGGTTTCGCTGGCCCCGTTGGTTTCACCTTCAGCGGGGGGTTCCCCGCCCATCATGGTGGCGGCCAGGATTGCTTCCCCTCGCGCCTCGGACAGGTCGAGGAACCCGTCGGTGGGCAATGCTCCGGCAGCCCACAGCGCCACCAACTCGCCGTAGCTGTGTCCTGCCGCCAGGTCGGGACGAACGCCCAGTGTGTCCAGCAGCCTGGTCAGGGTGATACCCGCGATCCCCAAGGTTGGCTGCGCCACCCGGGTGTCGGTGACGGCCGCAAGCTGGGCCGCCCGCGTTTCGGAGTCGAACGCCGTGGGCGGGAACAGCAGGTCGGTCCAGCGTGCACCTTCGCGGAACACCTCGCGCAGATGCGGGAACGCCACGTACAGGTCGCTGAGCATGCGCGGCCGTTGCGAACCCTGCCCCGGGTAAACGAACGCCACTTTTGCGTCTTCGGCCATGGGGTTGGCCCAGTGGAGGCGGGGCAGGGAAGGGCGATCCGAGCCGCCGGTGGGCGCTGTCGATCCGGTGGGTGCTGTCGACTCCGTGGTCTCGGTCGCTGTGTCTGCGGTCGCCAACACCGTCGTCAGCTTGGCCCGCAGGTCGGCCGCGTCGGTGGCGATCACACTCACCTGCGGCGGGCCCGAACGTCTGGCCCACACGGTGGCGGCCAGGTTGCGGAGCGGCTCGGCGGCGGGGCCGTAGTGGTCGAGGTGGCCCACCAACTGGTCGACCATCACCTTCGCTGCAGTCAGGGTGGCCCCGGTAAAAACGAAGAGCTCGGCGGGCCAGTCGGTGAGCCCATGGGCCGGTGTCGGCTCGCCGTCGGGCGCCTCGATCACGGCGTGGAAGTTGGTGCCGCCGAACCCAAACCCCGACACCCCCGCCGTGCGGTGTTCGTCCAGCCACGGGGTGGCGCTGCCGTCCAGCCGGAACGGGCTGGTGGTGGGGTCCCAGTAGTCGTTGGGGGTGGTGATGTTGTTGGTCGGTGGTCGCACCCCCGTGGACACGGCGCGTGCCACTCGGATGAGCCCCGCCAGGCCGGCTGCGCACTTGGTGTGACCGATCTGGGATTTCACCGAGCCGAGCACGGTGGACCCCACCTCGGCCCCGGCGCCCCCGAACAGTTCGGTCAGGGTGGCCAACTCGGTGCGGTCGCCCACCACCGTGCCGGTGCCGTGTGCCTCCATCAGCCCAACATCGGCCGGGTCGATGCCGCTCTGGGCGTAGGCCCGTTCCAAACAGCGCACCTGACCGTCCTTGCGGGGAGCGGTCAGGCCCAGGTGGCGCCCGTCCGACGATGCGGCCACCGCCTTGATCACGGCGTGGATCGTGTCGCCGTCGCGCCGGGCGTCCTCGAGGCGTTTCAGCACGACGCAGGCGATGCCCTCGCCGAGGGTGATGCCGTCGGCGTCGGATGAGAAGGTGCGGCACTGGCCGGTGGGGGACAGGGCGTGCACGCTGGAGAACAGCAGGTAGTCGTTGATGCCGTTGTGCAGATCGGCGCCCCCGCACAACACCATGTCGCTGCTGCCCGCCGTCAGTTCCTTGCAGGCGGCATCCAACGCGGTGAGCGACGAGGCGCAGGCGGCGTCCACCGTGTAGTTGGCACCGCCCAGATCCAGCCGGTTGGCGATGCGGCCTGAGATCACGTTGGTGAGCAGGCCGGGGAACGAGTCCTCGGTCAGGCGCGGGAGATGGTCGTCGAGTTCGGGTGGAAGCTCACCGAGGAGCGATGGCCAGATCGAACGGAACCCGTAGCTGCTCGACAGGTCGGTGCCCGCCTCGGCGCCAAAGATCACCGAGGTGCGGTCGCGGTCGAAATGACGGTGCTCGTATCCGGCGTTGGCGAGCGCCCGGGACGCCACCTCCAGGCTGAGCAACTGCACCGGTTCGATGGCGGCCAGCGAGGCCGGTGGGATGCCGAAGGCCAGCGGGTCGAACGGCACCGGTGGAACGAACGCCCCCCATTTGGACGGGCTCAGCAGGCCGGAGTTGGCGGCGTCACCGGAAGGGTCGAAGAAGCGGTCGGCGTCCCAGCGGCTGTGCGGAACCTCGGTGACGGCGTTGCGCCCAAGCACCGTGTTGGTCCAGAACTCCTCGACGTTTGCTGCGCCGGGAAGCACGCACTCCATACCGATGATGGCAATGTCGAGCGGTGCCGGGGCCCGCCCTTCGTCGTCGACGGGCAGGAATCCCGCCTCGGTCAGTTCCTCGGTACGGTGCGCCAGGAGCCCCACCGATCCGGTGGTCAGCCGGTCGTGCAATGCCGCCACGGTCAGCGGCTCGTGGCCCATCGTGGCCACCTCGCCGATCATGAACATGCCGCCTTCGCGTTGGCCCGCCTCGTCCACCTCGGTGAGGCCGGCAGCCGTGCGCTCCAGGCCCTTGGACGCCAGACGCAACCGGCCAAGGTTCATCTGCTCCAGTTCGGCCCAGCGTTCCGACGCCGGTACGTCGGCAGCCACCAGTTCGCCCCGGCGGGCCTCGAACGCCTCGACGAACGGGCCGGCCACGCAGCGGGTGGCGTGGCCGGGGGCGGTCTCCACCAGCGAGGTGGCCGTGCATTCGAGTGCTGCCCGCTGAAACCCGGGCACGATGGCGCCGGATGTCACGATCTCCTCGGTGAACAGGTAGGCGGTTCCGGCCAGCACGCCGATGGCGGCTCCCCGAGCCGCCAGCGGCTGCGCCATGGCCGCCACCATGGCCGCCGACGTGTCGTCGTGGATGCCACCGGCGAAGATCACGTCAAGTTCGGCCACGTTGGCGTGGTCGGCCAGAACGTCCAGTTGGGCCTGCCACAGGGCGAAGCTGCTGCGTGGGCCCACGTGACCGCCGCATTCGCGACCCTCGAAGATGAATCGACGGGCACCGTCGGCCAAAAATCGTTGGAGGAGGCCTGGTGAGGGCACGTGCAGGTAGGTGCGAATGCCAAGGTCGTCCAACTCTTTGGCCTGGCTGGGACGACCGCCGGCGATGATCGCCATCGGTGGGCGGTAGGCCTTCACCACCTCCAATTGCTCGGCCCGCAACTCGGGCGGGACGAAGCCCAGAATGCCAACACCCCACGGCAGTTCGCCCAAACGATCGGTGGTCTCTGTCAGCAGGCGTTCCACCTCGGGTCCGCGCAGCAGGGCCAGCGCCAGGAAGGGCAGCCCGCCGCCCCGGGCAACGGCCTCGGTGAAAGCCGGGGTGTCCGACACCCGGGTCATCGGGCCTTGGAGCACCGGGTGGGTGGCTCCCGTGCGCTCGGCCAGCGGCCCGCCCGGGCGAAGCGTTGCGGTGGTGGAGGCGGCAGACACGTCGGCGTACATCGCTCGCCGGATCGCCTGCACGGCACCGGCCACCGTCACCCCGATGGTGGCCAGCCGGCGGGCCACCGGCAGGTCCTGACCCGCAGGTATCACCTGCGTTTGCGGATCGTTGAAGCCGAAGTTGAGTGCGTCGGGAAGTGACTCTCGGTCGGCGGTGGGGAGGTCGGGTCGCACAAACACACGGTGTCCGGACAGCACCCGGGTCTCGGATCCGTCGGCCGCCTCGATGATGCGCCGAACGGTGGGCGGCACGGTGCTTTCCCGGAGCAGGGCGGTTTGAGTGTCGAGGATGACGCCCGATGCGCCTCCGGCGATTGCGGCGGCGGCGGTGTTTGGGCCGATGCCGCCCCGAACCCAGATGGCGGGAGCCTGGTGTTCGCCCCGCCGCAGCGCCCGGGTGACCTGTTGCAACAGGATGAACGTCGACGTGTCGCCCACAGGGCCAGCGGCCTCGTTGCCCACCAGCACCAGGTGGCCGGGACCCGACGATTGGGCCAGCAACGAGAGTGCCTTGTCCAGTTGGCCGATCGAGTTGATCGCCGGGATGCGCACCAGGTCGGTGCGCTCCGGGTCGATCGCCGCCGCCCGTTCGATTGCGGCGATCAGCGCCGTGACGTTGGGTGGGAGCGGGCCGTCCGGCGGCACGTCCGCCCACACCACCAGTGGGTCCAGCTGGTTGGCAATCGGTTGACCTGTCGCCCAGAGGATCGGGGTGGCCCCGCAGCGTTGTGCCGCCCGCAGGGCGGGTACCGGGTCGGTCCCGGGGAGCGACATGCAGCCAACATCGGCGAGCACGTCGTGCGTTGTGGTGATGTGTGGTGCCCCCACGAGTACCTGGTCCCCTTGCTCCCACGATGGCCGGCCACCTGGCAGGTGTCCGAGCCGAAGGTCGTGTTCGTGGGCCGATGGTAGGTCGGATCTGCCCACCGCAGCCGTGCTCGGGCACTGAGTGAGATTCGGTTGATATGATCATCATTCATCTTGGTGGGAACCACCAGGGGTGCGCGCGAACGTGACCGTTGCCAATTTATTCTAGGTCGCGATAGACTTAATCTCCATGTGTGACCATTGCGGGTGCCGAGAGTTCGCTCCCATCGCCGAACTCACCGCCGACCACGAACAGATCCTGTCGATGGCCTGGGCAATCGTCGAAGCGGTACGGGCGGGCCGGCCGGCGGACGTTGACGAAGTGGGTCGGCTCGTCACGCTGCTCGACGCTCATGCCGCCAAGGAGGAGTTTGGGCTCTATCCGGAACTGATGGAGCTTGGCGAGTTGACCGAGGTCGCCTGTGCAGTCCTCGAGGAGGAGCACCGGACGATTCGAGCGGCGCTGGTGGAGGGCCACTTTGACCGACGCGAGTACTACGCGCTGTCGGCGCACATCGAGGTGGAGGAGATGGAACTCTTCTCCGCCGCCGGGTATGAGTTTGAAGAACCCGAGTGGGTTGAGATGGCGGCGGTTCACAACGCCGTCGACAGCGGCGACAGAACGGCTGAGAGGACCCTTCAATGATCGATCTGGTGGTGTACGGAGACTTCAACTGCCCGTTCAGCGCACTCGCAAGCGAGCGTGTCGACGAACTGGAGCGACGCGGCATCGCGGCGGTTGAGTGGCGAGCGGTCGAACACGACCGCGGGATCCCCGCCGCCGGTGTGGAGATCAGCGGCGACGTCGCCCAGATGCTGACCGACGAGCTCGCTCAGATCAGGGGGCTGCTCGACCGCGGTGAGCCCGATCGGTTGCAACTCCCAATCTGCCAGGTCAGCACCCGGCTTGCCATCACTCGTTATGCGGGCACTCCGAACGAATCCCGTCCCGAGCTTCGCCACGAGATCTTCGCCTCGCACTGGCAACGCGCGGAGCGCATCGATGACGCGGCGGTGCTCGACGACCTCGGCGCCGGTCCCGCCAACAACGTCGTGGCCGAGGAGTGGCGGGCCGCCTGGCAGGCCGCCACCGACCCGATTGTGCCCGTGCTGGTGCTGCCCGACGGATACGTGTCTCGGGGGCTCGGCGCCCTTGCCCGCCTGGCTGGACTGCTCGCCTGAGGCTTGGCCCGATGATGCCCGACCGTCTCAGGCCATGCGCCGTCGCAGCCTGGCCCGCCAGCCGTCGTTGAGGTTGGCCAGCCGTTCCTGGCCGGCGTCGTCGCCGATCAGGATCAGACCGGTGTCGGCGGTCAGCACCACGTCGGCGCCGGGGTTGCCCACCAGGGTCCCGTCGGTCTCG
The DNA here is from genome assembly GCF_000299415.1 of Candidatus Microthrix parvicella Bio17-1. Classification (NCBI taxonomy): domain Bacteria; kingdom Bacillati; phylum Actinomycetota; class Acidimicrobiia; order Acidimicrobiales; family Microthrixaceae; genus Candidatus Neomicrothrix; species Candidatus Neomicrothrix parvicella. The sequence continues at coordinate 282,887 of NZ_AMPG01000003.1, forward strand.
ACGGCCACCAGGTTGCAGCCGGTCTTCTCCCGCAGCCCGCTTGTGGCCAGCGTCTTGTCGCGCATCGAGACGGGTACCGTCGACCGGAACACGTCGAGGCCGTCGGCGACCACCAGGGTGTCGTTGCCGCGGAAGTGGTTCCAGACGGCCGCCGCCCCGGTTGAGGCATACGACAGCACGTCATCCGCGCCCGCCCGATACAGCGTGGACACGTTTCGGTCCAGGTTTGCCCGGGCGACGATCTGCAGGTGGGGTTGGAGGCGGCGACAGTAGATGGTGAGGTAAATGTTGATGTCGTCGTCGTGTGCGGTGATCAGCACCCCGGTGGCCGTTCTGATCCCGGCGGCCTCCAGCACGGCGATGTCGGCGGCGTCGCCAAGCACATAGTGCTCGTCGAGTATCCGTTCGGGTTGTTGCTCGATGATCTTGTAGCCGATGTCCGCTTCGGCGAAGGCCTGAGCAGCGGCGCGCCCCACCCGCCCGGCGCCGATGATCACGACCGAACCTTCCAATTCGGAGCCGGTCCCGTAACAACGGTCGTAGGCGTCGAGCTGGTCCTGGGTGGCGGCCAGGATGAGCACCGAGGAGGCATTCAGTTCGATGTTGGGAACGGCGATCGTGAAGACCCCCTGGTCCCATACCCCGATCACGGTCACGCCCAGTCGCCTTCGTAGCTCGACGTCCGCGATGGAGCGTCCCTCCAGCGGTGTTCCGGCGACCCGGGCCTCAGCGATGAGTACTCCGGCGAATCGGCCGATCAGGTGGCTCCGTCCGCCGGGCAGCAGGGTCCGATCGGCCATGGCCGAGCCGAGCAGGAGGCCCAACCGCAGCACCTCGTTGGCTCCGGCAAGCTCGAGTACGTCCACCGAGGCCTCCTTGTTGGCGGTGGCAACCACGGGCACGTCGGCGGAGATCTCGCGGGCGGTGAAGATGATGTTGGCATTGGTCGTATCGGGCCAGGTCGCGGAGAGCAATGCCGCCTTGTCCACCCGGGCGGCGCGGTGGGTCGCCGGGTCGTCGCTGCTGCCCACCATCACCCGGTAGCCCTCGTCGTGCAGTTGGAGTGCCTCGGCCGGGTCGGCGACCAACACCACGTAGTCCACCCCGGCCTGTTCAGCCCGCCGGATCAGTGCGTCCTCGATCGGCCCCGGCCGGGTGAGGATCAGGTGGCCGGCGGTGTCGGCCGGAAGCGACCGGGGGGCCCTGGAGGCGTCGCGCTTGTTCATCCAGGGGACGAAAACAAACTGAATGAAGGTGAACGGCAACAGGATCAGCAGGTAGGCGGTGCCGGTGAGCAGGACGATCACCGAGAAGATCCGGCCGAGATCGGACGTGAAGGTGATGTCGCCGAAGCCCAGGGTCGTCATGGTGACGAGCGTCCAGTAGAACGCAGTCGCCCAGCTGTGATTTTGGCCCTCGGCGGCCATGACCTGGTGGAAGATCGCAGCGAAGGTCACCACCAGCACAACGAACGTGGCCAGCAGAATTGCCACCATGCGCAGGTCGCGCCGTCGCAGCGGTCCGGCGAGATAGCTCAGAACGAACGCCAGGCTCTTCATGGCCCCGCATCCTCGCACGGCCGGGCGCCCGTTGGGGTGGGGCGTCGACGCACCCGACGGCGGCCGACCAGCCCCGCAGAGCGGGCCACATCGACGTTCGCGTTGAAGATCCGGTCCGGATCAGCTGAGCGGGCCAGCCGGGAACGCATACCGGCCAACACGGTCCGTTCGAACCCCGGATAGTCGAAATCCAAACCGCCGCACGCGTATTTCCAGCGGGCGTCGAACTGGAACGCAGCGGTCGCTTCGCGGTCCGACAGTCCGAACGCTTTCTGTAACACCATCACCACCGCCACGATCCTGGGTGGGATCGACTGGCGGCCCGTTGTTTGGAACAGGTCCGCGAACGCGTCATCAGGGAACAACACATGGCACTCACGGTGGAGGATCGACCAGATCGAGTCCTCACCAACAGCCTCACCTACAAAGCGGTTGGTGGACCGGAACACGTCACCCTGGCGTGGTGTCAGCCCGACCGTCACAACCGGCACCCAACATCAAAGAACATGGGTGTAATTCTACCCGACATGAACCAGGATCGCGAGTCTCAACCGGCGCGAAAAACACCAGCCGCCGCGCCGGCCCGGCAACTCGGCACCGGGTTCTGCGGCGCCGGTCGACTCCAGTATCTCCGGTGAGTATTGTCATGAACGGGCGGGGTCACCCCGTGCTGACTGCGAACTCGAACCACAGGAGCCAACGATGGCGCTCATCCCCGACAACACCTTGATCACCGCCACCCCGGAGGAGGGCCGAGCGTTGGCGATCATGATCGCCCGCAAGACGATCGGTGCGATCCAGCCCGACGCCGAGGTCCGCGGGGAACTGCGCCCGGCGTACGCCAACGACGCCGACTCGCTGACCGCCGCCGGTCACGTCGTCGCCATCGAGTTCGCCACCGTGGCTGCCGCTAACAACTACTGGCGCGGCTGAACCCGGCCTACGGCCCGACCTTCTGGCCGCCATCCACCCGCAGTTCGATCCCGGTGATGTTGCGTCCGGAGGACCCGGCCAGAAACAGCGCCGCCTGAGCGAGGTCGGCCGGGTCGACGTGGCGCCGCAGCGCCGCCGTTGAGGCCAACCGCCGGGACACGTCGGCGGCATCGAGGCCGTCCTTGGCGGCGACGTGTTCGCACAGCTGGTCGAGGGGGGCTCCGGTGACGTAACCGGGCGTCACCACGTTCACCCTGATGCCCTCGGGGCCGAGTTCCTTGGCCATCGTCATCGACGCCGAGACCATCGCCGCCTTGGTCGCGGTATATGGCGCCTGCCGCTCGGGGAGCGAGTGGGTTCCCAGCGTGGAGACGTGCACGATGGCTCCGCCCAGGCCGGCGTCGACCATCGTGCGGGCAGCGCAGCGGCTGACGTCGAGGGTGCCAATCACGTTGACCTCGAACGCCCGCCTGAGCTGGTCCATGTCGACGTCGATGAGGGCCCCTCGCCCTGCCATGGTGGCCACCGCGATCACGGAGTCGATGCGGCCGAGCGTCGCCATGACGGCGTCGACGACCCGACGGCCGACGTCCGGCTCCCCGAGGTCGGCGGCAACCGGGTGCGCCCGTCCTCCGGTGGAGGCCTCGATGTCGGCGGCCAGATCGGTGAGCCGTTGCGCGTCTCGTGCGACCAACGCCACCGTGGCGCCCTCGCGGACGAAGGCCTCGGCACACGCCCGACCGATGCCCTCCCCGGCGCCGACGATGAGACACACCTGGCCGTCGAGCGGTCGACCGTCCTCGGTCGGTGCCTCCTCGGGAGTGATGTCGTCCATCGGCCGACGATACCGCCCATCTCGTTGGAGGTCGCCGAGATGGGGCATGCAGAACGCGGGGTGCACTCCGACGAACCCTGCCGCAGGAACCGTGGTTGTTTCGTCATCCGGAGACTGGGGCCGGCCAGATCCGGGCGTTCAGCTCGCGGGGACCTTTCCACTGCGTTCGAGGCGGTCGATCTCCCCGCTGTCTGCCCAGATGATGATCCCACCACGCAGCGTTATGTGGTCCTCGAATCTGGTGGCCAGGCGGGCGCGCTGCTCGGCCCCAAGCCCAAGGACCGATACGTAGACGTCACATGACGCGAGGTCGCCATTGTCGGAGACCTGCGGGAACGGTGAGGTGTAGACAAAGAGCGGTTCGGCGTTACTCCCGCAGACCTCCAGGCCTTCGGCGCGGACGATGTTCACCAGCGCCGCCGCCTCGCGGGTCCGAGGTTGGCTGTCGAGTACTTCGAGCGCGCCGGGCAGCAGGGCCCACACCATTGCAATGACCACTACCACCTGTGCGGGCCTGGGAAGTCGAGCGACGCCGAAGCCGGCAAGCGCGGCTACGAGTGGCATCGCGCTGACGAAGAACCGAACGTAGAGGTCGTAAGGCTGGACCACCTGCCACATGATCGCCACCGCTCCAACGAGGATTGCGCCGCTCACTGCGACCGCCATCAGGTGCTGCTTCGACCGCATGGACAGCGTGACGATGCCGGTCACGACGGCCAGTCCGATCACTGCCACAGCCGGCCAGGACCAACCGATGAACTCCCGCGCGAGTTCCAGAGGGAAGTCGGCGAGGTAGCGATTGCCCCGAGCCTCGGTGTTGGCTCTGATGTCGTCAATCAGCGGGAACGTGATCCCTATGGCGACAACCGCCGCCACCAGCCATGTGGAGAAATGGGCCGGCCGGACGCGACGTAGTGCGATCGAAGCTGCTGCCAACATCAGAAGCGTGAGCGCGCTGTAGGCGTGGGTCGTGACCGCAATGACCATCAGCGCTCCCTGGATGATCAGCCAGCGGAGTCGATGGTCGTCCCACGATCGCCAAAGTGCCGCTCCCGCGGCGACGACCGCCGCAGTGGCCAACGCGTACCCGCGGAGCTGCCGGAATTGGTCGAGGAATATGGGGTTGAGTGCGAGTACAACACCTGCTGCCACGCCCGCTACGGCACCGACGTGACGGGCAACAAACCACGCCACGAGGCCGACGGCGATCGCCCCGCACAACGCCGGACCGAGGCGCTGCGCCTGTTCGCTCACCAGCCCCAGGCGCCACGCGACCGCCTGTATCGCCGAGAACATCGGGTGGTTGTTGAAGACGATCTGCGTCGTCAGCGCTCGCCTGACCGACCCACCCCTGATGAAGTAGTAGTAGGTGAAACCCTCGTCGTATCCGAACGCTCGGCCGATGCGGATCAGTCCGAGCAGGAGCGTTGCGACACCGCAGACAAGGCCGGTTGCGACGCTCGACGAGACTCGGCGGTGTTGCCGAGAACGATCGACCTCGGTGCTGGTGGGTGCATCGTCTGCTGGTTGGTCACTCACAGCGCGTGACGCTAGTTCGGCGGCCGGCCCCCACCCAGCTCCCGGACTGCATTGATGGCGGGGCGCCGTTGCGGTCCGGGCCTGAGCGGGCTCGGCACGTGTGACCGCTACTCGAGCGCCTCAGCCCGGCTGACGTAACCGAGCAGCGGGCTGACGCGGAGGCGGACCGAGCCCCCGGGCCGCCCGCGCAACTCGGCGAAATGCCTGGAGTTCACGTTCCAGGATTTGGGTCCGTGCGGGGTGGAGAGCACCACCTCGTAGCGGGTGCGTCTCCGCACCGACCGATTCATGCCGGAGCTGTCCCTGCTTCGGAACCACACCATCTGGACGATGCCGGGCAGGAAGTCGCCGGTGCGTCGTTCCTGGGCCTGCACCAGCCGTCCCTCGACACTGCGGCGAAAGAACAGGTCGAACGCCCCGACGGCAATCTGAACTATTTTGTACAGCACTCCCAGCAGCGCTGCACCACCGACCCCGAGGGCGACGAGGTCGATCAGCTCGCGGGAATCCTCGAGCCCGGTTGCGGCAAGATCCAACTCGCCGGCGCGCACCTGGTGGGCGCCGTAGATGATCACCCCAAACACGATCGCCCCGACCACACCGCGAGCGATGAGCGACCCCGGGTAAACGCCCCACCACGGTCGAAGTCGTCGGCCAAGCATCGACTCGGCCCGGCCGCTCGTGTCGCCGAGTCCCGGAATGCTCACCATCGAATCGAACCTGCAACGAACATGGACCTCCCGTCGATCGCCGCACCTCGCGGCGACCATAGGCCACCCAGCCAGGTTCGCAAGTTGATCGGGATGCCGATGGGCGCGCTACCTTGCCGGGCCATGAGGGCCTATGTGCGTATCGACGGGCAGAGTCAAGACGTGAAGCTGATGGACGTTCCGACGCCGGAGGTTGGCGACGGCCAGGTGCTCGTCGAGATGCACGCGTTTGGCGTGGGCATCCACGACCGCTACTTCATCCCGCCGAACGGCCCGTTTCCGTACGTCATCGGCATCGAGGGTGCCGGGGTCGTCGCCGGATTGGGCGAGGGGGTCGACACGGTCAAGGTGGGCGACCGCGTCAGGGTGGCGACCAACATGGAGCCCCAGGGCGGAACCTGGGCCGACTACGCGGTGGTCCCGGCGACGGGTCTGTCGCCGATTCCCGACGGCCTCGGGTTTCCGACCGCAGCCGGCATCACCGTGCCCGGCAAGTCGGCCGTCGAGAGCACGCACGCGCTCGCGCTCACCGAGGGTGACACCCTGTTCGTGGCGGGCGCCTCGGGGGCGATCGGCACGCTGGTGGTGCAGCTGGCGGCGCAACGGGGCATCCGGGTCATCGGCTCGGCCTCGGCCCCCAACCACGACTACCTGTTGTCGCTCGGGGCCGAGGCCGCCGTGGACTATCGCGAGGTCGGGTGGCCCGACGACGTGCTGGCCTGGGCACCGGGCGGGGTGGACGCGGCGCTGGCCATCCAGCCGGGCACGGGCGCATCGAGCCGGCAGGTGGTGCGCGACGGGGGCCGGGTGATCACCGTCTCGGGTGACCAGGAGGCGCCCGACCGCGGGGTCACGGTGGAACCGTTTGTGCATCGCCAGGACACCGGCGGTGAGATGGACGCGCTGGTCGACGACATCACCGCGGGGCGCATCCGCCTGGTGCTGGAACACGTCCACCCGTTCGCCGAGGCGCTGACGGCGTTGGAGGCGACGGAGACCCGTCATGCACGGGGCAAGCGGGTGGCCACCCTGCCCGTCGCCGAGTAGGCGGTCGGGGCCGGTCAGCCCGACTGGGTGGTGCTGGGTGGGGTCGTGTCGTCGGGGGCCTCCTCGCCCGCGGCGTCGTCGAGGGGCCACACCCGAACCCAATCGACGAGGAGCTGCTGGGGAAGCGCTGCGGAGTCGACCTCGCCCGCATAGGCGCCGAGGAACATGTCGAACGCGATCACCTCGGGATGGTCGTCAAAGGGCCAGGTCTGCTCGTCGCCCTTGGGCGGGCGAACGTGGGTGGCCGTCTCCTCATCATCGATGAAGAAGCGGATCTCACCCTCGGCCCATTCGACCGCGTAGGTGTGCCACTCGGCGACGTCGACCTGGGTGGACTTCGCCCGGCCCCAGTCGGTGAGCGCCGGAACAGCCTTGGGCGGGGTGGAGTGCAGGTTCGTCTCGACGTAGCCCATCGACTGCGGCTCTCCCTTGGTCTCCGTCTCGCGGGCGAAGTGCTCCATCACGTCGATCTCGCCGAAGTCGGGCCACTGGTCGTCGTTGACCAACCAGAACGCCGGCCACGTGCCGGGCGTTTCCGGCAGCTTCATCCGGGCCTCAAACCGACCGTACTGAAACGACTCCCGGGTCTGGATCATCGCGGAGGTGTACTTGGCGTCCTTGTAGTCCTCCTGGTGGGCTTCGATGACCAGGTTGCCGTCCTCGACGCGCACGTTCTTGTCGCGGTCGGTTTGGTACGACTCGTGACGCTTCTCGATGATCGGTTCCCACACCTCCCAGTCGAGCGGACCGTCGACGTCGAACTCGTCCGCAAAGCGCGGCGTCGGGCCAGATGGTGTCGTCGTGGTGGTCGATGAGTCGGCCTGCTCGTTGGTGTCGTTGCCGCTGCACGCTGTGGCGATGAGCAGGGGGGCGGCGAGGAGTGCCGCTCCGCGCGTCATCCGGGTTCGTCGAAGGTTCACGAGGGTTGCTCCTGATCGGGAGGAAGGGGTTCTGGCGCTTTCAGGATGTTCTCAGGTCCCCTTTCTAGGGTGCCGGGTGCTCCCTTGAGAAAAGGACCCACCAGGTCGTCATCTCGTTTTGGCCAGTTCGGCTCTGCTGACCTGGAGGGCGCGAGCGTGAGTTGGGTCGGCAAACGCGGGGCAATCGTCGGACTGGCCGCAGTTCTGATCGCCGGTTGCGGCACCGGCGTGGGCGACGCTGCGCAATCGAAGACGACCACCACCACTCGGTGTGCCCGCTGACGCCGAACCGCCCGTGGGCCTCAGCCCGTAAAGACAGCCGATGCCGGAGGCCCCGAGGGTGGGGGTGGGGGTGGGGGTGCCGGTGCTGAGGCCGATGTCGGCGTCGGCGCGGCGTCGGGCGGGGAGGCCGCTGAGGATGGAGGCGTCGCCCCAAATCGCACAGGTACCTCGTACACGTCCCGCTGGCCGCCCTTCTCTGCGTCTTCTTGGAATGCGATCACCGCGCCCAGCCCCGGCTTGGCGTTCTCGAAGGTCTCGGTGAACTCGAAGTCGCCCCAAGTGCCGTTGCCCGCGGTGGCGGTTGTGTGCCCCTCGGCGACGATGAGCCCGTCGCCGTCGGCGATGGAGTAGTTCACGGTTGCCTCGAAGGTGTTGGAGATGCCGGAGACCGCCAGCGGGGAGGCCACGTTGGCCCCCGGGGTGGGCGATTCCACCAAGACCGCGGGGGTGACGTTGGCGGAGTCGTTGCGGTCCACCTCCGTGGCGGGTACGCCCTCGCCGCCGATGCCGTCCACCGGTGCGCCGTCCAGGTGGATCGTCACCCGGTCGACCTCATCGAACTGCGTTGCGGTGAAAACCACCTGGGCGACCCGGAGCTGCATCGACAGGCTGCCGCCGCCGGTCTGGAACGCGCCGGAAAGGTCGACCACGGCCGTGCCGCCCGAGACCGACACCCCGAGGAGCTTGGTGGCGTCGGGGATCGCGCTGGTCATGCCGATGTCGGTCTCGAAGGCGTCGGGGCCCTTGAGCAGCGCTTCGATCGCTCCCTCCGGCGTCCCCGGGGAACTGGAGCGTCCGGCGGCTCCGACCTTCTCGTTCCACGCAAAGTAGACACGCGTCTCCGAGGCGGCGCGCCAGCTGGATTCGCCTGCGGGCGACGGCGCTGCTCCTGCGTCCGGGGCGGTGGCGGTAACTTCCGTGCTGGCTCCGTCGCCGCACGCGACAACACCCGCCAGCCCGAGCACCATCGCCGAAACCATGGCCAGCCGTCGCCAACGGAACCTCCCGGGCACTCCACCGCTGTCAGCGCGAACTCCGGAACCGCCCACGACACACCTCCTGATTATCCGTCATCGTGCACCCTGAGCCGATCGCGCAGTAGGGCACTTGGTCACATTTCCTTCCCTGTCGGATCGGCCTCCTCGGTTCGAGCGGAAAGAAGATCCTGAACAGGGACCAAACCCGACGATGCGGATGCAGCTCGGTGAGACCTGCGGCGCCGCTGCAGCGCCGGCCACTCCTCCTACCACCACCGCTGCGCCGCCGCCAGCGGCTCCGGCGACGGCTCGTCCGACCGCCGAGCCTCCGAAAGCGCCCATGCCAGATGTCGTGTGCAAGAACCTCCAAATTGCACAGGACACGATCCAGGCCGCCGGCGTGTTCTTCTCCGAGTCCGAAGACGCGTCGGGCGCCAACCGATCTCAGATTCTTGACTCGAACTGGATCGTGCTCGCTGCTGAGGCAGCGCGATGTGGGCCTCGCCATCTGTGGAAGAGCGCTGTGGCCTCGGGCACCAGTTCGTCGCAGGGGCCCTCGATCACGATGCCGAAGTTGGACGCTGCGGCGATGTCGGTGGCCCGCAGGTTGATCATCACGTCGGGTTTGGCCAGCTCGGCGATCATCGGAGCCGACAGCACATAGACCAGCCTGCCGATGCCCACCCGCACGTGGGCGGCGGCGCACATCGTGCAGTGCTCACCACTGGTGTACATCGTGGCAGCGCCACGCTGAGCGGCACCGAGGTGTTGGGACGCCCAACCGGCCAGCGCCAGCTCGGGGTGGGCGGTGAGGTCGCCGGTGGTGACGATCTGGTTCCGGCGTTCGGCCAGCACGGTGCCGTCACCCGAGACCAGCACCGAACCAAAGGGTTGGTCGCCGCGTTCAACCGCCTCAGCGGCGAGTTCCAGGCAGCGTCGCAGGTGGAGGAGGTCGTCGTCGTTCATCGATGGTTCTTCTCAGTCGGTGCGTGGTTGTGGGCACGGTTGTCGGTGTTGCCCACCAGGATGTTTAACGAGATCCTCGAACACAACTTCCTGAGGGTCGCTTTTGGTTCACTGAAACCGGCACGGATGTGGTGGGCCAGGTCGACGTGCCCGGACACCAGACCGACTGTTTGGCGGGTTCAGGGAGCGGTCGGGCTCTTGGCGCAGCTGTCGGTGGGCGGGTCGCCGTCGAGGCGGGCGTTCAGCCACGCCGAGGTCTGCTCCGATGTCTCACCGATGATGCTGTCGTGGGTGGCGTCATCGACGATCAACAGCTCGGTCACCTGACCGGTCTCACACAGGCGGGCATACAGGTCGCGCACCCGGTCGATCACCACCCGGTCGTCCGCGGTGCCCGACACCAGAAACAGCGGAGCGTCCACCTTGACCTCGCCAACATCGTTCGCCAACAGCAGTTGGTGGGCCGGTTCGGTGTCGCGCGGGTCGTGGGTGAAGAGTTGTTTGCCCGCCGACAGCGGTATCAGCGTGTCGGTGATCTCGGGCAGGCACCCGGTGGTGAACACGTCCGAGGCAGCGGCCAGCTCGTCGGTCACGTAGTCGCCGAGCTTGATCCCGGGGTGCTCGCCCGCCCCGCCGTACAGGCTCATCGCGGTGAGGATGCCGGTGACGATCGGGTCGATGCCGCCGTAGACGTTCTCGAACATCACCGCCGGGGCGAGGGCCAACGTGGCCACGAGGTCGAGCTCCGGCGCGTAATCCGCGGCCAGTTCGCCGGCCGACAGCGCGCCGTGCCCGCCTTGGGAGTGGCCGACCGACAGCCAGCGGTTGCCTGCGTGGGCATCGGCGAGCTGCCTGGCGGCGCGGACCCCGTCGATCACGCTGTGGCCTTCGCTGGGCTTGGAGAAGTACGGGTGCAGCGGCCCGCCCTCGGTGCCCAGCCCGATGTAGTCGGTCATCACGGCCACGCCTTCGACGCCCCAGTCCGGGGCAACCTTGGCCTGGCGGCTGACGCCGCACCGGGGTGCCAGCCCAACCGTGCCCGGCGCGGTGGCCGTCACCGGCCAGCCATCCTTGGGTGCCGTGCCGGTGGGGTAGGTCACCAGGCCGGTGACCGCCCGGTCCCGGTCGGCGCCGTCGCGGGAGTGGTACATCACCTTGACCGTTGCGGCACCGTCCGCCTCGCCGAGGTCCATCACCCGGATCAGCTCGCCGGGCTCGCCTTCGGGTAACGGGTCGGGCGGCACGTAGAACGCCGCATCGTCGCCGTCGAAGGGCTTGGCGGTAAACGGGGTCGGCTCGGCGCCGGAGGTTGTCGTCGTCTGGCCGGTCGCCCCGGACCCGACTTCGTCGGAGGTGGAGGAGGCGTTGCCCGAGCACGCGCTCACACCCAGCAGCATCATGGTCGCCGCCAGCGCCGCTGAGATCCGGCCGGTTGTTCGAACATTGAGGAACATCATTGTTTGTGGAGGCTAGCCTGCGGTTGATGAACGCTCGTGGAAGTTCGCTCGCCGGTCGTCGGGTCCTCATTACCGGGGCGGCTCGCGGCATCGGCGCCGCGCTGGCCGAACGGCTGCATCAACGCGGTGCCCGGGTGGCTCTCGCCGGACTTGAGGATGATCTCCTCGCCGAGGCGGCTGCGAAGGCCGACGCCCCGTGGTGGCATTGCGATGTCGGCGACCGGGCCAGTGTCGAGGCGGCGGTCGAGGCCGCCGTCGGTGAGTTGGGCGGTCTCGACGTCATCGTCGCCAATGCCGGCATCGCCGCCCAGCTGCCGCTGGTCGGCGGCGATCCCGAGGTGTTCGAGCAGATCAACCGGGTCAACGTGCTCGGCGCCTACTACACGCTTCGCGCCGCCGGGCAACACATCGCTCACCCCAACGGGTACGCGGTGGCGGTCTCGTCGCTGGGTGCCGTGGTGAACGTGCCGCTGATGGGCGCCTACTCGGCGTCGAAGGCAGCGGTCGAGGCGCTCGGCAACACGCTGCGCGCCGAGCTGGCGCCCAGCGGGGCCCGGGTGGGTGTGGCCTACTTCGCCGAGCTCGACACCGAGATGACCAGCCGCGGGTTCGACACCGAGGCGGCCCGGTCGTTCCTGGGCGGACGCACGGTCACCACGGTGACCGACCTCGAGGTGGGCATCAACGCACTCGAGCGGGGCATCGCCCGCCGCTCCCGACGCATCGTCGCCCCATGGTGGGTCGCCGGCGTGCTGCCGATCCGCTCGATCGCCCAGCCCGTGGTCGACCGGGCACTGCGCGGCAAGGTGGCCGGCGTGCTGGCGATCGCCCGCGACGAACGGGTGGAGCTGACCACGCCCCAGGGGGAGCCGGCTCCGGGGGAGCGGTCATGAGCGTCACCCCGAGGATCGCGCCGGGTGAACGCGCCGATGTCGGCGTGCTCAACTGGGCCTTCGCCCAGGCGTCGGGCCTGGTCACCGGCACCACCCCTCCCAACCTGTTTCTCACGCTGGGTCGCAACCGCAAGCTGTTTCGGGGCTGGTTGCGCTTCGCCGGACGGCTGATGCCCGGCGGCAAGCTGCCACGGCGGGAGACCGAGCTGATCATCCTGCGGGTGGCCCACCTGACCGGTTGCGAGTACGAACAGGCCCATCACCGGCTCCTGGCCAAGCGGGCTCGGGTGACGCCGACCGAGATCGACGGCGTGGTCGAGGGGCCCTCCGCCCCCTGTTGGAGCGACCGCGAGCACGTCCTGCTCGCCGCCGTCGATGAGCTGCACGACCGGCGCGATCTTGGCGACGACGCCTGGCTCGATCTCCGTCGCCACCTCGACGAGCCCGCCGCGCTCGAGTTTCTGATGCTGGTCGGCCATTACGAGATGCTGGCCACGACGATCAACACGCTGCGCGTCCCGCTCGACCGGCCGCGTCGAGCCCGCGGGGGTTCGGTGTCGAGGTGAGGACCGTCTCGGCCGGCGAGATCCCGGCCGAATCGGGGCCCGCTGCGGGCATCGAGGCGTCGATGCCGCCGCTGCCGCGGGGTCGCCACGATCTGACCCGGGGCCAGGTCGAGCAGTCACAGCGGCTGCGACTCGCCGTCGCCATGGCCGAGGCGTGCGTCGGTCGTGGTTACTCCGATACGCCCGTCGCTGCGGTGCTGGAACTTGCGGGCGTGTCACGCCAGACCTTCTATGCGCTGTATGCCAACAGGTTGGAGTGCTTCCTCGAGGCGCTCGACCTGGTCGGCGAGGTGCTCGTCGGTCGGCTGGCCGATGCCGTGGCCGCTCAGGAAGGCCTCCCGCTGGACCGGGCCATCGCCGCGCTCGACGGGTACCTCCAGGCGATCGTCGATCATCCGGCTTTCGCTCGCCTCTACGTCGTCGAGGCCCACGCCGCCGGGCCCCGGGCGCTCGTCCGGCGGGCGGCGCTGCAGACCGAGGTGGTCGATGCGCTGGCCGGCCTGCTCGGGATGGAGCAGCCCGACACACGGTTCGCCTGCGAGGCGTTCGTCGCCGCCGTGGCCGCGCTGGTGACCCTCCCGCTGGCCACCGGTGATGTCACTGCCATCATCGCGCTTCGCGACCCGCTCGTCAGCCGCCTGCGAGCCCTCGCCGCGGAGTCGTGATCAGCGTTCTGGCGTGAGAGTCGTCAGCGTGGAGTCCCGGTGCTCGGTGAAGGCGGCCAGTCCGTCGAGGTCGAGGTCTCGGGTGATGCGCACCGGCAGCGCGTCATCACCGGCGAGCCACACACGTTCCCGCCAGGTTCCGGTGAGGTCGCCGGTGACCTCGAAGCTGAGGTCCACCTCGGTGGTGTCCACCGGGGTTCCATCGCCGAGCTCGACGGTGACCCGCCGCGTCCAGGTGCTGGTGCCGGTCAGCTCGGCGGTCAGCTGCTTCGGCCCGCCGTCCAACGTCAGCTCGCAGGCGACCGGCGCGCGGTCGCGCTCTGGGTCGACGAGCACGTCGGGGTCGCAGGCCATGTCGGCGGTCGGGTTCATCGGGCCGATCTGCTGGCGCTTCGTATGTCCGTCGAGACGTATCGACCCATCCTCGCCGACGCAGTACGTGGTGTCCTCGCTGTGTTGTTCCAACAAGTGCAGGGTGATCGTGAAGCAGCCCGGGTCGGCATCGACGATCGGTGCCGAGATCGATGTGGGGTACGGCCGGGTCTCGGTGGGCAGCGGGCCCAGCTTCAGCTCCTCGGAGCCCGACGTGGCGTAGCGGTGGATGCCGGGTTCAGGTGTGCGGAGGGCTGCGTTGGGCGCAGCCGGGTTGCCGTCGCGGGCCGCAAAGTCGTCGCGCACCTTCATCTCGTTGGCGGGGGTGGCGCCACGGGGCCAGAACGCGACCGCGCCAACGAGCCCGATCAGCAGGACGCCGGCCAGCGCCGCCGCCACGGATCGTTTCATCAACTGCGGGCTCAGGCGGCCGAGCGGCGGGTGGCGGTCACCACGCAGGCCTGGAGGTGCTCGGCGTTGTCGTGCATCGCCGCCCGCATGGCCAGCACCCGGGCACGGGCATCGGGGTTGCGGGCCACCCGGCCGACGAAGCGTGCCGCACCCAGGACGCCCTCATCGGCGATCAACCGCCGGGGCTCCAGCAGGTGGAGCGGGGCGGTGACCGTGCCGGCCACGTCGAATCCCGCCTCATCCAAGAGGTTGGTCCAGCCCCGAAGCGACAGTGGTGTCACGTTCACCTTGATCGTCCGCCGCAGGTCAGCGGCGATCGCGTCGCAGCGCTCGTCGTCGAGGTCGTCGGGGGCGAAGGACACCTCGTGCAGGCCGATGCGGCCGCCGGGCCGCACCACGCGGGCGAGTTCGGCCATGATCCTGGCCTTCTGCGACGCCGGTTGCATCGTCAGGTAGGCCTCGCCGAAAACGACGTCGGCCGAGGCGTCGGGCAGGCCGGTATCGGCCGCCGAGGCGTTGACCACCGAACGACCGGGTCCGTTGACCACGTGAGCGACCCGCTCGGCCGACACCGGGTCGCGGTCGACGCCCACGTAGGTGGCCGGGTTGCAGCCGAGCACCAGCTCGGTGGTCGAACCCAGCCCGGGCGCCAGCTCGACGACGTCGGCGGATGGGTCGATCGCCAGGGCACCCAGCAACTGGTCGGTCAGCTCCCGACCGCCCGGGCGCAGCACCCGCTTGCCCATCCGGGCGAGCAGCCAGTGCCCGGGCATCCGGTCGACGGCCAGCTCGTTGCCGGGAATGGGTTCGGTCATCGTCGCGGTCATCAAGGGCTCCCAAAGGGTTGCGTTAGGGAACCATAACACCGCACGTGCTCGATCAAAATGTGGGGTCGGTCACAGCGGCACCCGAGAACCCGCACCCCGTCCCGGTCGAGTTTGGTCGCGGCTCCACCCGCCCGGTGCCGTCGGCGACGGTACGGTGGCGGCCGCTACGAAGGGAGCTGCACATGTCGGACCTGGTCAGCGTGGAGCGTCAGGGATACGTGTTGGTGATCGGCGTCGATCGCCAGGCCAAGGCCAACGCGTGGAACGTCGAGATCATCGCGGCGGTCGCGGCGGCCTACACCGAACTGCACGACGATCCGGACCTCCGGGTCGGGGTGGTGCACGGGGCCGGCAAACACTTCAGTGCCGGGCTCGACCTGCCCGACGTGCTTCCGGCGGTTCAGAGCGGCGACATCGCCGACGTCCTCCCCGAGGGGATGCGCGACCCGTGGGACTTCTTCGGTGAGCCGTGCGCCAAACCGATCGTGCTCGCGGTTCAGGGCCGTTGCTACACGTTGGGTATCGAGTTGGCGCTGGCATCTCAGGCGACGATCGCCGCGAACGACACCGTCTTCGCCCAGCTCGAGGTGGCCCGGGCGATCGTGCCGTTGGGTGGGGCATCGCTGAGGCTTCCGCAACTGGGCGCGATCGGCACGAAGTGGCTGTTGGGTGCCGAGCCGTTCTCGGCGTCGGAGGCGCTTCTCGCCGGCATGGTCACCGAGGTGGTCGAGCCGGGGACCCAGCTGGATCGGGCGATCGAGGTGGCCCAGCAGATCGCCACCAACGCCCCGCTGGCGGTGCAGAGTGCGCTGGCGGCCACCCGGGCCGGTCAGCGGGCGGCCCGCGATGCGGCCTGTGCGCAGATGCGCCAGAGCATGCCGCAGCTGCTGGAAACGGCCGACGTTGCCGAGGGCGTCGCCGCCATGATGGAGCGACGCCCACCCAAGTTCACCGGCACCTGAGTTCGGCGATGCCGCCGACAACTCCGCCGACGATTCCAAGGACGATGCAGGCGGCCGTCACGATGGCCCACGGCGGGCCGGAGGTCATCGAGGTGCATCCCGACTGGCCCTGTCCTCCGCCGGGCCCCGGCGAGGTGCTCGTCCAGGTCGGCGCCGCCGCGGTGAACAACACCGACCTGTGGTCGCGTCGTGGCGCCTACGGCACTGCCGCCGACCCCGATGCGGTGGCCGGATGGAAGGAGGTCCTACCCACTTGATCGCATCGCCGTCGCCCAGGCCCGTTTCGAGGCGACGGATTTCGTGGGCAAGTTGGTGTTGGAGCCCAGCCACGGATGAGCTCACCAGTAAGGTCGCAAGCGCTCGATCAACAGGGGGAACGCGCGTGACCACATCAGGCCGTCCGGCAAGGCCCGAGGCGGCCGCCGACATCCCCTCGACGGAAGAGGCGCTGTCGCGTCTCGACATGCCGCTGGGTGAGGCGATGCGCACCCAGCGGGCCATCCGCAAGCTGCACCTCGATCCGGTCAGCCACGATGTGTTGCTCCCGCTGCTCGAGCTCTCGTTGAAGGCGCCGACCAGCAGTAACACCCAGGACTGGTCGTACCTCGTTGTCGAGGATCCCGAGCAGAAGGAGCGGCTGGCCAAGCTGTATCGGCCGCTCTTCCGCGCCTACGACCCGATCGTCTCCCGGATGGCCCGCGGTGACGCAAAGGCGCAGCGCCAGATGGCGCCGGGCCGCTGGCAGGCCAAGCACTTTGCGGAGCTGCCGCTCTTCGTCATCCCGTGTTACCGGCGTGGCCTGAAGCACCGGCCGGTTGGCCGTCCCCAGATTGCGGTGTCCTCGTTCTACGGGTCGGTGTTCCCGGCAGTTCAGAACCTGCTGTTGGAATGTCGGGCGGTCGGGTTGGGTGCGTCCATCCAGACGTTGCCCATCTGGCACATCTCGACGGCCCGCCGGATCCTCGGCCTGCCCCGCAAGGTCAACCCGGTGTGCATCATCCCCATCGGGTGGCCACGTGGCCGCTACGGGCCCACCACCCGTCGGCCGATCGGCGAAGTGGTCCATCTCGACCGCTACGGCAATCAGCCGTTCCTTGTCCGGTCCAGGGGAGAAGAGGCATGAAGGCAGTTCGTATCATCGACGGCGCTGCAACCTTCGTTGAGACCCCGGCCCCCACCGGTGATGGGGTGCT